>NZ_CP035501.1:4220416-4520833 GCF_004135585.1 Sphingosinicella sp. BN140058 | reverse complement strand
TCGTACTCCGCGCCCTGGTGACCCGCCGCGAGCAGCTCCTCGAGCATGATCGTGACCTTGACGCCGTTCGGCGTGCCCAGCGAATAGAGCTGCAGCGGATGCTTGCCGACCGGCAGTTCCTTGTCGTGGGTCGGGCCGGCAACCGGACGGTTGATGTTGGCGAAACGTCCTCCGCTTTCCGTGTCCCAGGTCCAGATCTTCGGCGGCGTGTATTCGGTGCTGTCGGTCATGGCCGGTAAATTGGAAGCGCGCGATCGTTACGCAAGGGCAAGGAGCCCCGGCAGCCGCGCACGCGGTTCAGGCGTTGCGCCGCTCGTCCGCCTTGCGAAGCACCTCATAGGCGGCCTGGATCGCCTGAAAGCGGGCTGCCGCCTCGCCGTCGCCCGGGGTCACGTCGGGATGGTTCAACTTGGCCAGCCGACGATAGGCCGCCTTGATGTCGTCGAAACTGGCGTCGGTCTCGACCTCCAGAACGTCGAGGGCCCGCATCTCCTCACGGCTGCGGGTGCCATCGCCCGGTCCGCTCCAGGCATAATGGCTCGATTGCTTGTAGCCGTTGGCGCCGCGGCGCTCGTCGGCCTCGCGGCGGGCAGCGTCCTCGGCCGAGAGCCCCTGAAAGTAGTTCCAATTCTTGTTGTACTCGGCCGCGTGGGTCTCGCAGAAATACCAGCGCTCGGGGCTGTTGGGCGATTTCGGTGCGGGCCGATCACCGGGCGCTTCGCAGCCTTCGCGATCGCACAGCCGTACCTGCTGCGCGGCGCGCTCGGAGCCGTAGCTCCGCCAGCGCGGGAAACCCCAGTCGTTCGATCGCGTCTGCCGAGCCATATCTTCTCGCTACCACGCCCCCCGGACGTGGAGGGAAAAACAAAATGCCAGAGGGCCTATAAGCCGGGTTCTGTCCAGCGGGTTCCCCCGCCTGTGCGACCATTCCTCTAGGGGACGGATTGCTCCGCCCCTCAAGCAACCAACCCGGACGGCATTGGGCGGAACGAGCCCACGGAGTTGCCCCCACGCCATCCCTATTCGGTCTTGCTCCCGGTGGGGTTTACCGTGCCGGCTGCCGTTGCCGGAGCCGCGGTGCGCTCTTACCGCACCCTTTCACTGTCACGTCGCCGAAGCGGTCGCGACCTGCTTTCTGTTGCACTGTCCCTGGGGTTACCCCCGCCGGGCGTTACCCGGCACCGTCGTTCCGTGGAGCCCGGACTTTCCTCGCTCCGGCAAAGCCGGACCGCGGCCGCCCGGCCCTCTGGCAAGGGCTATCTAGTCATCCCCGCGCGGCTTGGGAAGGAGGAGCGCGAGCAGAAGCGCCCGGCATTCGCCGTCGATCTCGCCATCGATCAGCTCCGGGCGGAAGCGGCGCTGAAACGCGACCACGGCCGCGAGCGGATCCGAGACGTCGTAGCCGAACCGTTCGAGCGCGAGCAGGAAGCCGGCATCCGTCCAGTTGGGATCCATCAAATTGCGGGTCGGCCGGGGCAGCGCAAGCCGCAACTTGGCGAGCCGCGCCCAGGGGAAGAGCTCTCCCGGGTCCTGCTTCCGCTTCGGTGCCACGTCGGAATGGCCCACGACGTTGCCGCGGGTGATGCGATGGCGGTCCAGAATATCGGCAACAAGCGGGATCAGCGCATCGATCTGAGGCTCCGGAAACGGTCGGTAGCCATGCTCGTGGCCAGGATTGACGATCTCGATGCCGATGGAGGCCGAATTGATGTCGGTCACCCCGCGCCAGAACGAATTGCCCGCGTGCCAGGCACGCTTCTCCTCATCGACCATCCTCAGCACCTGGCCGTCCTCTGAGACGAGGTAATGGCACGACACCTTGGCCGCGGGATCGCGCAGCCGCGCGATCGCCGAGGAGGCATCCTCCATTCCGGTATAATGGAGGACGAGAATGGAAATCGGCAGTTCCCGCTCGTCGAAATTGGGCGAGGGGCAGTCGATGTGGTCGCTCATCGCCTCTTCCGGCCCGATTGCGACCGTTTCGTCAAGGCCTAGTCGCCGGAACGGAGCGCTCTCAGCAGGCGGCGCGATAGGCCGGCACCGCATCGGCGCGGCGCCGATAGAGGCCACGGCACTCCGGATCGGAGACGAAAGCCGGCGTTTGGCCGATCACCGTCTCGCCCGCACCCAGCATCAGAAAAGCATCCGGAGCGGCGGCTTCCGCCAGTCGGGCGAAAACGATCCGCCGCACCTGATCGGAGAAATAGAGGAGCACGTTTCGGCACAGCACGACGTCGAAGCGCGCGGGCGATGGTGCCGGGTTCATCAGGCTGTGCACTTCGAAGCGCACGGCGCGGCGGAGTTCCGGAAGAATCCGCCAATTGGCGCCCGGGCTCTCCTCGAACCAGCGGATCATCTGCGTCACGGGTAGGCCTCGCTGCACTTCGAACTGCGAGTAGAGACCGCTCCGCGCCTGCTCGATGGCGGTGCGCGACACGTCGGTCGCGAGGATGTCGATCGTCCAGCCGGCCCAGCGCGCCTTGCGCTCGGCGAACCACATCGCGATCGAATAGGCTTCCTGGCCGGTCGAGCAGCCCGCCGACCAGATCGAGAGTCGCCGTTCCCGGCTCCGCGCCTCTTCGAGGCGGGCCATTGCCGGCCCGAGCAGCAGTTCGAAGCTCAAGCGATCCCGGTAGAAGCTGGTCTCGTTGTTGAGCAAGGCGTCGACCACGGCGTCGGCAAGCGCCGGCTCGCCGCCGGCCGCGACCGCATGGACCAATCGGTCGAGCGAGCCGAGGCCCCGCTCGCGCACCAGCGACTGCAGGACAGTCTCGATCCGCCATTGTCGGCTCATCGCCAGTTGCTGGCCGGTGCGCTGTTCGAGCAGGCTGCTCAACACCCGGGACGACGCTGCACTTACTTCCACGTCGCACCTTCGATCCTGGCTGTGATTCTGCGGGCGAGATCGGCGGGCGGAAGCACCGCCGAGGCGAGTCCCGCTTCGGCGACGGCGCGGGGCATTCCCCACACCGCCGAAGTGGCGCGATCCTGAGCGAAGATCGTCCCCGATCTCTCGACCAGCCGGCGCGCGCCTTCGAGCCCGTCGCGACCCATGCCACTCAGCACGACGCCGAGCGCGCCGCGTCCGAATATTTCTCCCGCAGCCGCGAGCATGACGTCGACGGACGGCAGGCATCCGCTCGGCATCGCAGCCGTTTCGAGCCGCACCAGCACGCGGCTGCCCTGCTGCTCCAGCCCGAGATGGGCATTGCCTGGGGCAAGCACGACTTCCTCCGGCTGGAGCACCAGACCTTGCTCGGCAACGCGGGTCGTGCGGCCGCAGGCGCTTTCGATCTGGCGCGCGAAGAACGGCATGAACACCGCCGGCAGATGCTGCGTGACCAGGATCGGCGCGCCGATCATCGCCGGCAGCGCCTTCAGGATACCCGTCACCGCGTGGAGGCCCCCGGTCGATGCGCCGAGCGCCAGGCAGGCAAGTCGCCCTTCCGAGGCAGGCCGCAGCCGCAGACTGTCGACGGGCTGCAATTGACCGGCGCGGGTGGCTGGGCCGATGCGGCGAAGCCGTTCGGCGAGCTCTTCCGAGAAGCGGCCGGCGAAGCGGCCGGTACCAGGTTTCGGCAGCGTATCGGCGGCGCCGAGCGCGAGTGCCTTCACCGCCGCCTCGGCGCCCTCGTCGCACGCGGAGGAGACGACCAGGACTCGCGCGCCTTTGCCGCGCGACAGGATCTCTGGCAGCGCATCGAGGCCGGTCACGCCCGGCATCTCGACGTCGAGCAGGACGATGTCGACGGGGATCGTCGCCAGGGCGTCCAGCGCCTCTTGCGCGTTTCCGGCGAGGTGCACGACCTCGAATTCGCTATGAGCGCCAAGCATCCGCGACAGCACCTGGCGGGCGACCGGTGAATCGTCTACGATCATCAGACGTATCGCAGGCGACCGGTCCACATGTCCGATCGGTGGAGTGGGCGCCGCGGGAGCGGCGCTGGTCACGCGACGCCGACGATCTGCAGCTTGCTCTCGAGCGTCTCGCGATCGAAAGGCTTCATCACATATTCGTCCGCGCCGGCATCGATGGCAGCCCGGATGTGCGCCGCATCATTCTCGGTCGTGCAGAAGACGACCTTGGGCTGGCTGTCGAAGCTGCGCTGACGAAGCGTTCGCAGGAACTCCATGCCGCCCATGACAGGCATGTTCCAGTCGAGCAGCACGACGTCGGGCATATGCTCCTCGCACCGGGTAAGCGCTTCACGGCCGTCACCCGCTTCCTGCACAGAGAAATTCAGCGTCTCGAGGATATGGCGGGCGACCTTGCGGATCACCTTCGAATCATCGACGACCAGGCAGCTCTTCATGTCCTCAACTCACTATTCGGGCGCTTGGCCGACCTTAGGCGGGAAAGTGTAAGCACGGGATTAAAGCGGCTCATGCGGCGACCGCCAACGGACCGGCGATCAGCGCATGAACATCGGCGAGCAGGAACAGACGCCCTTCCGCGGGTACGTATCCGGTCGCCACGCGCGCCCAGCCCGCAGAGAGCGAGGCCGGCACCGGCGCGATCTCGCCGGCCGACTCGACCACATCCTCGACGCGGTCGACGAGCAGCGCATAAGGGTGGCCATCGGCGACGACCACCATTGCGTCACGCGGTGCCTCGATCCTGTGGCCGGGTTCGAGCGCGGCCATACAGTCGATCACGGTCAGCACGCGGCTGCGGAGCGCGGTCAGGCCGGCGACGTGACCGCCGGCGCGCGGCACCGGCGTCAGACCCTCGATCTCGACAACCGATTCGACTTCGGAGGCACGTACCGCGACCTGCTCTCCGGCAAGACTGACGATGAGGAGCAACTCGGCCATGTCAGGCTCCCTTGCGCGCAGCGCGTCTGGTGGTCGCGGCGCTACCGAGTGCGCCGAGCAGGGCGGCGCGATCGTAGCGGTGAATGCTGTCGTCCTTGGCGCCGCCGGGCTCAGGGCTGGCGCGCAATTTGAGTATCCGCGCTGCAGTGACCGCAGGCGCGTCGGCGGCCTCGTCGACGATCACGAGATCGGCCGAGGCTGCCTCTCCGACGCGCGCCACACGGTAGCCGGCGCTCTCGATCAGCGGCCGCAGGAAGGTGTCCATCCAGGGATCCTCCTGCGGCAGCAGGCAGAGCGGACGATCGGCCTGGGGCGGAGCGGTCCCATGCCTGGCGAAGATCCAGAACAGGTCGATGAGCTCAATCTGCTCGCCGGCGATGAGGGCAACCCCCTGCACTTCCCCCGCCTCCAGGCACGGTATTGGAGCCGCCTCGAGCGTGACGGTGTCCATCACTTCCGCGACGGCATAGGCGATCTCGCGGGCGCCATCGGTGAGGCGCAGGACATGGACCTTGTCGCGGTCGGGCACCGTATCACAGCCGGCGAGCGGCAGGATCTGCTCGCCGAGCGTGATATGAAGTCGTCCGCCGCTGGCCTGAATGGCGGCGGCGGGGACTTCCTCGATCCGGTGCACCGCCGGCAAGCTGACCGCACGGCGCGCCCCACAGAAGGCGGTGAAGAGCAGGACCGGTCGGCGCTCGCTCTCTGCCGACAGCGCCTCGGCATCGTTATCGGCCTCGACCCGGTCCAGCGACACTCCGGAACGGGCTGCAACCCCGGCCGGATCGAGCAGCAGCACCGGCTTGCCGTCGCCGTCGAGCGTGGTCCCGGCGTAAAGACCGGTGGCCATCACCGCCGGAGACGCCGGCTTGACGACCAGCTCTTCGTGATCGTGCACCTGGTCCACCGCCAGCGCATAAGCGCCGCCGCCGGTCGTCTTCAGCAGGACGAGAAGCTCGTCGCCGGCTTCGCTGCGCTGTTCGGTTCCGAGCACGTCGGCCAACCCGATGACCGGAAAGCGATCGCCCCTCAGCGTCGCGACGCGAGTTCCGGCGAGGGTCTCGACCCGGACACCGGCAGCACGGAGACGGACGATCTCGTCGATCGCGCTGCGCGGGATTGCGAAGCTCTGGCCGCCGGCTTCGACGATCAGGCCGGGAATGATGGTGAGCGTCAACGGCACCCGCAGGGTGAACCGAACGCCCTGACCGACGACGCTGTCGACGTCGACGAGGCCGCCGATCCGCTCGACGTTCGCGCGGACGACATCCATGCCGACCCCCCGCCCCGAAATCGAGGTCACTGCCTTCGCGGTCGACAGGCCCGCCTCGAAGATCAGGGAGAGCTTGCGCTCGTGGGGCATGCGGCCCGCTTGATCGAGGCTGATGATGCCGTGACCGAGCGCCTTGGCGACGAGCGCTTCGGCATCGATGCCCCGCCCGTCATCGGCGATCTCGATCAGGATCTGGTTGCCCGATTGCCGCGCGCTGACCCGGAGCAGGCCGGCTTCGGCCTTGCCGACACGGCGCCGCTCGGCCGGCAATTCGAGACCATGATCGATGGCGTTGCGGACGATGTGGGTCAAGGGATCGCGGATCATCTCGATCATCTCGCGATCCAGCTCGACATCGCCGCCGTCGATCTCGAGCGTCACCTTCTTGGCGGTTGCGGAACCGAGATCGCGAACCATCCGCGGCAGCGGCGAGAACAGAGTCTCGATCCGCTGCATTCGGGTGCGGGTGATCGCTTCGCGTACCTCGGCGATCGAGGCGGAGACCCGCTCGAACGCTTCCTCGGTCTCCACTTCCATGGCGCAGTCGCGCAAACGCCTTGCCAGCTCGTTGCGGGCGAGCACAAGATCGGAGACTCCGTTCATCATTCGATCGAGCAGATCGACGGACAGACGGATGCTGCGGGCCGGGGCGCGCGCCTTGCTGCCGGCGGAGGCGACAGCGGTGACGACCTCTTCCTCGTCGACTGCGGACAGTGCCGCGATCAGCGCCGAATCGTCGTCCTCCGGCGGCGCCTCCTTGCTCTCCATGGCCTCGACGAGCTCGCCGATCCTGTCGAGGATGGCGAGAACGGCGCTGACCAGGCGACCATTGGCGGCGCGCTTGCCGGAACGCACCTCGGCGAGTGCATCCTCGGCGGCATGGCTGAGGCCGTTTAGGCGCGGCAGATCGAAGAAGCCGCAATTGCCCTTCACCGTGTGGACGAAACGGAAGATGGCGTCGAGGCGCGCACGATCCTGCGGCTGGGCCTCCCAGGCGACGACTTCGCCGCCAAGGGCCGCCAGCATTTCCCTTGTTTCTGCGATGAAATCGCCGATCAGATCGTCCATGGTCCCTGCGCTCGGTTACTGCGCTGCTATGGGCCAGGAGAAGTAAAGAAGCCGTTTACTGTGCCTGTTCAGAGGCCGCAATTCGGCGCACGGCCGTGCGCCGGCCGCTCAAGTAGCGGACGGAACCGCAGCACCGATGAGGAGCACGTTCGGCTCCTGATCGGCAACCTGGATCTCGCCGGCGGCCTCGACGACGAGCGAGTGGACCAGCCAGGCGGCCGCCGCCCGGGGCGCGATCGACTGCTCGTCGCTCTCCCCAAGCAGCGCGCGCTTCAGTTCCGGATCGAGGACGATCCGCGGCCCTTCGGCGCGGACGACGATGTCGAGGCCGGACGGATGCCGTTCGGCGCCGACGTCCAGCCGCCCGCCGCGCACCAGCGCGTCGCCAGCGATGAGGACGAGATTGAGCAGGATCTTGAGCGCCGACTTGGACATGGTGGGCTCATCGACCATCCAGCCGAGCTGGACCCGGCCCTCGCCGCCGAACAATCCTTCGATCGCCACCCGCGCCTCGCGCGTGTCGACCTCGTCGCCGAAGCCCCCGGCCGCGCCGAAAGCGAGGCGGAAGAACTTGAGCTTGTTGGCCGAGGCGCGGGCGCTTTCGCCGAGCAGATCGAGACAGCGGGCGCGCATTTCGGGATCATGCTCGTCGGCAAGCAATTCGATGCCGTTGTTCAGCGCGCCGACCGGCGACAGCAGGTCATGGCAGAGGCGCGAACAAAGAAGGCTCGCAAATTCGTGAGATTTCATGTCCGTATCGTGCCCCAGTCCCTGGCTTCCACTGCCTATTGGCCCTCCGCACGCTTCCTTGCAAGGCCATGACGTCACCGGCGTCGCGCAGGGACTGCCGAATGGCCGGCGCGCCGTAATGTTGCCGGCCCACGGCACGCAATCGCCATTGTCGTTGCCGGGGAGCCCGGTTGCGCCCCGCTCCGCACCGTTTCCCTGCGCCTGCCTCTTGAAATCGCGCTGCAGTGCACCACATCGGTACCCTATGACCCGGGGGGGAAACACGATCACCGCGACGCTCGCGACCGACGCCATCGGATGGCGCCTGGACCGGGCACTTGCGGCGGCGGTGCCCACTCTGTCGCGGGAGCGCCTGAAGGCGCTGATCAGCAGCGGCCGGGTACTGGATCCGAATGGCCAACTCGTCCGGGATCCGGCATCCAAAGCCGTTCCGGGCGGCGATTACGAAGTCACGATCCCCGAACCGGAGCCCGCGCACAATCAACCGCAGGCGATCGCGCTGGAGATCGTTCACGAGGACGAGCACCTGCTCGTCGTCGATAAACCGGCCGGGATGGTCGTCCACCCCGCTGCCGGCAATTACGACGGCACCCTGGTGAACGCCCTCCTCCACCATTGTGCCGGACGCTTGTCCGGCATCGGCGGCGTGGCGCGCCCGGGAATCGTCCACCGCATCGACAA
Organism: Sphingosinicella sp. BN140058; assembly: GCF_004135585.1. NCBI lineage: Bacteria > Pseudomonadati > Pseudomonadota > Alphaproteobacteria > Sphingomonadales > Sphingosinicellaceae > Sphingosinicella > Sphingosinicella sp. BN140058. The sequence goes on along the minus strand of NZ_CP035501.1, from coordinate 4,512,246 downwards.
GGATACGTCTGGACTGCTGGTCGTTGCAAAGACGGACGTTGCGCATGAAGGGCTGGCGTCGCAATTCGCGCGGCACAGCATCGATCGCCGCTATCAGGCGATCGTCGCCGGCGTGCCCAACCCGACAGCGGGCAAGGTCGATGCGCCGCTCGCCCGATCTTCGGCCAATCGCCAGAAGATGGCGATCGTCGAGGGTGATCGCGGCAAGCGGGCCGTGACTCACTATGCGATGGTCCGGACGTTGCGCGAGGCGGCCCTGGTCGAGTGCCGACTCGAAACCGGCCGTACGCACCAGGTTCGCGTGCACATGACGTCGCTCGGCCATCCTTTGATCGGCGATCCGGTTTATGGGCGGACCCGTTCGGCCCATCGTGAGTTATTGAAAAGATTGAATTTCGAGAGGCAGGCTTTGCACGCGGCAGAGCTCGGGTTCATCCATCCCGTCTCGCGTGAAAACTTGTCGTTCAAAAGCGCCATTCCGTCCGATATGCAGGAACTGTTAAGCGGGCTCTCGGTATGAGCCCCCACGGACCGGCGCAGAGCAGAACAGCGTAGCTGGTAGGGAGTAAGTAGATATGGCTAGCGGAAGAAACGTGGCGACGATCCCCGCCATGGGCGGCGAAGCGGGCCTCAACCGCTACCTCGCCGAGATCAAGAAATTTCCGATCCTCGCCCCCGAGGAGGAATATATGCTGGCGAAGCGGTGGACGGAGCATCAGGACACTGAGGCTGCCGCCAAGCTCGTCAACTCGCACCTTCGCCTCGTCGCCAAGATCGCGATGGGCTATCGCGGCTACGGCCTGCCGACCGCGGAGCTGATTTCCGAGGGCAATATCGGCCTGATGCAGGGTGTGAAGAAGTTCGAGCCGGAGCGTGGCTTCCGCCTCGCCACCTATGCGATGTGGTGGATCCGCGCCTCGATCCAGGAATATATCCTGCGTTCGTGGAGCCTGGTGAAAATGGGCACCACCGCCGCGCAGAAGAAGCTGTTTTTCAACCTGCGTCGCATGAAGAACCAGATCGAGGCGTTCGAAGACGGCGACCTGAAGCCGGAAGACGTCACCAAGATCGCCACCGATCTCGGCGTCTCGGAAGAGGACGTGGTGTCGATGAACCGTCGCATGGCGATGGGCGGCGACACCTCGCTCAACGTCTCGCTGCGCGAGGAAGGCGAAGGCCAGTGGCAGGATTGGCTGGTCGACACCGATCCGCTGCAGGACGAGCGAGTCGCCGAAGCGCAGGAATCCAAGGTCCGGCACGAGCTGCTGGTCGAGGCGATGCAGGCGCTCAACGATCGTGAGAAGCACATTCTCACTGAGCGCCGCCTGACCGACGAGCCCAAGACCCTGGAAGAGCTCAGCCAGGTGTACGACGTCAGCCGCGAGCGCATCCGCCAGATCGAGGTGCGGGCGTTCGAGAAGCTGCAGAAGGCGCTGATGAACCTGGCCGGCGAACGCCGCCTGCTCACCGCCGGCTGATCCGACCACGAGATGCCCCTTCCTGCTCTGCAGGGAGGGGCATTTCTCTATTCGCGACATCGATGGCCCGCGCTGCCTCCCGCCCTTCGCCGCGTCCTCGTTCGGGAGGACGCCGTGCTTCGTCCGGCCGCGGCTGGTTCGGCCGAATCATCGGCTGGATCCTGAAGCTCGCCTTCCTGTTCCTGCTTGTCTCGATCCTCTGGGTCCTGCTTTATCGCTTCGTGAACCCGCCGATCACGATCACCATGATCGGGGACATGGTTTCGGGTCGCTCGGCGGAGCGCCAGTGGATGGGGATCGACGAGATCGATCGCGACATGGTGCGCGCGGTCGTCGCCGCCGAGGACAGCAAGTTCTGCAGCCATTCCGGCTTCGACCAGGATGCGATCGCCGCCGCCATGCGCCGGAACGCCCGCGGCGGATCGGTCATTCGCGGCGGATCGACGATCAGCCAGCAGACCGCCAAGAACGCCTTCCTATGGCAGGGCGGCGGCTATTTCCGCAAAGGAGTCGAAGCCTATTTCACCCTGCTGATCGAAAATCTGTGGGGCAAGAGGCGGATCATGGAGGTGTATCTCAACCTCGCGGAGACCGGCATCGGCACCTATGGCGTCAATGCCGGCGCCCAGCGCTACTTCCATCACGACGCTTCGACGATGAGCCGCACCGAGGCCGCCCGGATCGCCGCCGTCCTGCCGCTGCCCAAGAAGCGCGGCGCCACCGCTCCGAAGGGTTTCACCCGCCGCTACGGCAATTCGATCACCAGCCGCATCGGCGTGGTGGCGCGCGACGGCCTGGACGCCTGCGTTTACGAAGGGACAAAGGCACCGGCGAACCGTGACGCGGAACCTGTGGCGCCGAAGAAGAAGGCGCGAACCGCACCCAAGCCGGCGCCTGCGGCCGAGCCGGCGGAGCTGCCCGGCGAAGAATATGAGCGGCTGCCGGCGGATCCGCCCGCCGCGGACGAGGCAGCGTCAGCGCCCGAAGCGAACGAGCTCTAAGATCCTCCCCGCTTGCGGGGAGGCCCCATCCCATCGAAGTACCACTTCGATGGGATGATCAGAACGGCATCTTAAAGCCGGGGGGAAGCTGGAGGCCGCCGGTGACGTCGGCCATTGCGCCCTTCGCGGCTTCGTCGGCCTTGGCACGGGCGTCGTTGATCGCGGCGGCGACGAGGTCTTCCACCATGTTCTTCTCGCTCGGCTGGAGCAGGCTCTCGTCGATGTCGATGCCGAGGATCTGGCCCTTGGCCGAGGCACGGACCTTGACCAGCCCGCCACCCGAGGCACCCTCGACCTCGACCTTGTCGAGACCTTCATGGGCCTGCATCAGCTTGGCCTGGGCCTCTTGCGCCATCTTCATCAGTTCATCGAGATTGGGCATCACGCACTCCGTTGTTGGTCGAGACTGTAATCGGCCAGCTCGGCGCCGGGAAAGGCGTCGAACGCGGCCCTGACCAGCGGCGAATCGAGCACGCTCTGGCGCTCGGCCTCCGCCGCCATCTTCTCCTGCTCGAGCAGGGTCGGCTCTGCCGCGCCGTCTTCCGCGGTCACTTGCCAGGTGTCGCCGGTCAGCCCCTTCAGCGCCGCACCGAGATCGCGGACGAGGTCGCTCGACATCGGCTTGACCGGCTTGATCGCGATCTCCGGTGGTGCGTAGCGAACGACGCCGCAGAAATCGTGCAATTGCTGGGCGAGATGCGGCTTGCCTTTGAGCGCCAGCGTCTCGACGAGGTCCCTGTACGTAGCCGGAGCCGACGGCGGTGCGGGCTCTGCAATCGCTGCGGGCGGCGCCGCGGGAGCCACCGGTTCGGGCGCCTGCTCGACGACCGATGCCGCTACCGAGGGCGCTGCGACTGCCGGGGCAATGGCAGCAGCCGGCGCACTTGCCGGCGTCGCGGCTGCCGGCGCGGCTGCGCCACGCGCGGGAATGGCTTCGCCATTTGCCAGTCGCTGGAGCAATTCGCCCGGATCCGGCATCTCCGAGGCATGGATCACGCGCAGCAGCGCCATTTCGGCGGCCTCGAGCGGCATCGGCGCGCTGTGCACTTCCGAGAGTCCCTTCAGCAGCAACTGCCAGAGACGATGGACCAAGGCGTAAGAGAGGCGGCCGGACCAGTCGGCATAGGCTTCGCGCTCTTCAGCCGATTGCGCGCGGTCGTCGGCACCCCCGACCTTGGCGCGGGTGATGCCGTGAACGCTTTCGAGGAGGCCGCGCAACACCGCCGAGGGCTCGACCCCAAGATCATATTGCGCGCGCAAGGAGTCGAGCGCGGCTTTGGCATCGCCGGCCAGAAGCAGCCCGAGCAGGCCGCGGATCGCGCCGCGATCGGACAGGCCGAGCATCGCCCGCACCTGCTCGGCAGTGACGCCGCCGGAGCCATGGGCAATCGCCTGGTCGAGGATCGACAGGCCGTCGCGCGCCGAACCCTCCGCAGCCCGGGCGATCAGGGCAAGCGCTTCCGGGTCCACCTCGACGCCTTCGAGGCGCGACACTTCGGCAAAATGCTCGGCGAGCTTCTCCGCTGGGATACGCCGCAAGTCGAAGCGCTGGCAGCGCGACAGGACGGTAATCGGAACCTTGTTCACCTCGGTGGTGGCGAACAGGAACTTGACGTGGGCCGGCGGCTCTTCGAGCGTCTTCAGAAGCGCATTGAACGCATTCTTCGACAGCATGTGGACTTCGTCGATGATGTAGATCTTGTAGCGCGCCGAGACCGCGGCATAGCGGACTGCTTCGATGATCTCGCGGACATCGTCGACCCCGGTGTGACTGGCGGCGTCCATTTCGACGACGTCGATATGACGTCCTTCGGCGATCGCGCGGCATGGCTCGCAGACGTTGCACGGGCTGATCGTCGGCCCGCCGCTCCCGTCGGGACCAATGCAATTCAGCGCCTTCGCGATCAGCCTGGCAGTCGAGGTCTTGCCGACTCCGCGCACGCCGGTCATCAGAAAGGCATGGGCGAGCCGATCGCGCTTGATCGCATTGCCGAGCGTCTGGACCATCGCGTCCTGCCCGATCAGTTCCTCGAAGCTCTGTGGCCGATATTTGCGCGCCAGCACACGGTAAGGCTGCGCTGCGGCCGCCACGACGGGCTTGGCGGGCTGCGGTGGCTCGTCCAGGCCGAGGCCGAAGGAGAGCGTGTCGGGGGAATCGGTTTCGGTTGCCATCACAAGGAACAGTAGACGAACATGTCGGCGGTGTCGAAGGCCGTGCCGCTGCCCCGGCGCATCATCGAACGGGGCGAGGTGGGAGCCGGGACGACCCGGAGCTTGAACTCGTTACGGCTGCTTCCTTCCGGATCTGACCGGGTTGGCGAGAGCGCCGTCCGCCCGACTCCCGCGGCGCATATGGCGGCAGGAGCGCGCCGATGCAAGCCGGCCCGCGCCTCACCGTCCCTGCATGTTGTGCGCGCCTCCAGGGATCCGGACGGTCAACGTCTCCAGATCATCGGTCAGCCAGATCTGGCAGGACAGACGCGACGTGCGGGTGACATGCGCGGCAAGATCGAGAAGATCCTCTTCCTCCTCGCTGGCGCGCGGCAATCTGGCGAAATCCTCCGGCGCGACGATCACGTGACAGGTGGAGCAGGCCATCTGCCCTTCGCACGTACCCTCCAGCGGCTGCCCATGAAGCTGACCGATGTCGAGCAGGCGTTCGCCGGCAGGGGCCTCGATTTCCTGGATGCGGCCGCCATCGGCCGAAACGAAGCGAACCCTTGTCATGCTGCAAAGGCCTGCTGACGGTTGGCGGCGTCGGCGATCAGGGAAAGCGCGCGGACCAGATCTTCCTCCTTGGTGTAGCGGCCGAAGCCGATGCGGATACTCGAGCGCGCCTCTCTCTCCGAGAGGCCAAGTGCGGACAGAACATGGCTCGGCCGGCCGGAGCCGCTGGCGCAGGCGGATCCGGCCGAAATCGCGACCTCGCGCACCTCCGAAAGCAGCCGGGCAGAGTCCAGGCCCTCGCGGCGAAGGTTGAGATTGCCACGGTAGCGCCGTTCGCCGGAGCCGTTCAGCGACCAGTCGCAGAGCGCTGCTCGAGCCACCGACCAGAGGCGGCCGACATGGATTTCGTCTTCCCCTGCCCGCGCGGCCAGCAGCCGCGCCGCCTCGCCGAAGCCGACGCACAGCGCCGGCGACAAGGTGCCGGAGCGCAGTCCGCCCTCCTGGCCGCCGCCGTGGAGCAGCGGGTCGATGGCTGTTCCTTCGCGCAGCCACAAGGCGCCGATGCCCTTCGGCCCGTGCACCTTGTGCGCTGAGACGGCGACCATGTCGCAGACCGGGAGCGGGATCGGCACGCGGCCGAGCGCCTGGACGGCGTCGCAGAAGAACAGGGCGCCGACGCCGCGCGCGAGCGCGGCAAGGTCGGCGACCGGCTGGATCACGCCGATCTCATTGTTGACGAGCATGGCCGCGACGAGGCCCGTTTCGCCCGTGATCCGCGCCGCAGCGACGTCGAGGTCGACCAGCCCGTCGGATCGGACGGGGAGAATGTCGACCTCGAAACCTTGTGCCGCCAGCCATCCCATGGTGTCGAGCACGCAGGCATGCTCGGTCGCCAGCGTGACGATCCGTCGCCGGCTTGCGGGAAGCCGCGCGGCCGCGCCCTTCAGCGCCCAATTGGCAGCTTCGGTCGCGCCCGAGGTGAAGAAGATCCGGCCGGCCGGCGACGCCTCGGCAGCTCCGAGCGCGAGCGCCGAGAGGATCTTCTCGCGGGCGACCTCGACTGCGGCGGCGGCTTCGCGGCCGGGGCGATGCGCGCTGTGCGGATTGCCGAAACCTTCCTCGATCCACGGCCGCATCGCCGCCGCAACTTCGGGCGCAACCGGAGTCGTCGCCTGATAATCGAGATAGATCATGCCGCCCGCCGCCGATCGAACAGCCGGCGCCATTCGGCCACGAAGGTATCGATGTCCGCCTGCGCGGTCTCCGGCCCGAAGCTGACGCGCACGACTTCACGCGCCGCCGCTTCCGACATGCCCATCGCGGTCAGGACGTGGCTGGTCTTGAGGCTGCCCGAGGAGCAGGCACTGCCCGACGACACCGAGAGGCCGGCAAGATCGAACTGCATGATCTGCGCGGCACCGGGCACGCCGGGCATCCGGTAGGATGCGATGGTGGCAAGACGCGGCGCGCGGGCGGCGACGATCTCGCCGCCGGCCTCCGTAATGGCAGCGTCGAGCCGGGCACGCAGCGCCTCGGCCTGGCCGAGCCAGCCATGATCGGCCTCGGCAGCCGCCGCAAAGGCCATGATCGACGGCACCGCGACGGTGCCGGGCCGGAAGCCGCCTTCCTGGCCGCCGATCGCGGCAAGGAAGGTTTCGTCCTTGATCAGCAGGGCACCGATGCCCGGCGGTCCGCCGAATTTGTGGGCGGAGACGACAACGAAATCGGCAACTGGGAGCGGCAGCTTGCCGGCGCTCTGCGCGCAGTCGGCGAGCAGCAGCCCCCCGGCCGCACGCACACGCTCGGCGACCGGCTCGAGCGGATTGATCACGCCGGTTTCGTTGTTGACCGCCTGGACCGCGATCAGCGGGCGCTCGGCAGTCTGGAGGGCGTCGTCGAGATCGGCGAGATCGAGGGTTCCGTCGCTGCGAAGCCACACCTGCCGTGCACTCGGCGCGGCGCGAAGGACGGCAGGGTGCTCGCCCGCGGAGACGATCGCATCCTGAGCCTTGGCCCGTGCGAACACGAGAGCGATCGCCTCGGTCGCACCCGAGGTAAAGACGAGCGTGCCACGCCAGCCCAGCGCGGAGGCGATCCGCCGACGGGCGTCTTCCAGCTGCGCGCGCGCAGCGCGGCCTTCGGCATGGGCCGACGACGGGTTCGCCCAATTGGCCGCGGCCGTCTGCAGCGCCGCCAGCGCCTGCGGCAGCATCGGCGTCGTCGCGGCATGATCGAGGTAGATGCGGCGCGGCAAATGCTTTCCTTCCACCGGCCCGGGCTGGCCTTCCGCCCGCCCGCGCCCTTTCAAATTGCGCGAAAGCGTCCGACGCCTATATAGCGGGCACGCATCGGGGGCAGCCCCGATATTCCTATCACGCAAGCCCAAGCGCAGGTGCAATGCCCGAAGTCATTTTTCCCGGTCCGGAAGGCCGCCTCGAAGGCCGTTTCAGCCCTGGTCCGCGCCCGCGCGCGCCTGTCGCCCTGATCCTGCATCCGCACCCCCAGGGCGGCGGCACGATGAACAATGCGATGGTCCAGGCTTTGTACAAGACCTTTGTTCGCCGCGGCTTCGCCACCCTGCGCTTCAACTTCCGCGGCGTCGGCAAGAGCCAGGGCGTGTTCGACAACGGCATCGGTGAACTTTCCGATGCCGCCTCGGCGCTGGACTGGGTGCAGCAGGTCCATCCGGAAGCGGAGACGACCTGGATCGCCGGGGTGAGCTTCGGCGCCTGGATCGGCATGCAATTGCTGATGCGTCGGCCGGAGGTGCGCGGCTTCATCTCGATCGCGCCGCCCGCCAACATGTACGATTTCACCTTTCTCGCCCCTTGCCCCGCGTCGGGCATCATCATCCAGGGTGAAGGCGATGAGGTGGTCACGCCCTCGGCGGTGCAGAAGCTGGTCGACAAGCTTCGCACCCAGAAGCACATCACCATCCACTACGACACCATCCCGGGTGCGAACCATTTCTTTGCCAACGAGATGCCGCAGCTGATGAAGTCGGTCGAGGACTATCTCGACTTCCGCCTCGACCCGAGCTGCCCGATCCGCTGATCGTCGCGGCATTCGCCTGACCCGAGATCCTCCCTTGGGGAGGATCTCGCGCCGGCTCACCCGGGCGTCGGCAACGTCCAGATTAGAACGTTGACGAAGAAGACTGCTGCGCAGAGCAGCATCAGCAGGCCCTGCTTGCGCTCCTTGCGCTTGACCAGCAGATAGGCGCCACCGATCGCAAGTGCGAAGGCGGCAATCACGGCAACCGAGAGGGCGACGGAGAAGAGACCGGACATGGGCTCCTCCTGCCACGCCGGGCTGCGCAAAAAAAGCGGTTACGCTTTACGAAGGGTTAAAGCGCCGCATCTACAAGACTCCCATGATCAGCGCTGACACGTCCCGCAGCCTCGATGCTGCCTTCGTCCGGATCGAGGGATCGATCCTGCCCAGCGTCACGATGATGCTCGATGCCCTGCTCGACGCCGCGGCGATGGCGCGCCCGGGCACGGACGCGCTTCATTATGCCGCGGAGATCGGCACCCTCGCCGCCCAGCTCGAGACGGTGACACGCCAGGTCGAGACGCTTGCGCCGGTCGAATTCACCTTTCAGGGTCAACGCGTGGCCGGCGCCGCCTGATTGGCCGCGAGGATCTCGGCATAGAGAGCCGGATCGACGTTCCCGCCCGACACCACCACAACCGTCCGGTCGCTGATCGGGCCCGCCTTGCCGGCAAGCACTGCGGCCAGGGCTACGCTTCCGCCCGGTTCGGCGACGATGCGCAACTGGCGCATGGCAAATGCCATTGCCGTCTCGATCTCCCCTTCGGTGACGGCGATGCCGCGCGCGCCCCGATCCCGCAAGGCGTCGAGCGTCAGCGGAGAGACGAGCTTGGTCTGCAGCGCATCGCACCGGGTCGGGGGCGCAGGCTCGATCACGGGCACAGGTTCGCCGGCGGCGATCGAACGCGCCATGTCGTCCCAGCCGCAAGGTTCGACGGTCATGATCTGCGCATCGGGCAAGGCAAGGGCAATCCCGGCCGAAAGCCCGCCGCCGCCGCAGGGCACCAGCACCGTATCCGGCGAGGCGCCGAGTTGCTCTGCGATCTCGATTCCGGCGCTGCCCTGGCCTTCGATCACGTCGACATCGTCGAACGAGGGCACCAGCGCGGAACCCTGTTCGCGTGCAATGCGGGCGCCGATCTCCTCGCGGCTCTCGGTCGCGCGATCGTAGGGTACGATTCGGGCCCCGGCCGCCAGCGTCGCGTCGCGCTTCACCGCCGGCGCATCGGCCGGCATCACGATCGTCGCCGCGATCCCCAGGCGTTTGGCGGCGATTGCCACGCCCTGGGCGTGATTGCCCGAAGAGAAGGCGACGACGCCGCGGGCGCGCTCGGCCTCACTCAGCAGCAGCAAACGGTTCATGGCGCCCCGAAGCTTGAAGCTGCCGCCCTGCTGAAGGCACTCCGCCTTGATCCAGATCCGTGCGTCGCCCAACTCGAGCGGCAACAAAGGCGTGCGAGTCACGTGACTCGCCAAACGTCTCGCCGCAGCTGCGACACCCTCTGCCGACGGCCTTCTCTCTGCCACACCAAACCCCTGTATTTTTACGGAAAAAAGCAACTCTTTACACGGGGGAAGCGCGCCAATATATCGGCGCCGCTGCCCCATGGGGACTTCCAACAACCGCAAGGCAGCCATGTCGTCAACTACCGCCTTTGGAGGTCCCTTGAGTTGCACACGCACCATAATGCGCTGGGGCTAGCTGCCGCCCTTCGTCCGGTTCAGCCGGTCACGCTCCTCCGCCCGCACGCCGCACGCCGCGCGGCCCGATTCTTCATCGAGAAGTTTCCGGGTCGGTCGCTCTATGCGGTGAAGGCAAATCCGTCTCCCGACCTGCTCCGCATCCTGTGGGAGGCCGGCGTCACGCATTACGACGTCGCGTCGATCGCCGAAGTGCGCCTGGTCAACGAGACGCTGCCGGAGGCGACGCTCTGCTTCATGCACCCGGTCAAGGCCGAGGAAGCGATCACCGAGGCCTATGAACTCGGCGTCCGCACCTTCTCGCTCGACACGATGGAAGAGCTGGAAAAGATCGTTCGCGCCACCGACGGTGCCGAAGATCTGAATCTGTGCGTCCGAATCCGGGTCTCGTCGGACCATTCGAAGCTCAGCCTGGCGTCGAAGTTCGGCGCGGATCCCGCCGAAATGCGCGAATTGCTCTTCGCCACCCGCCAGGCGGCCGATGCCCTCGGCATCTGCTTCCATGTCGGCAGCCAGGCGATGACTCCGAAGGCCTATGCGGAGGCGATGGAGCGCGTCCGTGCGGCGATCGTCGCGGCCGCGGTGACGGTCGACATCGTCGATGTCGGCGGCGGCTTTCCGTCGGTCTATCCGGGCATGGAGCCGCCGCAGCTCGAAGGCTATTTCGACGTGATCGGAAAGGCGTTCGAAAGCCTGCCGGTGAGCTATTCGGCCGAATTGTGGTGCGAGCCCGGCCGGGCGCTGTCCGCGGAATATGCGAGCGTGCTGGTGCGGGTCGAAAAGCGCCGCGGCGACCAGCTCTACATCAATGACGGGGCCTATGGCGCCCTGTTCGATGCGGCGCATGTCGGCTGGCGCTTCCCGGTCAAGCTCGTCCGCGCCGAGGAGTCTGATGCCAAGCTGATGGCGTTCAGCTTCTACGGGCCGACCTGCGACGATCTCGATCACATGACGGGGCCGTTCAACCTCCCCGCCGACGTCGCTCCGGGCGACTATATCGAGATCGGGATGCTCGGCGCCTATGGCTGCGCGATGCGGACGGCGTTCAACGGCTTCGGCGTTGCCGCGAAGGTGATCGTGGACGACGAGCCGATGGCGAGCCTCTACGGCGACATCCTCGAGGATGCGCGTGAAAAGGCCGCCTGGCACCGGCCCTGATCGAAAAAGAGGCGTAGCCTCAATCGATTAAGGTCCGAGCAAGGCGCCGATATGTATAGGGGACGGGACCTGAGCGAGGCTCGGTCTCGTCCCCGTAACAGACATTGACTATCGAGATGCCGCCTACCCCCGGCATGACGATTGCTATGAGGATTGAAGAATGAACGATCTGAGCCGCAACGACACCCGCAAGGCCGAGCTCCTCTCGTCCGTCGTCGAGCATATCGACATCAAGAGCTTCGATGCGCGTCCGATCGTCGACGCGATGAAGAAGATGAGCTTCACCAGCCGCGATCTCGGCCGCGCTGCGGACATCTACAACCAGATGCTCGCCGACAAGGATTGCTCGATCTTCCTGGTCATCGCCGGATCGACCTCGGCCGGCGGCTGCATGGATCTCTATGCCGAGCTGATCCGCAACAACATGGTCGATGCGGTCGTCGCCACCGGCGCCAGCATCGTCGACATGGATTTCTTCGAGGCGCTCGGCCACAAGCATTACCAGGCGCTCGAGATCCCCGACGACGACACCCTGCGCTCGCTCTACATCGATCGTATCTACGACACGTATATCGACGAGGAGAAGCTGCAGGAAACCGATCACACGATCGGCGAGATCGCCAATTCGCTCGAAGCCCGTCCCTATTCCTCGCGCGAGTTCATCCGCGAAATGGGCAAGTGGCTGACGGTGAACGGCAAGAAGGAGAACAGCCTGGTCAAGCTCGCCTACGAGCATGACGTGCCGATCTTCTGCCCGGCTTTCACCGACAGCTCGGCCGGTTTCGGCCTCGTCAAGCACCAGGTCGATCGCATGAAGGAAGGCAAGCCCTATCTGACGCTGGATTCGATTGCGGACTTCCGCGAGCTCACCGACATCAAGATCGAGGCCGGCGTCTCGGGCCTGCTGATGGTCGGCGGCGGCGTGCCGAAGAACTTCGTCCAGGATACGGTCGTTTGCGCCGAAATCCTCGGCAAGGAAGTCGAGGTCCACAAATATGCGGTCCAGATCACCGTCGCCGACGTCCGCGACGGCGCCTGCTCCTCGTCGACCCTTCAGGAAGCCGCCAGTTGGGGCAAGGTTTCGACCGCGCTCGAACAGATGGTGTTTGCCGAAGCGACCAGCGTCATGCCGCTGCTCGCATCCGATGCCTATCACCGCGGCCACTGGCGCGAGCGCGCGCAGCGTCGCTTCGCCAAGCTGTTCGACAAATAGGCCCTGAACGGCTTTCCGCAATCAGGAACCCCCGTCGTCACCGGCGGGGGTTCTTTTTTGTCCAAACCGGGGCCGATACGGGCACGAGGCGTTGACCCAATCCCTGCAACGGATAGTCGGACTTGCATGACGTTCGTGCGCCGTTACGCCGCGCCCCTGCTTGCGCTAATCGTCGGGCTCACCGGCACGGCCATTGCCGCCATGCTGACCGCCCAAGCGGAAGCGGGACGTCGACAAGCGCGCTTCGACGCCCTTGCCGACAGTGCCGTGGCTGCGATCGAGAGTCGAATGCTGGGGCAGCTCACGTTGCTGCGGGGCACGGCCGGATTCCTCCAGGCCTCCGAAGACGTAAACGCCGAAGATTTTCACGATTATATTTCTAGGCTGCGGCTGGAGGAAAACTATCCGGGCGTTCTTGGCATCGGCTATTCCATCTACGCGTCCGATGCCGAAGCGCTTGCCCGCAAGACGGCGACCGCCAGCACCCGAACGCTGCGCCTTTGGCCGAACGGCGCACGGCCCGATTATTCCGCGGTGGTCTATCTCGAACCGCTTAATCGGCAGAATCAGGCGGCGCTCGGTTTCGACATGCTGAGCGAAGCCACCCGCCGCGAGGCGATGATCGCGGCGGCGAAGGCGGGGCACAGCCGGGCGACCGGCAAGGTCCGGCTCGTCCAGGAGATCAACCCGGTGAAGCAGCCGGGTTTTCTGATCTACACCCCGCTGTTTCGCGGCTCGCATCATGATCAGGCGGGAACCCCGAAGACCCCACTCTTCGGCTGGGTCTACAGCCCGCTGCGGGCCTACGACCTGTTCGGAGCGATCTTCGCCGAACGTGATCTCGGAAACCTGGTGGTAGAGGTTTTCGACAGGTCCGTCGATGATGATCATCTGCTTTACCGAAGCCAAGCGCAGCCCCTCGCCCCGGATCATAGGGTCGTCCGACACATGGAGGTCGCGGGCCGTCCCTGGCGCGTCAGGCTTTCGTCCACCGAGCATTTCGACGCCGGGTCGCCGCTGTTCCTGGCTTTGCTCGTCGGCGGTGCCGGGACCCTGATCAGCCTCCTGATCGCGGCGGTGATGTTGCAGCAGGTGCGCGCACGTGCGGAGATCGAGCGCGAAGTGCGCGTTCGCACGGCCGAACTCGAAGACGCCAACGCCCGGCTGCGTGCCGAGGGCGAGGCGCGAGAGATGGCCGAAGCGCAGGTCCGTCAGATGCAGAAGATGGAGGCGGTTGGCCAATTGACCGGCGGGATCGCACACGATTTCAACAACATGCTCGCCGTGATCGTCGGCAATCTCGACATGGCGGTGCGCCGGGCCGGCGATCCGGAGCGGGTCGCGCGCGCGATCGACAATGCGCGGCAGGGTGCCGACCGTGCCGCCGAATTGACCCGGCGGCTGCTCGCGTTCGGCCGGCGGCAATCGCTGTCGCCGCAGGTGATCGACGTCAACGCGTTGATCGCCGGCATGTCGGAGATCCTGCGGCGGTCGCTCAGCGAAGCTATCAGGTTCGAGCCGCGTCTTGGAGAAAGCCTTTGGCGGGTCCGCGTGGATCGCGCCCAGCTCGAAAATGCGGTCCTCAATCTCGCGATCAACGCCCGGGACGCGATGCCGAACGGCGGTACGCTGGCGATCGAGACATCCAATCGGCACTCGGATGAAGCGGCCGGCGATACCGCCGGGGACGTGACCGGCGGCGACTTCGTCCGTATCGCCGTGATCGACACCGGCTGCGGCATGCCTGCCGACGTCGTCGCCCGTGCCGCCGAGCCCTTCTTCACGACGAAGGAAGTCGGCCGCGGCACGGGCCTCGGGCTCAGCCAGGTCTATGGCTTCGTCCGGCAATCGGGAGGGCACCTCTCGATCGACTCGCTGCCGGGCGTCGGGACGACGATCGGGATTTTCCTGCCCCGTTACCTTGGCGACGAAGAGATTGCCGATGTCGATCCGATCGCGAAGAACGATCATCTCCCCCGCGCCCGACCGGGAGAAACCATCCTGCTCGCCGAGGACGAGCCGCGGGTGCGCGAGATGGGGGCCGAGACGCTGCGCGAACTCGGCTATCGCGTACTCGACGCCTCGAACGGCATCGAAGCGCTCGCGCTGCTCGACTCCGAGCCGAACATCACCTTGCTATTCACGGACATCGTCATGCCGGAGATGGACGGCCGCCGTCTCGCCGAAGCCGCCAGGGCCCAGCGGCCCGGACTGAACCTGCTCTTTACCACCGGCTATGCGCCGGAGGGGCTCGTTCCCGGCAATGGCATCGATGCCGGCAGGGCTCTTCTCCAGAAACCCTATAGCGCGCAGCAACTCGCGCGCCGTGTGCGCCACGCCATCGACTCCACGCCGTGAGCGCGCGTAACCCGCCTCACGGCGCGGCGAACGGCAAGGTGAACGACACCCGGCCGCCGCCCTCGCTGCGGTTTTCGGCCCAGATCCGGCCACCATGGGCCTCGATGATGGTGCGGGAGATCGAGAGGCCCAGCCCGAGGCCATCCGACTTGCCGGTGACGAACGGCGAAAACAGCTGATCGGCGTCGCCGGGGAAGCCCGGTCCGTTATCCTCGATCGAAATGCAGACGAACCCGTCCTCGGCGCGGTTGCTGGCAATGGTGACTTGCGGATGAATTGCCTCGGCAGCGGCCTCACAGGCGTTCCGAGCGAGGTTCATCACCACCTGTTGCACCTGGATCCTGTCGGCGAGGACGCATGAAGCCTCGGGGCTGAGCGCTCGGCGCAGCTGGATTCCGCCAAGCTTCTCTCCCGCCGCGAGCAATGTGATCGCATCGTCGACAATCTCGGCGATCGACACCGGCGCCATTTTCGTCGGCTCCTTGGCCACCATCGCCCGCGCCCGCCGAATGATCTCGGCAGCGAGACCGATTTGCTCCCGCGCCGCTTCGAGGCCGCCGATCGCATCGGCGCGAGGTGCGTCCGGCTTGAGCAGCATACGACGACTGCCGAACAGATAATTCGACGCAGCGGTCAGCGGCTGATTCAGCTCGTGGGCGAGCGTTGCCGCCATGGCATTCATCGCTTCGACGCGGCCGAGATGGGCCACTTCGGCCTGAAGCGACTCCAGCTTCTTGCGTTCGGTGACGTCCTGGGTGGTGCCGTGAAGCCCGGTGATCCGGCCCTGCTCGTCACGCGTCGGCACCGCCGAGATCAGATGGTTGCGCAGGCCGCCGCTGGGCAGGCGCACCATGACTTCCCATGAGCCGGCTTCCCCTGTTTCCAGGGTCCGCGCGACCGCGTCCCAATGCGCCTTCGCCGAAGCCGGATGCAGCCACTGCTCGAAATCCTGGGCGCTCGGCGCACCGAGCTGCGGATCCCGTTCGTAGAGTCTGAACAGCTCCGGCGACCAACGTGCCTCAGTGCTGTTGAGGCGGAAGGCCCAGTCGCCGATCTGGCCGACCCGCTGCGCCTCCTCCAACTGCGCCTTTGCGGCAGCCAGCACGCTTGCGCGCTGCTCGCGCCGTCGCAGCACGACGATCAGGATCACCGCAAGCAGAGCATCGAGCAGCGTGACGAGCCCGGCGGCGAGCAGGAACAGGCGTCCGCGATGCCGCGCCGGTTCGAGCACCTCGTCCTGACGCACGCTGTAGCTGACGAACAGCGGGTAGCCCGCGATGTGGCGCTCGCTGACGTAGCGGGGCTGCCCGTCGAAGGCGCCGGGGCCGAGATACGTCGTGTTCGGCGACTGCGCCTCGACTGCAAACGCACGGCTCTTGCTGATATCCTCCCCCGAACTGATCCCGTTCCGGGTTCGTCGCGACCGGATGATTCCGTCCAGGCCAACCACCGAGGCGACGTCGGAGGTGGAGATCGCCGCCTGGTCGTAGATGCCGGTGAGCTGCGCCGGGTCCATGTTGATCGCGACGACACCGTCGAAGGCGCCGTCGGAACGGTTCAGCCGTCGCGACAGCCAGACGCTGTTGCGCCCAAGAATTCGCGAGAAGCCGGGCTTGCTGACGAACAGGCTGTCGGTGTCGCGCGCGACATGCGGCATGAATGCCGGGTGCCCGCGCACGTTGATCGCGGGGCCTGCACCGGGCACCGTCGTTGCGACGATTTCGCCACGTGCATCGGCGACACTGAGCCCCAGAAAGGATGGGTTGCGTGCGATCGGCCCGCTGATCCGAGCCGGACGGCCAGCGCTGCCCCGCAGTGCTGCACCACGCCCATCCTCCTCGATTTCGGCTACGTGCAGCGTTGCAATATTGGCGGCGTCGAGGGTGCGCGTGACATATTGCTGCAGCATGATCGCCCGAAACGTGACCTGCGCCATCGCGCCGCGTTCCGCCGTGCGTCGCTCGAAATCGCTCTGATACAAGGCCGCCGCCCAGACGAAAGCCGCCAGCAGGAGCGCGGCAAGGGCAATGATCGCAGTCGTCCCTCGGCTGCTTCCCAGATGTCGCGCGCCTTCCCGAAGGCCAGACCTGGTAGACCCGTGCATTGCTCCCTCATCCCAGAGCAACCGAGCCGCCGCAACCGCTTTGAGCCCAGCGGTGCGGCTGGTCACGGGATCTGCGAGCGCGCGACCATGGGCAAGGATTTCACGGATTCCAGGGATCGATCCGTGGCGCCTGGACCGGAATCTCCAGAGCTTCTCGGATCATGTGTTCGCCGGCGCGTATCGAGGCAACGCGGTGCTCGACGACGCTACCGTCTTCGAGCTCCAGCACCACCTTGTAAGGCATTGCCCCGTCGCCGTTCTTGACCACGCGTCCGATGATCGCAGCCATGACGCCTCTCCTTCGAGGCGTGAACGTCGGACCGGCGGGAGGTTTCCCGCAAATGGATCAGCGCGCGAAGCTTGCGACGAGCTCGACGTGGGTCGACCAGCGGAACTGGCCGACGGGCTTCACCCACTCCAGCCGATAGCCGCCATCGACCAGCGCCTTGGCATCCCGCGCGAACGTACCCGGATTGCACGAGACGTAGGCAATGCGGGGGACCTTCGCTGCCGCAAGCAACGGCACCTGATCCTTCGCGCCCGCGCGCGGCGGATCGAGTATGATCGCCTCGAAACGATTGGCTTCATCGGTGGTGAGTGGGCGCCGAAACAGATCGCGATGATCGACGAACAGCTGGCGCTGGCTCCGATTGGCCGCTGCCTTGAGCGCCAGTGCCGCGTCCCGCGCGCCCTCGACGGCCAGGACGCGGCCATCAAGCGACAGCGCGAAGGTGCCGAGACCGGCAAACAGATCGGCGACGATCCGGGCGCCGCCGATCGCGTCCCGGACGGCAGCGACCAGGCTTGCCTCACCTTCAAGCGTCGCCTGCAGAAAGGCGTTGTGCGGCAGCGGCACCGGCGCACCGCCGAGGGTGACGGTCACCGGATCCGGCTCCCACCGTGTCTGTGGGCCGTAGCCGTCGTCGATGCTGAGCCGCGCCAGGCGATGCGCCTGCGCAAACGCAGTCAGCGCTTCGGAGGATGAAAGGTCGTCCGCCTCGACCTTCTCGAGCAGCAGATCCACACCCTGATCGGTCAAACTCATGCGCACCCCGCCCTGCCCCCGCGCAGGCAGCATCCGGGCAAGCAACGGGCGCAGGGCCGGCACGAGCGCAAACAATTCGGGCCGCAGAATGTGGCATTCGTGCATGTCGACGATGCGGTGGCTCTGCTCGGCATTGAAGCCGATCAGCACCTGCTTGCCCCTCCGCTCGGCACGAAGGGACGCGCGGCGACGGCTGTTCGGTGGCGAGATGTGGGCGGGCAGAATGTCGATGCCGGCAAGCCCCTGCGCGCCAAGCGCCCCGGCGATGCGATCGCGAAGAAAGGCGCCGAAGCTCTCGTCGTCCAGATGCTGCAGCTGGCATCCCCCGCATTCCGGGAAATGCCGGCAGGGCGGCTTCACGTGGTGCGGTCCGGGCAGCACGGAGCCATCGGCGGTCACGCCGTCTCCCGGCGCGGCCAGCGGGACGAAGCGCCCGCTCTCGGTCACGCCGTCACCGCGGCCGGCGAGACGGACGATGGTTTCGACTTGGCTCAAAGACATTGCGCGAACGCCTCTGGAAGGTGGTCGAGCAGATCGTCGGCGATCAGGCCTGGCCCGGCGATCTCGGCGGCGCGGCCATGCAGCCATACGCCGGCGCAGGCCGCTTCGAAGGCTTCGAGGCCCCAGGCGCGCATCGCGGCGATCACGCCGGTCAGGACATCGCCGGTGCCGGCCGTTGCGAGCCAGTGCGGGGCACTTACCGCAATCGCAACACGGCCATCGGGCGCCGCAACGACCGTGTCGGGGCCCTTGTAGACGATCACCGACCGCGCCTGCTCGGCGGCACGGCGTGCCTGATCGACCTTGCTGCCGCGGCGATCCGCGAACAGGCGCGCGAACTCGCCGGCATGCGGAGTCAGCACCGGCGGCATGCGCGCCCGATGCAGGAAGCCGAAGCCTTCCTCGGCAGCAAGGGTCAGGGCATCGGCATCGAGCACCAGCTTCGCCTCGGCGCCGAGCGCGCGGTCGAGCAGGGTCCGCGCCGCAGCGTCCCTGCCCAATCCGGGACCGATCGCGATCGCGCTCACCCGCGGATCGGCAAGCACCGCTTCGGCGTCGGCACCGCCCTGGACCACGGCCCTCGGCACCCCTTCCACCACCGCCGGCGCCACCAGCCGCACATAGCCTGCCCCGCAGCGTAGCGAGGCAGACGCGGTGAGCGCTGCCGCCCCCGGCATCTCTCCGGCGAGCACCGCCACATAGCCGCGGCTATATTTGTGATCGGCGGGGCCCGGCCCGACCAGCAGCGGCCGCTCGACCGTTTCCAGTCGGCTGTCCGCGTCGAGGCCGATATCGGCGACGACCAGACGCCCCATATGCCGCGCCGCCGGTTGCAGCAGATGCGCCGGCTTCAGTGTCGCGAACGAAATGGTGAGATCGAAATCCGGAACGGGCGACAGCAGCGCGCCGTCGTCCGTGGCAACGCCGCTCGGCAGATCGACTGCGACTGCAAGACGTGCGGCGTTCGCCAGCCTGAACAAGATTTGCGAGAGCGGCTCGTCGAGCCCGCGCGTCAGCCCGGTGCCGAACAGCGCATCGATCAGCACCGGCGCGGGCGAGGCCTCGTCGAGCGCTTCCACCGGCCCGGACCAGCGTGCACGCGCCTGCCGCGCAGCCGCAGTCGCCGGTTCTGCGAGCGCTGCCACCCTGACCTTGGCGCCGCGCTCTGCAAGCCTGCGCGCGATCACATAGCCATCGCCGCCATTGTTGCCGGGGCCGCAAAGTATGAGGGCCGGAAGCCACCCCGCATAAGCGAGGATCGCATCGGCGGCAGCGATGCCCGCACGCTCCATCAGCTCCGTGTCCGGAGTGCCGGCCGCGACTGCCGCCGCTTCGGCCGCGCGCATCTCGGCGGCGGTCAGGATCGTCTTGAAGGTCACTGGCGGACGGTAGCCGGGAGACGGTAACGATCGCCGCCGATCGTCACCTCGATTCGGTTGGCGGCAATCGGGCTGACCTTCGCCGGAACCGCGCCATCGGCTGCGACCACGCCGCGGCCGTCCCTGGTGACGAGCAGCCGGCGGAAGCCGCCGTTCGGCGCTCGCACGATCAGCGTCAGCCCTTCGCCGGTCATCCGCCGTTCGACGGCGCAGACCGGCGCGAACGCCTCCGCACCCGCGACCGCGCATTCGATCCGTTCGGCACCGTCCTCAAGGCCGACCGGCTCCGGTGCTCTGAGCAAAGCGGACTCATTGGCATTCGCCGAGTCATCGCCGCCACTGCAGGCGGAGAGCAGGACCAGCGTGAGAAGGAGCGCAAACCGCATCATTGCGCGCTTCTGAGCCAATGGCGCCTCGCTGACAAGCAGTGCTCAGCGGCCATTGCGAAGCGCGCGGAGGCGAACGGCCATTTCGTCACTGGCGATCAGAGCGTCGAATTCCGCATCCTGCTCAACATCCCGATGGATGCCGCCGGCCGCCAGCACGATGCCGCGCTTCAGCGCAGCGAGACTGGCCGCGCTGTTCGCGATGATCGCGTCGAACATCGCTCCGCCGCCATCTTCGCTCACGGCGTCGACCAGACCGATCCGATGCGCCTCGGCAGCGTCGATGGTGGCGGCTGTGAACAGCAGCCGCGCCGCCTGGCCGCGTCCGACCAGCGAGACCAGCCGGTGGATGTCGCCTTGCGGGTAGGCGATGCCCAGTTTGGCCGGCGTGATTCCGAACTTAGCGGACGGGGCGGCGATGCGCATGTCGCAGGCCATGGCGAGCGCCACCCCCGCCCCGAAACAGGCACCGTCGATCGACGCAACGATCGGGATCGGCAGCTGCGCGAGCCGATCGAACGTCTCGCACATCGCTTCTCGAAAGCCGCGGAGAGCATCGGGGTCGCCGCGCAGCCGTGCGAATTCGCTAAGGTCGGCGCCGGCGCAGAAAGCTCCGCCGCGCCCGGCAAGGACGACCAGCCGCGCCCCATCGGCAAGCGCTCGCTCGGCCAGAGCGGCAATCGGCCGCCATCCTTCCGGCGGCACGGCATTGCGCGCTTCCGGGCGATCGAGGGTCAGGCGGGCGATGCCTCCGCTCAGTTGAAGATCGAGCACGCCCCCGCCTTGCAGGGGAACGCGCGCCGTGTCGCGCCAAAAAAGAGCCGGTGCACGCGGCACCGGCTCCGAGATGTTGGCATGGTGCCTTCCTCCATGGGAGGAGCAAGGGGCCGTGCGCGAATGTCGGCAGCACCGAAGCGCTGCGTCGACTCGTCGTGCTTCGCTTAGCAAGGGTCATGCCAGAACGGCGAAGTGCGGCTTACGATGGTTAATGACCGGCGCACGCCGTCCCACCGCGGGAATGGTGGATCAACGGAGACGAGTCGCCATTCGCCACCACTCCGGCTGAACAGCCGCGATAGCCTGCGCAGCGGCGTCACGATACTCCGAGACGTCGAACAGCGCGAAGCAGGTAGCGCCCGAGCCCGACATGCGGACGAGGGTCGCGCCCGGCGCCGCGGCAAGCAGCCCAAGTACCTCCGCAATTACCGGGGCCACCGAGGCCGCCGGCGCCTGCAGATCGTTTCGGCCCTGCCGGAAATCCTCCGGCAAGGCGCCGCCGTCGACGCCGCTCCACGCCCGGAACACCGGTCCGGTCGCAACCGGCACGCCGGGATTGACGAGCAGCACCGGCATTCCGGCAAGCTCCGGCACTGCCACCTCCCGCAGATCATCGCCGCGCCCGCCGCCCCGGCAGGTTCGCGACAGCAGGCAGGCGGGTACGTCGGCGCCGAGCGGCCGGGCGAGGTCGAGCAGATCCCGCTCCTCGGCCCCGATGTCCCACCAGCGGTTCAGCAGCCGCAGCGCCGCGGCCGCGTCGGCCGAGCCGCCGCCGATCCCGGAAGCCACCGGCAGCCGCTTGTCCAGCGTCAAACTGGCGCGCGGATCGACGTCGAAGCGGTCGGCAAGAGCACGGGCGGCGCGAAGCACGAGATTGTCGGGCTCCGCGGCGAGACTGAGGCCGAACGGCCCCGCCAGGCGCAGGCTCAGCCCCTCGCCTTCTTCGACGCGCAGCCGATCGCCGTCGGCGCAGAAGGCGAACAGCGTCTCTATGCTGTGGTAGCCATCGGCCTGCCGGCCTCGCACGTGAAGCGCGAGGTTGAGCTTGGCCCGCGCGAGTTCCTCCATCAGGGCGCAGCGAGCTCGGGTTTCAGGCCGAGGTCGAGCTTCGACCGGATCCGTTTCGAGGCGTCGTCGTCCTCGGCATAGACCAAGGCGGCCTGCCAGGCATAGCGCGCCTCGAAGCGACGGCCGGCGCTGTAATAGGCGTCGCCGAGATGTTCGTTGATCGCCGCATCGGACGGCTCTCCGCGCGCGGCCCGCTCGAGCAGTTCGATCGCCTTCGGGTAATCGCCGCGGACATAATGGGCCCAGCCGAGCGAATCGGTGATCGAGGCATTGTCCGGATCGAGCTTGCTCGCCTGCCGGATCATCTGCTCGGCCTGCTCGATATTCTCGCGCCGTTCGAGCTGCGAATAGCCGAGGAAGTTGAGCACCACCGGATGCTGCGGCGCCAGCGCGTAGGCGCGCTCGGCAGCGAACTTCCCGCCGGCCCAGTCGCCCGCCCGAGTGAGCGCGGAGCCGCGCAGCAGCCACAGGGTCCAGGCGGGGGTGGACGATGACGGCGCCGCGGCGGCAGCCTTCAGTGCCTCGCCATAGGCCTCGGCCGCTTCCTTGTTGCGGTTGAGGCCGCCGAGCAGATCGCCGAGCCTCGCCCAGGCCGTTACCGAGCCAGGGTCGGCCTGCGTCGCACGTCGGGCATCGTCCAACGCTTCTTCGCCGCCGCCGCTCTCGACCAGCAAGGTCAGCCGGCGGTCCATTGCCGCCGGACCGAGCAGGCCATTAGGCGCGATGTGATCGAGCGCGGCGAGCGCCGCCTTTTGATCGCGGCCCGCGAGCAACTCGCTGGCCGAGAGCCAGGTTTCGCTGCTCTGCGGTGCCACGAAGGTCGCGATCCGCGCGATCGACAAGGCAAGCGCCGGCACTTCCTGGCCGCGCAGATCATTCGAAATGCGGACGAGCAGCGAAGCGATGCCGGCGGCTGCGATGTCGCCCTCGAACAGCGGCTGCTTGCGCTCCAGGAACGTCCGCGGCCGTGCATAAGCCGGATTGTCGCCGGCGACCAACGCCAGCGCCTCCTTGCGCCCATTCTTGCGTGCGAGCAGCGCGGCCGCGGCGAGGCGGAGACGATCGGAGCGACCGTCGGCGCGGGCGAGAAACGGCGCCAGCGCGGCGAGCCCGTCCTTCTTGTTGCCCTGTGCGATCAGCAACAATGGCGTGAGATCGCCGCCATAGGCGGTGGCGAGCGGATCGTCCTTGGCCGCGGCAAGGGGCGCAAGCGGATCGCCCTTGCCCGAGCCGACCGCGATCCACGCATGGAACAAGGGCGCGGTGAAGGCGAAGACCTTGTCCTCGGCCATGCGGTCCGCCTGCAGCCCTGCCCGCTTCCAGTCCTTGCGGCGAACGGCGTCTGCCAAGAGCACGAGCCGACCGTCGGGACCGATCGCACCGGCGCGATCGAGGATCGTCGCGGCACGTACCGCCAGCGGATGATTGCCCGCGACGATCGCCTCCTCCAGCGCACGCGCGGCGAGCATATCGTTGTCCGGCGCAAGATCGAGCGCGGCGGAATAGCCGTCGATCGCCTGCTGCTCGGCGCCGAAGCTGTCGGCGGCGAGCGCACGCGCATAGGCGGCGAGCGCCGACTGATCCTCGACCCGCGCGGAAGCCGCGGAGAAGGGATGAATGAGAGCGCCTGCGAGAAGGACGCCGAGCGCACGCCTACATGTTGGGATAGTTAGGGCCTCCTCCGCCTTCCGGCACGACCCAGTTGATGTTCTGGGTCGGATCCTTGATGTCGCACGTCTTGCAGTGGACGCAATTCTGCGCGTTGATCTGCAGCCGCGGACGACCGCCTTCCTCGACGTATTCGTAAACGCCCGCGGGGCAGTATCTTTGCTCTGGCCCGTCATATTGAGCGAGATTGACGTCGACCGGTATGCTTGCGTCCTTGAGCGTCAGGTGAACCGGCTGATCCTCTTCGTGGTTGGTGTTCGACAGGAACACCGAGGACAGGCGATCGAAGCTGATCACGTTGTCGGGCTTGGGGTACGCGATCTTGGGCGCCAGATCCTTGCGCCACATGCCCTCATTGTCGCGATGGTGCCCCATGGTGAACGGCAAGCCGATCTTCAGATAGCGCATCCACATGTCGACGCCGGCGAACAGGGTGCCGACCGTGCCGCCGAACTTCGCCACCATCGGCTCCACGTTGCGGACCATCTTGAGCTCGTCGGCGACCCAGCTTGCGTGCAGCGCGGTATCGTAGGCGTCCAGGGCATCGCCCGTCCGCTCCGCAGCAATCGCCTCGAATGCGGCTTCGGCTGCGAGCATTCCGGATTTCATCGCGGTATGACTGCCCTTGATCCGCGGCACGTTGACGAAGCCGGCCGAGCAGCCGATCAGCGCGCCGCCGGGGAAGACCAGTTTCGGGATCGCTTGATAGCCACCCTCGTTGATCGCGCGCGCGCCGTAGCTGACGCGGCGGCCGCCTTCCAGGATCGCACGGATCTCCGGATGCTGTTTCCAGCGCTGGAATTCCTCGAACGGCGACAGATGCGGATTGCGGTAGCTGAGCGCGACCACGAAACCCAAAGCGACCTGGTTGTTGTCCTGATGGTAGAGGAAGCCGCCGCCCCAGGCCTCGTCGAGCGGCCAGCCCTGGGTGTGGATCACTCGGCCGGGCACGTGCTTGGCGGGATCGATGTCCCACAATTCCTTGAGACCGATGCCGTAGACCTGCGGTTCGCTGTCGCTGTCGAGGTCGAAGATCCGCTTCAATTCCTTGGTGAGATGGCCGCGCGCGCCTTCGGCGAAGAAGGTGTAGCGGCCGTGCAGCTCCATGCCGGGCTGGTAATCGGGCTTGCGGGTACCGTCGCGGGCGACGCCCATGTCGCCCGTGGCGACGCCTTTAACCGAGCCGTCGTCGTTGAACAGCACTTCCGCCGCGGCGAAGCCGGGGAAGATCTCGACCCCGAGCGCTTCCGCCTGTCCGGCGAGCCAGCGGCACAGGTTGCCGAGGCTGAGCGTGTACGTGCCCTTGTTGTTCATAAACGGGGGCATCAGCGCATGCGGCATTTCGCGCTTCTTCGTGCTGGTCAGCACCCAATGATGATTTTCGGTCACCGGCACCGTCATCGGGCTGTCGAGTTCGCGCCAGTTCGGCAGCAATTCGTCCATTGCCCGCGGATCGATCACGGCGCCGGAGAGGATGTGGGCGCCGACTTCCGAGCCCTTCTCCAGGATGCAGACGGAGAGTTCGCGCCCCGCCGCCTCGGCGAGCTGCTTCAGACGGATGCTCGCGGCGAGACCGGCCGGCCCCGCACCGACGATCACCACGTCATACGCCATAGACTCGCGTTCGGACATTCAAGCTCTCCTTGCGGGCTGCCGGACTCTCCTCATCGCAGGCAGCTAACGCCTCGCAGATAGGTGCCAATTTTCCGGTTGACCAGCCCGCCCGCTATAGCGCTTTGCTGGACCGGGATGGAGCGGGGTAATGAACACTGGACCCCTGCGGCCGCTGCAAGCGTGCTGCAGTGGTGGTCCGACGCGGGCGTCGATGTCCTGATCGACGAAGAACCGCGCGACTGGTTGCGCCCGCAGCCGGTCCCCTCGGCGCGCGCCGCCGAGCCTGCGCCGCTCGACGCGAGACGCCAATCGGCCCCACCCGCTGCGCGCGTGCCCGCCGCTCCGGCCGCGCCTGCGGAGGATCTTCCGGGCCAGCTCGACATGTTCCAGGCCTATCTGCGAACCAGCGAAAGCCTGAGCTTCGCCGCGCCGGCGGCATCGCGGGTCTGTCCGGCGGGCGATCCGGCGTCGGGTCTGATGATCGTTGCCGACATGCCGTCGACCGAGGATTGCGGCACCGGCACCCTGCTTTCCGGCGAACCGGGCCGCCTGTTCGACCGCATGCTTGCGGCGATCGGGCGCGATCGAAACTCCATCTATCTCGCCGCTTTGTCGTGCCTGCGCTCGCCGGACGGTCGCTTTTCGACCGACAGCGCGCGCAACTGCGCCACTCTCGCCCGCCACCATGTCGGGCTGGTCGCACCGAAGGCGGTGCTGCTGCTCGGCGATGCCTGTGCCAAGGCGTTGACCGGGCTGTCGATGGCGCAGGCGCGCGGCCGCTGGCATGAAATCCAGACGCAATCCGGGCCGGTTAAGGCGCTCGTCTCGATTCCGCCCGCAACCCTGCTCAATCTGCCCGCCGCCAAGGCGCATGCCTGGGCGGATCTCCAGATGCTGATCGAAGAGGTGAACGCATGAAGCTCAAGACGCTCCTGCTTGCCGCCGCCCTCGCTCTTCCCGGGGCGCCGGCGCTTGCCGACGACGCCGGCACCCGTGCCGTCGTCCCGACGATGCTGAACGCGGACCAGCGCAGCGCCTATCGCGAGATCTTCGCAGCGATCCGCGCCCAGGATTGGGTGGGCGCGACCGCCAAGCTTTCCGCGATGCCCGAGGGGCCGCTCCACCCCGCCGCCTGGGCCGAGCTTTACCTCGCCAAGGGCTCGCCCAAGGTCGAGCTGTTCCAGATCCTGCCGCTGCTCGAGCGCGCCCCCGAAATGCCGAAGGCGGAGCAGCTCGCCCGGCTCGCCGCGACGCGCGGCGCGACGTCGCTGCCCGTCGTCCCGGTGCCGCAGCGGCTGATCTGGCAAGGCAGCCAGCCGCGGCGCGAGCGGATCGCGGGCAACAAGAACGATCCCGTCGCCGTCGAACTCGAAACATTGGTGCAGCCCCTGATCGTCGGCGATCGCCCCGCCGAGGCCGAAGCGTTGCTTATCGAGAAGCAGCCGTTGCTGACCCCTGCCGCTCTGACCGAATATCAGCAGCGTATCGGCTGGTCTTATTACCTGATCGGCAACGATGCCGACGCGCGCCGGATCTCCGATCAGGCGCGGGCCGGGATCGGCGAGTTCGCGCTGCAGGCAACCTGGACGTCGGGTCTCGCCGCCTGGCGCATGAAGGATTGCCGCGCCGCTGCCGATGCCTTCGCGACGGTCGCCGGCCGCGCCACCGATGTCGAATTCTCCGCCGCCGGAAGTTACTGGGGTGCCCGTGCCGAGATGATGTGCGGACGTCCCGAGCGCGTACAGCAACAATTGCGGAGCGCCGCGCGCCTCAAGGAAACCTTCTACGGCATGCTCTCCGCCACCGCGCTCGGCATCCGCGATCCGGGCTTTGCCGGCCTGCACGATTATCGCGACGCCGAATGGCGGCCGATCGCCGACAAGCCCAACGTCAAGGCCGCCATTGCTTTGGCTGAGATCGGTGAGAACGAACTCGCCGACCAGTTCATTCGCCAGCAGGCTCGGATCGGCAGCACCACAGATCACAATTGCCTGCTGCACCTCGCCGCCGACCTCAATCTCGCGGGCACGCAATATTGGCTGGCCCACAACGCCCCTCGCGGCGCCACGATCAATGTCGCCGCCCGCTATCCCCGGCCCGATTGGCGCCCGACCAAGGGCTGGCGAGTCGACCAGGCGCTGGTCTTCGGCCACGCGCTGCAGGAATCGAACTTCCGGACCGCGGTGATCAGCCCGGCCGGTGCCCAGGGCCTGCTCCAGGTCCGTCCGGGCACGGCCGGCGACATCGCCCGCGCGCGCGGCGAGGCGTTCACCGCCGACCAGCTCAGCCAGCCCGCCCCCAATCTCGAATATGGCCAGAGCTACATCGAATATCTGCGCGACCTGCAGGCCACCGGCGGCCTCCTTCCCAAGGTGATCGCCGCCTACAATGCAGGCCCGAAGCCGATCGGCGAATGGAATTTCCGTCAGATGGATAAGGGCGATCCCCTGCTCTACATCGAATCGATCCCTTATTGGGAAACACGGGGCTACGTGCCGATCGTGCTTCGCAATTACTGGGTCTACGACCAGGTCAACGGCAAGACCTCGCCCAGCCGCCACGCCCTCGCCCAGGGCATGTGGCCGCGCTTCCCGGGCCTTCCCGGCGCCGCCGCGGTCCGTCTGCAGAAGAACGAGAAGGCGCTGGCGCTGGGCACGGAGTGAGTTCCACCATTTGATCTCGGCCCCACCGTTCGGGCTGAGCTTGTCGAGGCCCTCTCCTTCCCTCTTCCGAAAGAAAAAGAGGGGCTCCGACAGCCTCAGCCCGAACGGGGGTGACGGGTACTTGCAGCAGGTTCGTTCTTGCTATGTTCCGCGCAAGCGCGCATGCTTCCCCGCATGAGTCGCCCCGACGTGCAACATGGCCGCGGCGCGCCCGAGAACCGGACGCCGACGCGTTTCAATCTTCCCGTGCGGGAGGCGGACGGCGATTGGCTCGATGCGCGCGAGGATCTCGACGGCGGCCCGCCGCCGCTGCGCACCACCGTGACGGTGGAGAAGCCGAAGACGATCATCGCCCGAAACACGTCGCCCGACATCGGCTTCGACCGCTCGATCAATCCCTATCGGGGCTGCGAGCATGGCTGCATCTACTGTTTCGCGCGGCCGACCCATGCCTTTCACGATCTCTCGCCCGGGCTCGACTTCGAATCGAAGCTGTTCGCCAAGCCGGACGCCGCCGCCTTGCTGCGCGCCGAGCTGTCCAAGCGCGGCTATGTTCCAAGGCCGATGGCGCTCGGTACCAACACCGATCCCTACCAGCCGATCGAGGCGCGCTGGAAGATCACCCGCAGCGTGCTACAGGTCCTCGCCGAGACCAGGCATCCGCTGACGATCACCACCAAGTCGGATCGGGTGACGAGAGATATCGACATCCTCGCACCGATGGCGGCGGATGGGCTCGCCTCCGTCGCAATCTCGGTCACATCGCTGACGCCCGCTATCTCCCGCACGCTCGAACCGCGCGCGCCGGCCGCACGCAAGCGTCTGGCGGCGGTGCGGATGCTGACCGAGGCGGGCATTCCCGCCCATGTCGCGATCGCGCCGGTCATTCCCGGCATCACCGATCATGAAGTCGAACAGATCGTCGAGGCTGCAGCAGAGGCCGGCGCCGTGGGAGTCTTCTACCTCCCGGTCCGGCTGCCGCACGAGGTCGCGCCCTTGTTCCGGGCGTGGCTGGACGAACATTTCGGCGACCGCGCCGGCAAGGTGATGAACATCATCCGGGAGTTGCGCGGCGGCCGCGACAACGATCCCGATTTCTTCACCCGGATGCGGGGCTCCGGCCCCTGGGCCGACCTGATCGCGACCCGCTTCAAGATCGCCATGACCAAGCACGGACTTACCCGCGAGAAAGCGAGCCTTCGCACGGATCTGTTCGTGCCGCCGCAAGGTGCCCAGTTGCGGCTTCTCTAGGCGCTCGCGCGCTGCTCCTCGTCGAAACGAACCGCAGCGAGATCCTTGAACCGGCAAACGATCAGGTCGCCATCCGCCGCAGCGCGCATCTGGATGAAACTGCCGCCTCGGCTGCGGGCGATGCTCGTCACCCGATGCCATTCGCCGGGAACGTGATCGATGCTGACCCAGAGCGGCCGGCCCTCGCCAAGCCCGGCTTCGGCCAGTTCGAACAATTGCTGTTGTACGCTCTTCACAGGCTGGTCCGTCCCCTCACGCCGCAGTGCGCAGGCGGTAATCGCGATACTGTTCGCGCAGTGCCGTTTTCAACAATTTGCCGGTCGCGGTGTGCGGAAGGCTGTCGACGAAGACGATTTCGTCGGGAAGCCACCATTTGGCGACATGATCGGCAAGGTGGGCCAGGATCTCCTCCGCGCCGATCTGCGCCCCGGGCTTGCGGACGACCAGCAGCAGCGGCCGCTCGTCCCATTTCGGATGCGCGACGGCGACGGCGGCGGCCTCGGCCACTCCGGGACAGCCGACGGCCGCATTTTCGAGCTCGATCGAGCTGATCCATTCGCCGCCGGACTTGATCACGTCCTTCGAACGATCGGTGATCTGCATCACGCCGTCGGCATGCAGAATGGCGACGTCGCCGGTGTCGAACCAGCCCTCTGCATCGATCACCGGACCGCGCTCGTCCTGGAAATACTGGCGGAGCACCCAGGGTCCTCGCGCCTGCAGCCGGCCGGAGGCCTTGCCGTCGCGCGGCAGAACCGCGCCCGCGTCGTCGACGGTGCGCAGTTCCACCCCGAACGGCACCCGTCCTTGCCGACACAGATAATCGAGCTGGGCGCCGTCATCGAGTTCGTCCCAATTGCCGAGCGGCGCCCCGCAGGTGCCGAGCGGCGACATCTCGGTCATCCCCCACGCATGACCAACCCGGATGCCGCGATCGCGGAACCACTCGATCATCGATCGCGGCGCCGCGGCGCCGCCGATGTGGACGACGCGCAGGCTTGCCAGATCGCCGTCGGTCGCCTCGACATGGGCGATCAGCGCGAGCCAGACGGTCGGCACGCCGGCAGTGTGGCTGACCTTCTCGGCCCGCATCAGATCGCACATCACACTCGGATTATAGTCGGCCGAAAAGACCATCTTGCCGCCGGCAATCGCGGTCGCGAACGGCAGGCCCCAGGCGGCCGCGTGGAACATCGGCACGACCGGCAGCACCACGGCCCGGGCGGTCAGCTCGAACAGATCGCCCGAGGTCAACGTCATCGCCTGCAACACGGTCGAGCGATGCTCGTACAATACGCCCTTGGGATCGCCGGTGGTGCCGCTGGTGTAGCAGAGCATCGCCGGTTCGCGCTCGTCGCCCTCGCGCCACTGATAATCGCCGGCTTCTTCGTCGATCAGATTCTCGAACCCGGGCTCGCCCGGTGCGGGGTCGAAGCAGATGAATTTCTCGATCGTCGTCCAGCGCGGCTTCAGCCGCTCGACCAGGGGCGCGAAGGCGCGATCGTAGAACAGGATCCTGTCCTCGGCATGGTTGGCGATGTAGGCGAGCTGATCGTCGAACAGGCGCGGGTTGATGGTGTGGATGATCCCGCCCATGCCGATCGTCCCGTACCAGGCGACGACGTGCCGGCTGTGGTTCATCGCCAGCGTTGCGACGCGATCGCCCGGACGGACGCCGAGCCGCTCGAGCGCCGCCGCGAGCTTGCGGCTGTCGCGCTGGATTCCCGCCCAATCGGTGCGCGTCACCGTCCCGTCGGCATAGAGGGAAACGAGTTCACGCGTGCCGTGCTCGCGCGCCGCGTGATCGAGGATCCGCATGATGCGGAGCGGCCAATCCTGCATTCCACCAAGCATAAACTCTCCCGTTTGCGGGGGAGTGTATGCCCTCAGGAGACCAGCGCAAGCCGCGGCGCGGGGGCGGCCGAGAGATTGACGGCGACGATGCCCGGCAGACGCTCGATGCGCGCCGCGAGATCGGCGTCCAGCTTGAAGTCGCGGCCGAGCAGCACCTCGGCCTGACCACCATCGAACCTGGCGCGCAGGCGAAGATCGCCGACGCCGCCGCGCTCGCTTGCCAATGCCTCGGCAAGGCGGCGCAGCGCCGCTTCGTCGGCAACCTCGACTTCGAGCTGCAGACGAGCGCGCTTCGACAGGGTTTCGAACAGCTGGATCTGCTTGATCGTCACACGCGGGGTCTCGTCGCCGGGGCGGCGATCGAGCTCGACGGTGAGCAGCGCGCAGGCGCCGGACTTGGCCGCTTCCTCCAGCCGTTCTGCGACATCGTCTTCGAAGCAGGTCGCGACGAACTGCCCCGACGCATCCGACATCGTCGCCATCAGATAGCGGCGGCCGCGTGCCGACGTCCGCCAGCGCGCATCTTCGACCATGCCCGCCATCACGCCGTTGGAGCGGCCGCCGTCCGGCGGCGCCGGCATCGCGCAATAGGCGCCGAAGCTGCGTGCGCCATGCGCCTCGGCAAGGTGGCGGAAGCGATCGACAGGATGCGCGGAAAAATAGAAGCCGAACGCTTCCTTTTCCGCCGCCATGCTCTCGGCCATCGACCATGCGGCGGCGACCGGCATCCGGATCGGCACGACATTGCTCTCGCCGCCGAACAGCCCGCCCTGCCCGCTGGTCCGCGCCTCGGCTGCGCTCGACGCGTGCGCCAGGATCGTCTCGGCAGCAGCAAACACTGCGGCGCGGTTCGGTGCCAGCGCGTCGAACGCTCCGCCCGCGGCGAGACTCTCGATCTGACGGCGGTTGAGCAGGCGCGGATCGACCCGTTCGGCGAAATCATCGAGCGACTTGAAGCGCCCGTTGATCTTCCGTTCGTCGACGAGCTGCTCCATAGCCTTTTCGCCGACGCCCTTGAGCGCGCCAAGCGCATAGCGAACGGCGTGACCTTCGCCATGCGGCTCGACATCGAACTCGGCCTCGCTGGCGTTGACGCAGGGCGGCAGGCACTCGATCTCGAGCCGGCGCATGTCGTCGACGAAGATCGCGAGCTTGTCGGTCTGGTGCATGTCGAAGCACATCGACGCCGCGTAGAATTCGACCGGATAATGCGCCTTCAGCCACGCCGTCTGATAGGCGACCAGGGCGTAGGCCGCCGCGTGGCTCTTGTTGAAGCCGTAGCCGGCGAACTTGTCGATCAAATCGAACAATTCGTTGGCCTTGGCCTTGTCGATCTGGTTCGCCTTGCAGCCGGTGACGAAGCGTTCGCGCTGCGCGTCCATCTCCGCCTTGATCTTCTTGCCCATGGCACGCCGAAGAAGATCGGCTTCGCCGAGGCTGTAGCCGGCGAGGACCTTGGCGGCTTCCATCACCTGTTCCTGGTAGACGAAGATGCCATAGGTCTCGCGCAGCACGTTCTCGAGCAAAGCGTGCGGATATTCGATCGGCTCGCGGCCGTTCTTGCGGGCGCCGAAGGTCGGAATGTTGTCCATCGGGCCCGGCCGATAGAGCGAGACGAGCGCGATGATGTCCTCGAAATTGGTCGGCTTCACCGCCGCCAGGGTGCGCCTCATGCCTTCGGATTCGAGCTGGAACACGCCCACCGTCTCGCCGCGCTGAAGCAGCTTGTAGACCTCTTCGTCATCCCACGCCAACGTGTCGAACGCGACATCGATTCCGCGCTTGCGCAGCAGATGTGCCGCCTTCTGCAGCACCGACAGCGTCTTGAGGCCGAGAAAGTCGAACTTCACGAGGCCCGCGCCTTCGACATATTTCATGTCGAATTGGGTGACCGGCATGTCCGAGCGCGGATCGCGATAGAGCGGCACCAGAGCATCGAGCCGGCGATCGCCGATCACCACGCCGGCGGCGTGGGTGGAGCTGTGCCGCGGCAAGCCTTCGAGCTTCATCGCCAGGTCGAAGAGGCGGCGGACCTGCGCGTCGCCCTTATACTCGGCGGCAAGCTCCGACACGCCGTTCAGCGCACGGTCGAGCGTCCACGGGTCGGTGGGATGATTCGGGATCAGCTTGGCCAGGCGATCCACCTGCCCATAGGACATCTGCAGCACGCGGCCGGTGTCCTTGAGCACGGCGCGCGCCTTCAGCTTTCCGAAGGTGATGATCTGCGCGACCTTGTCAGCGCCGTAGCGCTGCTGGACGTAACGTATGACCTCGCCGCGCCGGGTTTCGCAGAAGTCGATGTCGAAGTCGGGCATCGACACGCGTTCCGGATTGAGGAAGCGTTCGAACAGCAGGCCGAGCCGGAGCGGATCGAGATCGGTGATGGTGAGCGCCCAGGCGACGGCGGACCCGGCGCCCGAGCCGCGCCCCGGGCCGACCGGAATGTCGTTGTCCTTGGCCCATTTGATGAAGTCGGCAACGATCAGGAAGTAGCCGGGGAAGCCCATCCCGACGATGATCTTGATCTCGAACTCCAGCCGATCGAGGTAGACCTGGCGCTGCTCGGCGGTGAGATCGGGATAGACGGCGAGCCGTTTCTCGAGCCCGGCATAAGCGTCCTCGCGCAGCTGCCGCGCCTCGCCTTCGAGATCGCCGGCGACGCTCGGCAGGATCGGCTTGCGCTTCGGCGCGCCGACCGCGCAGCGGCGCGCGACCACCGCCGTATTCTCGATCGCTTCGGGAAGATCCTCGAACAGACGGCGCATCTCGGCAGCCGGCTTCATCCAGGCCTCGGGCGAGGATTTGCGGCGATCATCGCGGTCGATCTGGCTCGATTGCGCGATGCAGAGCATGGCGTCATGCGCTTGGTGGAAATGCGGCTCGACGAACCGCGCCGGATTGGTCGCGACCAGCGGCAGATTGCGCGCATAAGCGAGGTCGATCAGCCGCGCTTCGGCTTTCTCCTCGACCGCGTCGCCGCGGCGGCTGAGCTCGATGTAGAGCCGGTTGGGAAACAGCGACTCCAGCCGACCGAGCACGTCGTCGGCGAGTGAATCCTGCCCTTCCGCGATCAGCCGGGCCAGCGCGCCCTCGGCACCGGCGGTCAGCGCAATCAGCCCTTCGGTGCGCCCCTCGAGAAAGTCGAAGCGGACATGCGCTTCCTCTTCGACGGGACGATCGAGATGCGCGGCCGAGACCAGCGCGCAGAGATTGTCGTAGCCGGCGCTGGTCTGCGCGTAGAGGGCAAGCCAATCGATGATCGGCGGTTTGCCGTCGGGCGTTCCGGGCCGGGCGAGGCCGAGCATCGTGCCGACCACCGGCTGGACGCCCTCACCTTTGCACGCATCGGTAAAGGCCATCGCGGCATAGAGGCCGTTCCGGTCGGTAAGCGCCGCCGCGGGAAGATCGAGCTTTTTCGCCTGCTTGGCGATCGCCTTCGGCTCGATCGCGCCTTCCAGCATCGTGTAGCAGGAGAAGATTCGGAGCGGAACGTAGGGCGCGGACATGGATTCGTTATGGGCAGCCGCGTCCCGATTGGAAAGTGAAACGGGATCTTTTCCACAGGAAATCCGCGACTTCAGCGGCCTTCCCGAACGCTCCTGATCTCGGAAATCCGCGCGGCATAGACGCCGTCGACGCACGCCGCCGAGCCGCATCGTTCACGGCGGGCCAAGAAGGCATCGCGGCTCCTTCGCAGATGACGCTGAGTCGCCGCATCGCTGTTCGCCATCGCTTCATAATAGACCGAGGCCATCTGCCGGTCGCGGCCGGCCAGAGTGGGCGACGCGCAGATCATCCGCTCCGTCCGTGTTCCTGCATGACGGCAGTTGAAACTCGGCTTGGCGACCGGCTGTCCGGCGGGGATCTTCGGAGCGGCAACCGGCGCGGCAGATCTCTCATCCTTCTGATCCAAGACGGCGACTTGCGGAGGCGCGGCCGAAGGCCCGCTTGGCTGCGGCACCGTCACCACCTGCGGCAGCTTACCGCCGGCGAGACCGAAGGTCGCAAGGCGGTAAACGATCGGTTCTGCGCCATCCATCTGGTAGACGAGGCCGCTGTCGTCCGCCGCCTGCTGGGCCGAATATTCGACATCGGCCGAAACCCGGCGCATGCCGTCGAAGGCATTTTCGGCACCTGGCGGAAGCTCGAGAATGAAGCGGCCGCTGCAAACGGTGACGTCGAGCGCCTCGTCCCGGCTCTTCACCAACGGCTTTTCCATCCGCACCACCGAGGCGGCGGCGATCGGATCCAGGTTGCGCGCATCCGAATTGCGGATCCGCGCCGCTTCCTCGAAAACCAGGGACTTCAGGCGATCGTAGGTCTCCGCGGAGGCGCATGCCTCGCGCAGCCGTTTGCTTGTCGCCCCAGCACGTTCCTTGTCCGTCTCAGCGCCCGGTGCGCCCTTGGCCTTCATCCAGTCGCAACCGCCGGCGAGAAACATCGAACAAAGCATCGAAGCCGCCAAGACTCTGCGCATGCGGACCTCCGATCCGGGTAAACATCGCCGCGCCAACGCACGAAACCCGGAAACCGGCTCCAAGAGCGAAAGGACTATTCGAGGACGCCCTCGTGCAACCTCAGCACCCGATCCATCTTCGCCGCGATCCGCTCGTTATGGGTGGCGACGAGGGCGGCGCTGCCTTCGTCGCGAACGAGGCGGAGGAATTCGGCGAAGACGATGTCGGCAGTGCTCTCGTCGAGGTTGCCGGTCGGCTCGTCCGCGAGCACCAGCGCCGGCCTGTTGGCGAGCGCCCTTGCCACCGCAACCCGCTGCTGCTCGCCGCCCGAGAGCTGGCTCGGCCGGTGGGTCAGCCGCTGACCGAGGCCAAGCGAGGAGAGCAAGGATTCCGCGCGTGTGGCCGCAGCAGTCGGTTCGGCGCCGTGGATCAGCTGCGGCAGGATCACGTTCTCCGCGGCGGTGAAATCGGGCAGCAGATGGTGGAACTGGTAGACGAAGCCGAGCGCGTCGCGCCGGAGGCGGGTGCGACCGTCATTGTCGAGTGCCGCCGCTTCCTCGCCGCCGATGCGGATCGAACCTTCGAAGCCGCCCTCGAGCAGGCCCACCGCCTGCAGCAGGGTGGATTTGCCGGAGCCTGAGGGTCCGAGCAGGGCCACGATCTCGCCCTTGCGGATCTCGAGATCGATGCCGCGCAGGACGTGGATGGTGACTCCGCCCTGCTCGAAATTGCGTTTCAGGCCGCGGACGAAAAGAACGTCATTCATATCGAAGCACCTGAACGGGATCGGTGCTCGCCGCCTTCCAGGCCGGATAGAGAGTGGCAAGGAAGCTGAACAGCAATGCCATCAGAACGATCGCCGTCACTTCGAACGGATCGGTCTTGGACGGCAACTCGGTCAGAAAGCGGATCGAGGGATCCCACAGATTCTGGCCGGTGACGAGCTGGATGAAATTCACCACCGACTGGCGGAAGAACAGGAAGATCGCGCCGAGCACCAGCCCGGCGAGGATGCCGAGGGCGCCGATCGACACGCCGACGGTCATGAACACCTTCATCATCGCGCGGCGCGAAGCCCCCATGGTGCGCAGGATCGCGATGTCGCGAGTCTTCGCTCGCACCAGCATGATCAGCGACGACAGGATGTTGAACACGGCGACCAGAATGATGATCGAGAGCACCACGAACATCGCGACCCGCTCCACCTGCAGCGCCTCGAACAGCGAGGAGTTGAGCGACCGCCAGTCGGCAATCACCGCGCGCCCGCTGATCAGCGGGCGAAGCGGCTCGAGGATCTCCCCAACCCGGTCGGCATCGACCGTCTGGATTTCGACCATGCCCACCGCATCGCCGAGCATCAGCAATGTCTGCGCATCCTGGATCGGCATCACCACGAACGCCTTGTCGTAGTCGTAGACGCCGACCTCGAAGATCGCCGAGACGTTGTACGAGACGATTCGCGGCACCGTTCCGAAGGGAGTCGACCGCCCTTCCGGGCTGATCAGCGAGATCTGGCCGCCCACCGTCGCGCCGAGCGCCTCGGCAAGCCGGGCGCCGATCGCGACATTGTTCGACCCCGGCTGCAGCGACTCGAGCGACCCCGCCGAGACCTTGCCCTTCAAGGTCGGGTTGGCGAGAATGTCCTGGCGCTGCATGCCGCGCACGAGCACGCCTTCGACGCGGCCCGAATAGCTCGCCATCAGCGGCTGTTCGATCAGCGGCACCGCCGACGTCACACCTTGCGTGGCGCGAGTCTCGCGGACGATATCCTGCCAGTTGTCGAGCCTGTTGCCGTAGCCCTGGATCACCGCATGGCCGTTGAGCCCGACGATCTTGTCGAACAGTTCGGCGCGGAAGCCGTTCATCACGCTCATCACGATGATCAGAGCGGCAACCCCGAGCATCACCGCCACCAGACTGATCGCGGCCACCAGGAAGATGAACCCCTCCCCCTTGCCCGGCAGCAGGTAGCGCCGGGCGATCATCCGCTCGTAGCGGTTGAGGATCACAGGGTCAGTCTCGCCAATGCGCTTTCGATCGAGAGTTCCTCGCGTTCGCCGCTGGCGCGGTTCTTGAGCTCGACGACGCCCTTGGCCAGTCCCTTGGGGCCGACAATCAGCTGCCAGGGCAGGCCGATCACGTCCATCGTCGCGAACTTCGCGCCGCCGCGTTCGTCGCGGTCGTCGTAGAGCGTCTCGACGTCGGCTGCCTGCAGCTCGCGATAGAGCGTGTCGCAGGCATCGGTGCAGGCGGCATCGTCCGCCCGCATGTTGATCAGGCCCACCCGGAACGGCGCCACGCTTTCCGGCCAGATGATGCCGTTATCGTCATGGCTCGCCTCGATGATGGCGCCGATCAGGCGCGATACGCCGATGCCGTAGCTGCCCATGTGGGGCTGGACCTGGTTGCCGTCCTTGCCCTGAACCGACAGCCCCATGCTGGCGCTGTATTTGGTGCCGAACGCAAAGATATGGCCGACCTCGATGCCGCGACGGGTGCGCAGGCGGTCCGCAGGAACCGGGCAATCCGTGACCTTGGCATGTTCCTCTTCCTCCATCGCGTAGAGGCCGGTCAGGCGGGCGATGGTCGATGCGTCGGCGGAGAGCAGTTCCTCGCGGGTCACCTCCTCGATCGCGGCATCGTAGAAGACGGCGCTCTCGCCGGTATCGGCGAGGATGTGGAATTCGTGGCTGAGATTGCCGCCAATCGGCCCGGTCGGTGCGCGCACCGGCACCGCCTGCAGACCGAGCCGGGCGAAGGTGCGCAGATAGGCGACGAACATCGCTTCGTAGCTGGCCTTGAGGCCGTCTTCATCCATGTCGAAGCTGTAGGCGTCCTTCATCAGGAACTCGCGCCCGCGCATCACGCCGAAGCGCGGGCGGCGCTCGTCACGGAACTTCCACTGGATGTGATAGAGGGTGCGCGGCAGATCGCGATAGGAGCGCGCCGCTTCGGAGAAGAGCTGGGTGATCATCTCCTCGTTGGTCGGTCCATAGAGCATCTCGCGCTCGTGGCGGTCGACGAAGCGCAGCATCTCCGGACCATAAGCGTCATACCGTCCCGACTGGCGCCACAGATCGGCCGATTGCACGGTCGGCATCAGCAATTCGACTGCACCCGCCCGATCCTGCTCCTCGCGCACGATCTGCTCGATGTTGCGCAGGACCCTCAGCCCGAGCGGCAGCCAGGCGTAGATGCCGGCCGCGGTCTGGCGGACGAGCCCCGCCCGGAGCATCAGCTTGTGGCTGACGATCTGGGCATCGGAGGGCGTTTCCTTGGTGACGGGAAGCAGATAGCGGGAAAGACGCATCGGGTTGCAAAGATCCGTTGGAGAGAGCGGCCAGTCTCTACGGGCGGCGCTGTGGCAAGGCAACCGCTCTGCGACTCGTCGGGGCTGGGAGAGCGCTGTGTCTTTCTCGACACAGGCCGTCAGCATTTTACCACAAGCCTTTGATCACCCCGTGACAATACGGGGCATCGTCGACTAGCAGAAATCCACCGGACGATTGGCGAAGGCCTCGGTTCGGGGAGGCTTCGGCCCCGTAATCCTATGCGAGGTGGGATTGCGCGCGGGCCGTCATCTTCCAAGGGGGTTGACGAGCAATCGTCACGCAGGTGCCCGGGCAGCGATGCCCGGGCACTTGTTGTTTGGGCCTCGATCCAACGCCGACGTGTTCCCCCGACCGCCATCGATCGTCATCGAGCTGCAATACGATCTTGCTACATCCCGATCTGCGGAAGACGGGAGTCGAACGATGCTGAACGACAGGACGAATTCGGCGAAGATCGATCACTTTGCCGATCAACATATCGGCGGATGGATGCTGTTCGCCCGGTTGCTGGTCTGGGCAACGCGGAACAATCGGCCTGCCTGATCTGTGGCCGCCGGCATCTATAGCCAACATGTTCGAACAACCGCTCCATTTATCGGGAGAGTGTTTGTGCTGATCTCCGAAGACAAGGATTTCCACGTGGCGCGCGCCCGCGCGGAGCTCGACGCAGCCTATCGTGCCGACCGCTCCGAGGTTGCCAGTGCGCATCTGAAGCTCAGCGCATTGCACATGCGCCGCGCCCAGCAGCTCGCCGAATCGGGGCGCGAGATGGAGCTCGCCTGGATCGAGCGTTGTGCCCCGCTCCACCGCACGCGGGCGACGATCCT
Organism: Sphingosinicella sp. BN140058; assembly: GCF_004135585.1. Taxonomy (NCBI): domain Bacteria; kingdom Pseudomonadati; phylum Pseudomonadota; class Alphaproteobacteria; order Sphingomonadales; family Sphingosinicellaceae; genus Sphingosinicella; species Sphingosinicella sp. BN140058. The sequence goes on along the minus strand of NZ_CP035501.1, from coordinate 4,472,690 downwards.
CGAAACCGCCTGATGGGCTCGACCCGACGCCGAGCTTGAGCTGAGCGGGTGGGGCAAAGCGGATCGTCGCCCTACCGTCCCTGATCCGGACCGAAACATCGATACGGTGATCGTCCTGTATGGAAGTGCCGGCCTGAATCGGCCAAGGGACGCGCAGCCGACCCGATCACCCCTGTTCGCTGGTCGGTCAGGGCCGAGGCAGCTCCCCCCATTAGCGCGCCTCGGTCCGCCCATGCGGGCACCCTGTTGCCGGCCATCCGGAATCGCTGCAGTGGACGCGATGTGCCGTCCTTCCTAGTGTCGGCCCAATTCCCGGCGCCCTCGCGGCGTCCCTGCCCGGAGCTGCCTGGTTGAGCCCACCTGCCGAACCCGTCGTTCGTCCCGACGTCCGCGCCTTTCTCGATTTCCTCAACGCTCTTCCCGGGCCGCGCAGCAACGAGGCCGGCCTTGCCACGGCGCGCGAGATGCTCCGCAAGTCGCGCGATGTCGCGGATGCGAAGGCCGAAAGGCTTGCGCTGATCCGCGACATGTCCTGCCCCGGCCCGGACGGCGACATCCCGCTCCGTCTGTACGACGCACGCGGGACTCGTCCGCCGGGTCCGATGCTGCTGTTCTTCCATGGCGGCGGCTTCGTGCTTGGCGATCTCTACACGCACGAGCCTTTCTGCACTTCGCTCGCCATCGCGCTCGATCTGCCGGTACTCGCTGTCGATTACCGCCTCGCACCCGAGCACCCCTTTCCCGCCGCCCCCGAGGATTGCATCGCGGCCGCGCGCTGGGCCGCGGCCAATCCGGATCAACTCGGCCGCAGCGTCACCAGCCTCATCCCCTGCGGCGACAGCGCCGGCGGCAATCTCGCGATCGTCGTCAGCATGGCACTGCGCGACGCGCCCGCACCCATTCCCGTGCTCGCGCAATGGGCGATCTATCCGGCCGCCGATCCGGCCGGCCATTATCCGAGCTTCCGCGAATTTTCGGAAGGCTATCTGCTGACCCGCAGCGACATGGACTGGTTCACGGACTGCTATCGCGCCGACACGAACGACTGGCGTTATGCGCCGTTGCTGAAGGATCAGGCCGGAATGCCGCCGAGCCTGATCCTGACCGCAGGCCTGGATCCGATCCGGGATCAGGGCCGCGCTTATGCGGCCGCCTTGGTCAAGGCCGGCGTGGAGACCGTGTTCCGGGAAGCAGCGGGGAACATCCACGGCTTCATCTCGCTTCGCAAGGCGATCCCCTCGTCGCAGGACGACGTCACGGAGGCGATCGCAGCGATGAAGCGGATCATCGAGGAGGCACAGGCACAATGAGCAGCGCAACACCGGACCGGGAGACGCTCCCTTATCGCCCCGGCGCAGGCGTGATGCTGATCAACCGCGAAAACCAGGTGTTCGTAGCGCAGCGTCTCGATTCGACGCTCGAGGCATGGCAGATGCCGCAGGGCGGCCTCGACGATGGCGAAGACGCCGAAGACGGCGCGCTGCGGGAACTCGAGGAGGAGACCGGGATCACACGCGACAAGGTGGAAGTGATCGCGCGCGCGCCCGAAGTCCTGCTCTACGATTTGCCCGAGGATCTGGTCGGCAAGCTGTGGAAGGGCAAATGGCGCGGCCAGCGCCAGCATTGGTTCCTTTGCCGCTTCCGGGGCGAAGATTCGGACATCGACATCGAGACCGAGCATCCCGAGTTCCGCGCCTGGCGCTGGGCCGACCCGGAAACGCTGCCGGCGATGATCGTGCCGTTCAAGCGCGACCTGTACGAAAAGGTGCTGCACGCCTTTCGCGAATGGCTGCGCTGAGCGTAGGGCACGGACGCCACCTGTACTCCGCCGCGCCGGTTGGCTAGAGCGGGGCGATGCGGGGGCTGACGACCATCGAGCGCGACGCGATTGCGCGCTGCGCCGCCGAGCCGATGCTCGACCAGGTGACGGCCTGGGCGGCGATCAACAGCGGCTCGCGCAATCTCGAGGGGCTACGCAGGATCGCCGAGACCCTCGCCGACGCCTTCTCCGCGCTGCCGGGCACTCTGTCTCTCCTGCCCCCTGCCCCGGCGGAAGCCGTCGATGCCGACGGCACCGCCCGCGCGATCGAGCACGGTCGCAACCTCCATCTGGTGGTGCGGCCGGATGCGCCGGTGCAGCTGCTGCTCACCGGTCATATGGACACGGTATTCGGCCCGGATCATCCGTTCCAGGCCGTCGCCTGGCGTGAAGAGGGCGTGCTCGGCGGCCCCGGCGTCGCCGACATGAAAGGCGGACTCGCGGTGATGCTAGCCGCGCTCAAGGCGATCGAGGACGCGCCGTCGGCGGCGAAGCTCGGCTACGAGATCGTGATCAATTCCGACGAAGAGGTCGGCTCGCCGGGTTCGGCGGCCCTGATCTCCGCCGCCGCGCGTGGCAAGCGCGCCGCCTTCACCTACGAACCGGCGGCGCTGCCCGACGGCACGCTCGCCGGCGCCCGTCCCGGCAGCGGCAACTTCTCGATCGTCGTCCGCGGTCGGAGCGCCCATGCCGGCCGCAATCCCGAAGAGGGACGCAATGCTCTGGTCGCGGCGGCCGATCTCGCCGTGCGATTGGCGGCGGCACGAGCGCCCGGCCTCTCGATCAACCCGGCGAAGATCGACGGCGGCAGCCCCAACAATGTCGTCCCCGATCTCGCCATCCTGCGGGTCAACATGCGGCCGGAAACCCGCGAGAAACAGGCCGCAGCGGAGGCGGCGCTGGCGGGTGCGGTCGATGCCATTGCCGCAGAACATGATGTCATCGTCCATGTTCATGGCGGCTTCGGCCGGCCGCCCAAGCCGCTCGACGCGGCCGCCGCGCGGCTGTTCGGGCTGGTCCGGATATGCGGTGCCGATCTCGGACAGGATATCGCCTGGCGCGCAACCGGCGGAGTATGCGACGGCAACAACATCGCCGCCTGCGGCGTGCCGGTGGTCGACACGATGGGTGTCCGCGGCGGCGCCATTCACTCGGCCGACGAATATCTGATCGTGAAGAGCCTGGAGGAGCGCGCCCAATTGTCTGCGCTGGCTCTGCTCAGGCTCGCAACAGGGGAGGAATTGTGAGCTTTCGCGTGCGCCCGGCGGGCAATGACGATTTCCAGGCCATTTACGAGATGGCGAAGCTGACCGGCGGCGGTTTTACCAATCTCCCGCCCGATCGCGGCGCACTCGTCGACAAGATCGTCCGCTCGCAGAAATCGTTCGAGCGCGAGGGCGACGAGCCGAGCGACGACATGTTCCTGTTCGTGCTCGAGAATGTCGAGACCGGGCAGATCCGGGGTACCTGCCAGGTGTTCGGCATGGTTGGAGTCCATGCGCCCTTCTACAGTTACCGGATCGGCACTCTGACCCAGACGTCGAAGGCGCTCGGCAAGACCTTCCGCGCCCAGTTGCTGAACCTCTCCACCGATCTCGAAGGCTCGTCGGAAGTGGGCGGATTGTTCCTCCACCCCGGCGAGCGCGCCGGCGGGCTCGGCCTGCTGCTCGCCCGCAGCCGCTATCTTTTCATCAAGCTGCATCGCGAGCGGTTCGGCCGCCGCGTGCTGGCTGAGCTTCGCGGCGTGATCGACGAGAGCGGCGGCTCCCCCTTCTGGGATGCGATCGCCGGCAAGTTCTTCGCGATGAACTTCCAGGAAGCGGATGAATTCAACGCCGCCCACGGCACCCAGTTCATTGCCGATCTGATGCCGAAGACACCGATCTACACGGCGATGCTGCCGGAAAGCGCGCGCAGCGTGATCGGCGTTCCCCATCCCAAGGGCCGGGCGGCGATGAAGATGCTGGAGAATGAGGGTTTCCACTTCGACTGCTACGTCGACATCTTCGACGGCGGTCCAACGATGCTGGCACCGACCGATCAGATCCGGACCATTCGCGAGTCACGCCTGCTGACGCTCGACGCCGTCGCGGACGAGGTCGAGGGTCATCCGGAAATGCTCGCGGCGGGGCGAATGGAGGATTTTCGCGCCTGCTGCGCCACCGTGCAGCTTTCGGCGGAAGGGAAGGCCTCGGTCAGCCGCAGGACTGCCGAGATGCTCGGCATCGCCCCCGGAGACAGCTTCCTGGCGATGAGCCGCTGAGCGATGCGCGAGATCAACTTCGACGGGATCATCGGGCCCAGTCACAATTATTCGGGCCTGAGCCTCGGCAACGTCGCCTCGGCCAGCAACAAGGGGCTGGTCTCGCACCCACGCGCCGCCGCGCTGCAGGGGGTGGCGAAGATGCGCCACAATCTCCGTCTCGGCCTCGCGCAGGGGATCTTGCTCCCGCATCGCCGGCCGGACCGGGCTTGGCTCGGCGAACTCGGAACCGATGTCGGCACGGTGCCGCCCTCGTTGCGCGCGGCCGCATTCTCCGCTTCGGCGATGTGGGCCGCCAATGCCGCCACCGTCTCGCCGGCGCCCGATTGTACCGATGGCTGCTGTCATCTCACCGTCGCGAACCTGCGAACGATGGCGCATCGCAGCCACGAATGGCCCGAAACGCTCGCCCAGTTGCGGCTCGCCTTTGCCGACGAGACCCGGTTCGCGGTCCATCCGCCGGTGCCGGCGACCTTTGGCGACGAGGGCGCGGCCAATCACATGCGGCTCTGCGCCAGCCACGATGCGCCGGGAATCGAGGTTTTCGTCTACGGCCAGCGCGGCGGCGCCTACCCGGTTCGCCAGCATGAAGAAGCCAGCCGCGCCGTCGCCCGGCTGCACGGTCTCGATCCGGAGCACACCTTGTTCGCCTGTCAGTCGGAAGCGGCCATCGCCGCCGGCGCTTTCCACAACGACGTCGTCGCCGTCGCCAACGAAAACGTTCTGTTCACCCACGAGCAGGCATTCGAGGACCGGCCGAGTCTGTATGCCGCGCTGAAGCGCCGCATACCGGAAATCGAGATTGTCGAGGTGCCGGCCAGCGCGGTCAGCCTCGAAGACGCGATCCGCTCCTATCTGTTCAATGCGCAACTCGTCACCCTGCCGACCGGCGGCATGGCGCTGATCGTGCCGGACGAGGTGCGCGAAACCCCGACGGTTTGGGCTTGGCTGGAGGCGCAAGTCGCCGGCAACGGCCCGATCCGCCGGATCTTCGTCGTCGATGTCCGCCAATCGATGGCCAATGGCGGGGGCCCGGCCTGCCTGCGCCTGCGGGTGGTGGCGGAGCCGGAGTGTATCGACCCCCGCTTCCTCGTCGACGAGGCAAAGCTGGACCGCATCGCGGGCGTGATCGCCCAGCATTGGCCGGAGGCAATGGCGCCCGATCAATTGCGGGAGCCCGCGATCTGGACGCAGATGGAGCGCGCCCGCGCGGCCCTTTACGAGGAGATAGGCCTGCGGGAGCTCATCTGAGCTCCCGCACGGCGCCTCACTCGGCGCTCCAGTAAATGTCGATCGGCACGTCCATGGCCGAGACGACGCGCCCGATCGGATGCGAAGACAGCGGCCCTTCCTTGAGCGCCTGTTCCAGAACCCGGCGCTTCTCGGCGCCCGAAATCACGATCATCACCGTGCGGGCCGAGGCGAGCGCAGGTGCGGTCAGCGTGACGCGCGGCACCGGTGCCGCCTCCGGCAAAGGATCGGGGCGAACGCCGATCGCACGCCGCGTGCGGGGTCCATTGACCGCGGCATCGAAGTCCGGTCCCGGAAAGATGCTGGCGGTGTGGCCGTCGGCACCCATGCCGAGGCAGGCGAGATCGAGCGGCCATTGCAGCAGCGACAGCCGCGCATCGGCGAGCCGCCCTGCTTCCTGCGGGTTGTCGAGCGCCGCTTCGTCGATCAGGCTTACGATGTCGGCCTTCTTGGCACCGAAGAAGCTGTCGAGCTTACGGTAGTTGCTGAGCCCGTCACCGAGCGGCACCAGCCGGTCGTCGGTCGGGATCAGGGTGACTTTGGTCCAGTCGATGTCCTTGCGCTTGAGCAATTCGGCGTAGATCAGGTCCGGGGTCGAGCCGCCCGGCACCGCCAGACGCGCGCCCTTGTGCGCTTCCAGCGCGCTTTCGATCACGAAGCCGATGTCGCCGGCGACCTGTTCGGCCATTTCCTTGGCGGAGTCGAACTCCCACCATTCGATCTCGTCCATTGTTCCTCCGCTGAAATCGTCTCCAAGGAACCGCGCGCCGGGCGCGTCGGTTCCGGTCGGGAGTGCCGTTAGAGGAGTCACCGATGCCTGCCAAATCGAAAGCGCAGCAGAAGGCCGCCGGAGCCGCACTTTCCGCCAAACGCGGCGACACCCCGAAGAGCAAGCTGCAAGGGGCGTCCAAAAGCATGGCCGAATCGATGAGCGAAAAGCAGCTCGAGGAACTCGCCGCGACCAAGCGCAAGGGCAAGCCCGAGCACGTCTGATCAGCGCTGTGCGAAACTGACGATCTTGACGTGCTCGCCGGGCCGGATCGGCTGATCGGCGGTGCGATTGTTGAGGAGAAGGAACAAGGGCAGCCGATCGGGATCGGCCATTCGGCCGGCGAGAGATGCGACGGTGTCCCCCGCACCCGCCACGATCACCTCGATACGGCGCGGCTTGAGGCTTCTTAGGTCTTCATCCGTCAGCAGGTGAAAGGAACGGAATAGCGGATGGAGTACAGCTGGCGCCGCGCCGGGGGCATTCGACACCATCGCGAAATGATAGGCGTTGCCGCCCGGCGCAGCGTAGACCGCGATCGAAATTGGGATTTCGCCATTCTGGGTCGCAACGGCGGCTGGTACGAACAAGGCAGCCAAGCCGTTTACCCTCTCTGCCCGTGCCGCTCCGGTCCGAAAGGGTGCATCGCCGAGGAGCTGGCGCAGCAGCACCTCGGCATAGGCTTGCAGCCCGCCTTCGGGAATCCGGCCGCCGCCGAACTCGCCGCGTATTCCATCGGGACCTTCGATCAGGATCGCCTGGGGGCTGTTGGTAAGGGTGAAGCCCGGCGGCGCTTCGAAGCCGATGCGCATGACCGGGTGGGCGAAGCGCCGCCCCAGGACGAAGCCCTGTTGCGGATCGTCGCCGTAGAGCAGGCCGTCGAGAGTCTGGAGATAGCGCTCCTCATATTCAGGCAGAGCATCGGGTGCGACGCCGGTGGCTTGCGCCGCTTGCCGCGCCCGCTCCACCCGATTGCCGGTCAGCGGATGGGTGCGGGCCCATTCCGGGATGCTCCTGGCCTCGTCGCGCCCCCGGGTGGCGGCCAGGAATTGCTCCTGGCGGGCGAGCGCACCGAGCATGTCGGAGGCCGCATAAGGATCGTAGCCGGCGCGGCGCAGGAAGCCGAGGCCGAGATCGTCCGCCTGATACTCCTGGCTGCGCGAGTAACGGAGGGTGAAGAAGGTGGCGGCCTCACCGGCGATCCGGGTCAGTCGCTCGGACCCGGTCAGCACCTGCACCGCGAGCACGCCGAGTCCGCGCCACAGAGACCGTTTCTGCTGGCGCTTGCTGTGCTGGCCGACGATGTGGCCGACCTCGTGCGCAAGCACCGAGGCGAGTTCGCCCTCGCTGCCGACGATGCCCATCAGCCCGCGGGTGACGTAGATGTAGCAGCCGGGCACCGCGAACGCGTTGACCACGTCCGTGTTGACCAGGGTGAAGGTACATTGTCCGTCGAGCCCTGCCGCGGCCGCGACCTTCCCGCCGAGCTTGGCCAGATAGGCGCTTTCATCGCCTTCGTAACGGCCGCCGAACTCGGCGAGCAATTGCTCGTGCTGCTCGGCCGCGGCGGCACGATCCTCGTCGGTCACGGCCGGAGCCGAGTTGGACCCGCCGCCGCAACCGGCGAGCAGGAGGGAGGCGGAAGCGAGCAGAAGGAGAGTATGACGCATGGGGCTACGGACGCTCCGCGACCGATCCGGTTGCGTCATGACTCTTCCGCTCAGGCGAAGATTGCCGCGAGTTCGTCCGTGCTCGCGCCTTCCTTGACCATGCGGAGTTCCAGATACAGGCTGGCGAGCATGGCTGCCCCGATCAGCGTGGTCACAGCGGCCGAAAACCCGTTCAGCAATGCGGTGGTGAGCGGCGACTGAAGATCTGCAGTGCCCATGCGCGCAACCATGGCCTCGAACGCAGCCGAGGCAAAGAGATAGAGGAGGAGCAGGGCAAAGATCATCCATCGCGAGCCCTTGGTCAGTTCGGCGCTTCGGCTGAGGCTTTCGACGATGCCCGTCCGCTCGTGCACGAGCACCGGAACCGCGACTGCCCAGGCGACGTAGAGCATGATGCCCGGAACGATGAGAAGGGCCAGACCCGCGACGATACCCAGTCCTGAGAGGATCGCGAGTCCGATCATCGGCAGCACCATGCGCAGCGAGGCGATGACGCTGCCACGGACGTCGGCCGGGCTGCCGCTCAGGGTCAGGATCGCGGATCGGGTCAACGCGGCCTGCAGCAAATAGGTACTGACGAAGGTTACGAAACCGGAGACCACCGCCAACGTGATCGCTGCGACACTGAACGATTCCACCCCCTGATCGACGAGAAAGTAGACCAGGAAGGTGGGGATGCCGGCGAGCAGGAGGGAGGCAAGGAAGTAGGCCGGCGCATTGGCTTCGATCGCGCTGACGCCGCCCTGGATGACCCTGCCGATGTCGATTTTCGTCGGCTGCGGAAGACTGGCCATGCAATACCCCATATCGTTGCCCGCGCGACCCTAAGCTGCGGCGCCGCTTTGTCCATCCGTCGACGATAGCGCGCCTTCCGCTTGCGCACCGCACCCGGAGCCGCGTACATCGCCCGCAGGGGGCGTGCATTGGCGGAGACGATTGCAGAGGAGTGGACCGCGACGGGCGAGCGCGCGCGCTTTGCCGAGGCGCACGAGAAACTGCGCGCCGACGGCTCGCTGCAGTTCGATCTGCCGGCCTTCGTTCCGCCCAAGCCGCCGGCATGGCTGCGCTGGCTTGGCGAGCTTCTCGAAAATGGCGGCCCCGTCTTCAAGCTGATCTTCTGGGTCGTGCTGGCGGTGGTGGTGCTTGCCATCCTCTACTGGCTGTTTCGCTGGATCGAGGGCGGCGGCCTCGCCTTCCTGAAACGTGATCGCAAGCAGGAACCCGACTCCACCGGCGAGACATGGCGGCCGGAGGAGGCTCCTGCCCGTGCCTTGCTCGCCGAAGCCGACAGGCTCGCCGCAGCGGGCCGTTTCGCCGAAGCCGCGCACCTGCTCCTCTTCCGCAGCATCGAAGAGATCGAGCGCAAGCGCCCCAAATTGGTGCGCCCGGCGCTGACCAGCCGCGACATCGCCGGCGCGCCGCAGATCCCGCCCGCGCCGCGCAGCGCCTTCGGGCGCATCGTTATGGCGGTGGAGCACAGCCTGTTCGGCGGCCGCCCGCTCGATGCGCAGGATTGGACGTCCTGCCGCGCCTCTTACGAGGAATTCGCCTTCGCGCCGGAGTGGAAGAGTTGAGCACCGCCCCTGCCCCGGAGCCCGTGTTCAATCCCAAAATCGTGATCGCAATGATCACGGCGGGCCTCGTCGCCTTCGCCTTGTTCATGGTGCTGATGGCCTATGCCGGCGATCTGCGTGGCGGCCGCGACGGACGCGCGCACGCCCTTTCCGGATCGGCGGTCGGCTTCAAGGGCCTGGTGCGCCTGATCACCCTCGGCGGCGGCGATGGGGAGCTCGCCCGCTCGGAGGAGTCGCTCGACACGGAAAACCTGGTCGTTGCCGCCGTCGAGCCTGCTACCAGCCACGACGCGCTCGAAGCCTTCATCAAGGCACGCGCCAATCGGCCGACCCTGATCATCTTGCCCAAATGGCAGGTCGTCCCCGACGCGACCCATCCCGGCTGGGTCAAGTCGGCAGGTTTCATGCCGGACTTTGTGCTCTCGCGGATTCTCGACGAAGATGGCCGGTACAAGGTTCGGCAGACGAAAGGCACGCCGATCGCTCGCGGCCAAGGCTTCATGCCCGGTTTCCAGGCTCCGGCCCCGGCGATGGTCCAGGTGATCGAGGGCGACGATCTGACCCCGCTGGTCACCGCCGGAACGGGCGCTACGCTTCTCGCCAAGATCGGGGACTCGCCGCTTTACGTCCTCGCCGAACCGGATTTGCTCAACAACCAGGCGATGCGCGATCCCGTCCGTGCCAAGGCGGCGCTGACGCTGCTCGACGAGCTCAACGCCACCGATGCCGACGGTGTCGTCTTCGATCTGACCCTCAACGGCTTCGCCCGCCAGCCGAGCGCATTGAAGCTCGCCTTCGAACGGCCGTTCCTGCCGCTGACGCTGGCGCTGGCGGTCGCGGCCTTGCTGGCGGGGCTGCACGGCGCCTTTCGCTTCGGGCCGGCCGCACGGGACCAGCGCGCCGTCGCCTTCGGCAAGAGCGCTCTCGTCGAGAACAGCGCGGCCTTGCTGCGGCTGGCGCGCCGTGAACACCGGACGGGCGAAGCCTATGCCGAGCTCATCCGCGAGGCGGCCGCGCACGACAGCGGCGCCCACCTTGCCCTCCGCGATGCCGAGCTCGACGCCTATCTCGACCGCCTTTCCCCGGCCGATCGGCCGAAATTCACCGCCCTCGTAGAAGACGCGCGAACCGCCGAGGATCGCCCGCGCCTGATCGCCGCAGCGCGCGCCTTGTTTCAGTGGAAGAAGGACCTGATCACGTGAAGCTAGAAGACGTCAGAAGCCTCGCCGACACCATCCGCGGCGAAATCGCCAAGGCGATCGTCGGTCAGGAGGAAGCGGTCGAGCTGCTGCTCGTGGCGCTCTTCTCGTCGGGACACGTCCTGCTCGAAGGCCCGCCGGGCACTGCCAAGACCTTCCTCGTCCAGTGCTTTGCGCGAGTGCTGGGGCTCGGTTACGGCCGGATCCAGTTCACCCCCGATCTGATGCCGGCCGATATCCTCGGTTCCAACCTGTTCAACTTCCAGACCAGCCAATTCACCCTCACCCGGGGGCCGATCTTCTGCGAATTGCTGCTTGCCGACGAGATCAACCGTACGCCGCCCAAGACACAGGCCGCCCTGCTCGAGGCAATGCAGGAGCGGGCGGTGACGATCGACGGGGACACCCACGCCCTCTCCGACCGGTTCATGGTGGTCGCGACGCAGAATCCGATCGAGCAGCAGGGCGTCTATCCTCTGCCCGAAGCGCAGCTCGATCGCTTCCTGTTCAAGCACCGGATGGACTATCCCTCCGCCGAGCAGGAGCGGAAGATCGTCGCCCAGCACGGCGCCCGCTTCGGCGCGCCGCGCGCGGAGGAATGGGGCATCGCACCACGCGTATCGCCCGAAAAGATCTCGGCGGCGACCGCGGCCGTCGCGGCGATCCCGATGGTCGACGAAGTCGCCGATTATGTCGTCAATCTGGTGCGGGCGACCCGCGAAGCGGCGGATCTCGAGACCGGTGCCTCGCCGCGCGCGGCGGCGATGCTCGCCGGTGCGGCGCGCGCCCGGGCCGCACTCGACGGCCGCGACTATGTCATCCCCGACGACGTCAAGGCACTGGCATCGGCGGTCCTTCGTCACCGCGTCACGCTCTCCCCGGCCGCCGAGATCGAGGGCCGACCGGTGGAGACGGTGATCGACCGGCTGCTCGACGCCGTTGAGGCGCCGCGTTGATCTACCCTGCGGCGCGCGCGATCGTGGTCGCCGGCGCGTCGGCGCCGGTTGCCTTGCTGATCGGCGTGATAGCGCCGGCTTATTGGGTCGCCGGCCTCGCCTTTCTCGGCTTCCTGGTGGTTCTCCTCATCCTCGATGCAGCCCTCGGCGCCTCGCCGAAGGACGTGGCGGTGACCGTCGGTGGACTCAAGAGCGCTGCTGCCGGATCCGAATTTTCGGTCGAGATCGCGCTCGCCTTTGCCCGGGCGGCGCCGGCTGCGTGCGAAGTCGCCATCGACAGCCACTACCTTCTCGAGGCGCCCGACGGGCTGCGGACTCGGGTCAGGATCGTCAACGGACGCGGCGAGGCGGCCATCCGGCTGATCGCAACCCGCCGCGGGGTGGCTCGCTTCGAGCAATTATGGGTTCGCTGGCAAGGTCCGCTGGGCCTCGTCTGGAAGCAGCGCGTGCTGGCAGTCGCCGATGAGATCGTGATCGTGCCCGACGTCCGGTCGCTGCGCGAGCGCTCGGCCGATTACAGCCACCGCGACATGCTGCACGGGCTTACCGCACGGATGCAGATCGGCGAAGGCGCCGAATTCGATTCCCTCGCCGATTTCCAGCAGGGCATGGATCGGCGCGCGATCGACTGGAAGCAGTCGGCGAGGCACCGCAAATTGCTCGCCAAGGAGTATCGGACGGAGCGCAACAACAACGTCATCATCGCGCTCGACAGCGGCCGGACGATGTGCGAGCCGCTCGCCGGCCTTCCCAAGATCGATCGCGCCGTCTCCGCCGCCTTGCTCACTGCTTTCGTGGCGCTGAAGGACGGCGATCGGGTCAGCCTGTTCGGCTTCGATTCCCATCCGCGGGTCTCGACCAAGCCGGTGTCGGGTGCGCGCTCCTTCGCCTTGCTCCAACGGGTCGCGGGTGCGGTCGAATATTCGGATCGCGAGACCAATTACACGCTGGCGCTGGCGACGCTGACCACCGGGCTGCAGCGGCGTTCGCTGATCGTCATCTTCACCGACTTTGCCGACACGATCAGCGCCGAGCTGATGCTCGCGGCCGTCGGCACCCTGCTCAAGCGTCACCTCGTCCTGTTCATCCTCTTCCGCGACGAGGAACTGGAGGGTTTCGCCGCGGCCGAGCCGAACGCACCGGAAGACGTCACCCGGGCGGTGACGGCGGCGGCGTTGCTCCGCCAGCGGCGTCTCGTGGTCAATCGGCTGAAGCGCCTCGGCGTTCATGTCATCGAAGCAGCGCACGACCGCGCCGGCCCGGCGCTGGTCAACGCCTATCTCGAGGTCAAGCAGAGGAATTTGCTGTGAATGCTCCCTCGTCCTTCCGTGGCCTGCGCGCCGAGCGCGAGGAGGAATGGCGCCGGCTGGATGCCCTGGTGTCGCTGTGCGAGAAGAAGTCGCCCCGGGCGCTGTCCGACGACGATCTGATGGCGTTGCCGATCCTGTATCGCAGCGCTCTGTCGTCGCTGTCGGTGGCGCGCGAGACATCGCTCGATCTGGAGCTCGTCACCTATCTCGAGCATCTCTGCGCCCGCGCTTACTTCTTCCTCTACGGGGTGCGCACCTCGCCCGGGGCACGGCTGCGCCAGTTCTTCGCGAACGATTGGCCCGCCGCCGTACGCGGGCTGGGCCGGGAGACCCTGATCGCGCTTGCCTTGCTGCTTGTCGGAACGATCGCCGGCTATCTGCTCGTCTCCAGCCAGCCGGAATATTTCAGCGCCTTCGTACCCGGCGAGCTCGCCAACGGCCGCGATTTCAGCGCCAGCCGCGAGACGCTGCTGAACAGCCTTTATTCTGGCAAGGAGCAGGACGGGCTGGCGGTATTCGCCACCTATCTGTTCACCCACAATGCCCAGGTCGCAATCTTCTGCTTCGCGCTCGGCTTTGCCTTCGGCATACCGACGGCCTTGCTGCTCGCCTATACCGGCGCGATGCTCGGCGCCTTCCTGGCGCTCTATGGCGGCCACGGCCTCGGCCTCCAGCTCGGCGGCTGGCTGATCATCCACGGCTCGACCGAATTGTTCGCGATCGTGCTCGCCGGTGCCGGCGGGCTCCGGATCGGCTGGAGCGTCGTTTTCCCTGGCGCGGCCTCCCGGCTGGCAGCCGCGAGCGTCGCCGGGCGCGGCGCTGCCACCGCCATGGTTGGGGTGGTGCTGATGCTGATCGCTGCCGGCCTGCTCGAAGGCTTCGGCCGCCAGCTGATCGTCGACGATGCTGTCCGCTACGCTATCGGCCTCACCATGATGCTTCTCTGGCTCGTCTATTTCTATGCACCGCGCAGGCGCCGCAATGGCTAGAACCGCCGGCCTCGCCCCGCGCGACGAAGCGGCCATGCGCCGCCGCCTGGTCACGCCCGAAGGCGTCGATCTTGGCCTGACCCTCGCCACCGCGAGCCAGCGCATGACCGCGTTCATGCTCGATGCGGTGATCATGATCGTCGTCCTGATCGCGATGACTCTGATCGCGGTGTTCGGACTGTTCGCCACTGGCGGCGGGGGCATGCAGATCGTTGCGATCACCTGGCTGCTCGGCTTCTTCCTGCTCCGCAATTTCTACTTCATCCTGATGGAGATGGGGCCGCGCGCGGCGACCTTCGGCAAGCGCGTGGCCGGCCTCCGAGTCGTCGCTCGCGACGGCGGCAGGCTCACCGCGGACGCGGTGATCGCGCGCAATCTGATGCGCGAGATCGAGGTCTATCTTCCCCTCTCCTTCCTCGGGTACGAAGCCGCCGGTGACGGGGTCGACACGCTGACGACCCTGCTTGGCCTCGGCTGGGCCGGCATCTTCCTGTTCTTCCCTGCCTTCAACCGCGATCGCCTGCGCATCGGCGATCTGCTCGCCGGAACCTGGGTGATCAACGCACCCAAGCGCAGCCTCAGCTTCGATCTGATGCGCGGAACTGCCGCAAGCGGCGGCTACCAGTTTACCGAGGAACAGCTCGACGCCTACGGAATCTACGAACTGCAGACGCTGGAACAGGTGCTCCGCACCGGCGACTATGACAGCATGGCCGCGGTCGCGATCACCATCCGCGACAAGTTCGGCATCGGCGAGGTCGACAGCAACGAAGCCTTCCTCAACGCGTATTACGAGGCGCTGCGGACGCGGCTGGAGCGCAAACTGCTGTTCGGCCGCAGACGCGTCGACAAGTTCGACCGATAAGAATTCAGACCCGGCTCGCCGTCCAGGCGATCAGCGTCGCCGCCGGCACGAACATTGCCTGGGCGAGCAGCGTTCCCGCCAGCCGGCTGAACGAGATCCAAACGATCGTCCGGCGGAACAGAGCTTCGCTGACCCGCCCTTCGACCACATCGTCGGTCATCACCGACAGTTGCGGATCGATCAGCGCGAACAGCAGGATGGTCGCGACGCCGTTGATCAGCGCCGACAGCTGTGACGCCGTCACTCGAAAATCGGGATTCAGATAGCCGGCGTAGAGGGACGCCAGCACGCCGACGGTGAGCAGCGCCTGCGCCAGGCAATTGGCGATCAGCACGCCCCAGCCGACCCCTCGCGCCTTGCCGATCGCGCGAAATTGATCCGCGCTCGGCAGCGCAATCGAGTCGCGTATCGTCCGCAGCCCGCCGGGGGTCGCCGTCCGCAATACCATGCGTGTCGTCGAGCGATGCTCCTGGAAGTAGCCGATCGCGCGGGCGAACAGCCGCTGCGCAGTCGGCACCAGCAGGATCCCGACGAAGACGGCGATCGAGGCAGCGAGCAGAACGATCCGAAAGTCGAACAGCAAAGCCTCGCCCCCGCTTGTGCCGAGCCGAACCTCAATCCTCTTTGCGAGAAACGGTCCAAGGAAGCTGTTCGAGGTTCGCGAGACGAGAACGAGAATGTTGAACAGCGCGAAGCTCATCGCGATTCGCCGGGTCCGGACGCCGGCGATGCGGGCCCCGTATGCGAGCGTACCGATGAGATTGATGCCCGCCGTAAGCAGGCAGATGACCAGCAGCTGGACGTCCATGATCCAGGTCTTTGGCCGTGCGTCACCGAGCTGGCAAGCGCAACGCGGGCGTCGACAAGAACGCCGCACTGGCAATCCCGATCATTGACAAGCACGCAATCTGCCACGACCAATAGACACCGGTGTCAGATGCGGATCAACCGCTCGGCGCGAGAGGAGGGAGATTGTGGCCGATCGCTCTGGCGCCTTGATCCGCGCCGTTCTGTGTCGCCTCCTGCCGCTGCTTCCAGTGCTGGTGCTCGCCGCTACTCCGGCCCCCGCGGAGACGCCGCGGGATCGTCTGATCGCCTATCTGACCGAACTTGCCGATCAGCAAACGTCGGCGCGGGCTGCTACCATCAGCGCAATCGCCACTAAGGACGCCGCCCGGCTTCGCCAGGCGCATGTTCGCGCCACCCTGGCCGATCTGACTGGCTTCGAACGCGCCCGCGGCCCGCTGCGATCGCAGGTGACGCGAATCAGCGAAGGCGATGGCTACCGCACCGAGTCGCTCTGGTATGAAAGTCTGCCCGGGTATCGCGTTTCGGCGATCGTCTATCGCCCGGTCAAAGGCGAAGGCCCGTTCCCGGCGATCATCCTCCAGCCCGGCCATGGCAGCGACGGTAAGCTCGGCAATCACGGCTTCGCCGCCGATTTCGCCCGCGCCGGCTTCATTGCCTTGTCGATCGACATCGTCGGCGAGGGCGAACGAATCCAGCATTACGATCCGGAGCTCGGCGCCTCGAAGGTCGGCCGTCCTACCGGGGAGCATTCGATGGCGTTCGGTCAGGCGCTGCCGAACGGCGGTCACATTGCCCGCTTCTTCATCCAGGACGCGGTCCGCGGCGTCGACTATCTGCTGAGCCGGGCGGACGTCGACGGCGGCCAAATCGGCGCCTTCGGCTGCTCGGGCGGCGGCACCATCACCGCCTATCTCGCAGCCTTCGATCCCCGGATCGCGGCCACCGCGGTCGACTGCTACGCGAACGACTTCGATCACCTGCTCGCGCGGGGCGGACCGGGGCCGCAGGATGCCGAGCAATCGATCCCCTTCTTTCTCGACCGCGGCCTCGATCTGCCCGATTGGATCGAGGCAGCGGCACCGCGCCCCTATGCGATCGTCTCCACCAGCGATGACATGTTCCCGATCGCCGGTGCTCGCGCGGCTTTTGCCGAAGCGCGCCGCTTTTATGGCCTGCTCGGCGCCGGCGACGCGATCACGATGATCGAGGGCCCGGGTGGACACGGCAATCTTGCGCCGATCGCACCGGCGATCCTGGAATTCTTCACCCGCTGGCTGAAGACCGGCCCGCCGCCGGCGCCGCGCCCGGCGCCGATCGGCGATCCCGCGCGCTTGCTGGTCTCGCCGACCGGCAACGTCGCCGCGCTCGGCAGCGCCACGCTCCAGCAGGTCATTGCGGCCCAGGCGCCCTCGCCGCCGCCGGCCACCGGAGAAAGCGGGGCACAGCGTCTCGCCCGGCTCCGGGCGGCGGTGCGCGATGTCGCCCGACTCACCGTCGCGCCGGGCAATCCGCCGCCGGAGGTTTGCGAAGGTCCGACGGAGGTGGATGAGGGCTTTACCTGCGTTCCGATCTCTTTCGATGCGGCGCCCGGCATGCGGGTCGATGGGGTGTTCGCGCGCGCCTCCGGCCCCGGACGCAAGCCGACCCTGCTGTTGCTGTCGAACGCGCCGCCGCGCACGCTCTCCGATCTGTTCGGACGCTGGGCGCGTGCCGGCTGGAACGTGCTGGCACTGGAGCCGCGCGGTGCCGGTGGCAGCGAGGAGGCGAAATCGCCATGGACCGGCGACTGGACTCTGCTGTCGCTCCGGGCATTGCTGGTCGGCAAGACGCCGCTGGGCCTCCGCGCCGATGATGCGCTCGCCGCTCTGAACTGGCTTGCCGGACGCCCGGAGGTCGGTCGCATTGCGCTCTACGGCATCGATGCGCTGGCTCCCGTCGCGCTCCACGTCGCCCTGCTCGACGATCGGGTGGGCTCCGTGACCGCCGATGGCGGTATCCTTCGCTACCGTGAATTCGCAACGCGGCCGATCAGCCGCGACATGGCCGAGATCAATCTGCCGGGCGTGCTTGCGCGCTACGATCTGCCCGACCTGGCCGCAGCACTCGGCGATCGGCTCACCCTGGTCAACCCGATCAATTCGGTCGGCGAGACCGGGCCGGCTGTCACGCCGCTCCTGCCACCGGATGTTCGCGTGCGCTTCCGCGCGCCCCGCGATCCGATCCCTTCCCCATCAGAGTGAGTGCGTCCATGCCTGCAAACCGCCGTGACTTCCTCGCCGGCGCCGGCGTTGCCAGCGTAGCGGCCGTGCTCGCCCCAGCGGTTGCGAACGCACGCACTGCCGCGCCCGCACGGCCGGCGCCGTTTCGTGCACCCGCAACCGGCCTCAGGCTCGATCCGCGCGATTTCGGCGCGCGGGGCGACGGCGTCACCAAGGACAGCGCGGCCCTGCAGCAGGCGCTCGACCGCTGTGCGGTCCTCGGCGGCGGCGAAGTCGTCGTCGATGGCGGCACCTATCTCACCGGCGCGCTTCGCATCTTCTCGAACACCATTCTCCGGATCGAAGCGGGCGCCACATTGCAGGGCTCGCCCGATCTCGCCGATTATCCGATCGCTGAGGTGCGCTGGGAGGGTCGTTGGGTGCAGGGCTATTCCGCCCTCATCTCCGCCCACGACGCGCGCAACGTCGCGCTCGCGGGCAAGGGGCGCATCCTTGCGGCGATGACCATCCGCCGCCGGCTCAGCGAAGCCGGGCTCCGCCACCCGGCCCTCCTCGAATTCGTCGGCGTCAGCGGGCTCTCGGTGACCGATCTCGTCACCGAGCAGAACGACATGTGGTCGATCCACCCCGTTTATTGCGAGGACGCGCTGTTCCGCGGCCTCACCGTCAAGGGCAATGCCGACGGCATCGATGTCGACAGCTGCCGCCGGGTCGCGATCGAGCGCTGCGACTTCGACACGGTCGACGATTGCATCTCGCTCAAATCGGGCCGCGGCTTGGAAGGACTGACGATCGGCCGACCTACCGAGGACGTGACGATCACCGATTGTGTGTTCCGCGACCAGCGCTGGGCCTGCATCGGTGTCGGCAGCGAGACTTCAGCGGGAATAAGACGGGTGCTGGTCGAACGCTGCCAGTGCCTTCGCGCCGGCACCTTCGCCATCTATCTGAAAAGCCGGCCGGGCCGCGGCGCCTTCATCCAGGACATCGTGATGCGCGATCTCGATATCTCCGGCGCCAAGGACGGCTTCCTCCGGCTCAACTTCCTCGACAGCGGCAAGCAGGACCAGTTTCCCGTCCCGGGCCGCGACGGCATTCCGACGGTGCGCAACTTCACCTTCGAACGGATCCGGATCCGGGATGTCCCCACCCTCGTCGAAGCGGTGAACGTCCATCCGGACAAGCCCCTCGAGGGCTTCGTCCTTCGCGATATTTCCGGAACCAGCATTCGCGGCATGCGGCTCGCCAACATGCGCGACGTGGTGCTCGACGGGATCCGGGTGAACGTCGCGGAAGGACCCAAGCTCGCCACCAGCAACGTTCGCGGCCGCGGAGTCGAAGGCGCGGCCGCCCTGCCGCCGACACCGCGGCCGGCACCCGTCGAAGCGGATCCGCGCTACAGGCTCGGAATGACCACGGGCACGCCGAACTGATCCGGTGCGCGCTGGCGACAGGATGCGGATCTCCCTAAGTCGCGCCGGCTGAACCAACGACAATCAACGGATTATTGAGGATCGATCGCGTGAACTCCTCTCGGACTCCGCGCACGTGGCAAGGATGGTCCCGTCCGCTTGCCGCATTCGCGATCATGGCGGCGGCGCCGGCCGCATTTCTGTTCGTGGTCACGAAGGCCGGAATCCTGAAGAACCAGTTGTGGGCTTATACCCCGCTGCTCGGCCTGATGTGGGCATCCGGCCTGCCGGGATTGCTGATTGCGCGCTGGTCCGGAACGCGGCTGGTGGTCGCATTGCTGATCTACTCGGTCTGGGCGCTGAAGGGCGCGCCGATTCTGACCTTGCTGTTGTGCCTCGTCGCCGACACGTGCTTGACTGGCGCCTGGCGCTGATCGTCCCGTCTGCAGCAGTGCCGCCAACGTCTTGATTTCACGCAAGCTCCGCCCGACTTGCGATCGGTAGCGCCGGCCTTCGAGGTATCATGACCATCTCCATTCCGTTCGACAACAGCTATGCCCGCTTGCCCGATCGCTTCTATGCGCCGGTGCGGCCGAGCGCCGCCTCGGCGCCGCAGCTTCTCCAGCTGAACCGCGCCCTCGCCGCTGAGCTCGGCCTCGATGCCGAGGCGCTCGCCGCGCCGGAGGGTATCGAGATCCTCAGCGGCCTGCGCATTGCCGAAGGCTCGCAGCCGATCGCGATGGCCTATGCGGGGCACCAATTCGCCCATTTCGTCCCGCAGCTGGGCGATGGTCGCGCGATCCTGCTCGGCGAGGTGGTTGATCGCAGCGGCCGGCGCCGCGACCTGCAGCTCAAGGGCTCGGGGCGGACTCCCTTCTCCCGCGGCGGCGACGGCAAGGCGGCGCTCGGGCCGGTGCTGCGCGAATATGTCGTCAGCGAGGCAATGGCCGCGCTCGGCATCCCGACCACGCGTGCACTCGCGGCGGTGACCACCGGCGAGCAGGTGGTCCGCGAGGATCTGCTGCCCGGCGCGGCGATCGTCCGGGTCGCCGCCAGCCACATCCGCGTCGGCACCTTCCAGTTCTTCGCCGCGCGCGAGGATGTCGAAGGCCTTCGCCTGCTCGCCGACCATGTCATCGCCCGCCACTATCCCGCGGCAGCCCAGGCGGAACGACCCTACCGCGCGCTGCTGGACGGCGTCATCGCCGCCCAGGCGGACCTCATTGCCCGCTGGCTGCTTGTCGGCTTCATCCACGGAGTCATGAACACCGACAACATGGCCGTCTCCGGCGAGACGATCGACTACGGGCCCTGCGCCTTCCTCGACGACTATGATCCGAACAAGGTGTTCAGCTCGATCGACCGGATGGGCCGCTATGCTTATGGACGCCAGCCGGAAATGGCCTTGTGGAACCTGACGCGTCTGGCCGAGACCCTGCTGCCCTTGCTCGCCGAGGACGAGGTCGAAGCGATCGCGGATGCCGAGGCGGCGCTTGCCGCCTTCGCCCCCGCGTTCGAGCGCGCCTATCTCGGCGGGCTCCGCCGCAAGCTCGGGCTCTTCACCGAAAAGGAGGACGATCTCGGCCTCGCCACCGCCTTGCTGCGGATCCTCGCCGCCAACCGGATCGACTTCACCAATTTCTTCCGCGGTCTCGTCGATGCCGATCAAAGCGGTTTGCGCGACATGTTTGAGGCGCCGACGGTGATCGACGACTGGCTGGCGCAATGGAAAGCGCGCCTCGCCGACGAACCGCAGGATGAACTTGCGCGACGCACCCTGATGCGCGCGGCCAATCCGGCATTCATCCCGCGCAACCATCGCATAGAGGCGATGATCCGGGCCGCTGTCGATCACGGCGACTTCGCGCCTTTCGAAGAGCTGCTGACCGTGCTTGCCCGACCCTACGAGGACCAGCCGGAATATGACGGGTACCGCAGCCCGCCGGCGGAGCAGGAACGGGTTACCGCAACGTTCTGCGGCACCTGACCAAAGGTCGAAACGCTCCAAAAGGGACGCGAAATCCTCGCCGGTCAGGGTAAACCCGCTTCAGCCCGGCCTGTGGCGGGTCTATGCTGAGCGGGATGACTCATCAGTCGACGATAGAAAGCTTCGTTGCCGAGCGCCGGCTCCGGCCGATCTGCGATGCGTGCGTCGGCGACTATCTCGGCCTGCGGCCGGAGCAGGTCGCCGCCGCCGCGAACCGGATGGCGCGGCAACACGCGCTGCGCCGCTTCGAAGGCCGCTGCTCCGGCTGCTGCACGACCCGGATCGTGGTCGAGGCGCCGCTTCCCTGAGCCTCGCTCAGCCGGAACGGGAGGCCGGCCGGTTGGCGCCGTAGGTCGGCCCCTGCCGGCGGTTCCGGGCATCGGCCGCCGCCGCAACGCTTGCATGCACTAGGCGGCCGCCGAGCCTGACCACCAGGGGTGCCGCCAGACCGGCAACCATC
The DNA here is from genome assembly GCF_004135585.1 of Sphingosinicella sp. BN140058. Taxonomy (NCBI): domain Bacteria; kingdom Pseudomonadati; phylum Pseudomonadota; class Alphaproteobacteria; order Sphingomonadales; family Sphingosinicellaceae; genus Sphingosinicella; species Sphingosinicella sp. BN140058. The sequence goes on along the minus strand of NZ_CP035501.1, from coordinate 4,451,137 downwards.
CCCGTCGACGGCGCATAGCCCCAGCGCTTTGCCAGATACCGCCCCGTGAGCGCTCGCGTGAGCTTCCCGATCATCCGCATCTCCATCCTGCCGGCAGCGGGACGCCATGGAGGGCGCCCGCGCCGAGCAGACGAACGATCATGCGCTGAGTTCCCCGCTTCGTCCCGGAGCGTGCGCTTACTCGAAGTCCAACCTCTTGCGCAGCACGACGAACTCCAGGTCCGTCCGCTTCGGAACTCCGAACCGGTCGTCGCCATAGGGGAAAGGCCGCGTCTCGCCACTGCAGCGATAGCCGCGGCGTTCATACCAGGCGATCAGCGCGTCGCGGATGTTGATCACGCTCATCTCGATCTCGCGGCCGCCGTGCGCCTGCACCCAATCCTCCGCGAGCGCCAGCAGAGCGCGGCCGAGGCCCTGATCCTGCCGAGCGGGGTCGACGGTCAAAGATCCAAGATACCATCCCCCCGCAGGCTTCGGCTCGAGCCAGACCGATCCGAGCAGCGCCCGATCCCCGCCCGCCCGCCAGACCAGCAACGCGGCAGCCGGATCCGCGGCGATCTGCTCGGCGAGCCAGCCGGCGCTGGTGCGGTCGCCCCCATGAAATCGGCTTCGCTGCACCAGCCGGCGTCGCCGCGATAGGCCGCGTTCATCAGCGCGGCGACGGCCGGCAGATCGATCTCTGCAGCGCGCGCGAGCGTCCCGCCCGGCTGTGCCAACTCTCCTGGTGCAGCTTCGGAGTCCATGGCGACCATCTACCCGCCGGCCGGATCGCCGGCAACGCGCTTGCTCCTTCAGGCGAGCGCCGGATCGCTGATGCCATGGTCGCCTGTTTCCACCCGCCCCGCGAACCGCTGACGGACTCCTTCGCCCTCGACCAGCAGATCGTACCAGCCGTGGCTCTGCTCGATCGGCCACGACAAGGTGCGGACCAAAGTCTTCGATGGCGCCGCATCATAGGCAAGCGCGCGGACCCGAAGGCCCCTGGGTGCGCCGGGCCGGGTCGACAGCAGCACGGCCTTGCGCCGGACATCGTAGCGAAGGCTTGCCAGCGGCAGCGACTGGGGGCGTTCGCCTGCGAAGCTGCGCACAAAGCCGTTCGGCCCCAGGATCCAGAGATCGTGACTGCCGTCGGCGTGGAAGCTCCAGCGGTCGGACAGGCTCTTTCCCGCCTCGACGGTGTAGCGTCGCGGGATCGCCGCGAGGTCCTTGCGATCGTAGACCTGGAACACCGCGCCGGCCTTGCCCTCGTTACGGAAGGTCAGTTCGATACCGTCGCCGCCGAGCGCCCGCGCCGCGTCGACGTGGAGGACGTAAGGAAGGGCCCGCGACCGGCGCAGACCACGCTCCTGGAAGAGCGGTTCCGGCTGCTCGGGCGGCTTGATCTTGGGCCGCTGCATGTGGGCGAGCACCACGCCCGACGCACCCTCGACCTTGGGCAGAGGCGGGAAGGCCGCATCGGGCGCCGCCGAGAAGTCGAACGCGGAGGTAAGATCTCCGCAGACTGCGCGGTGCCATGGGCTGATGGCCGGAATGGTGATGCCGAAGCGTTTCTCCAGGAACCGGCCGACGGATGTATGGTCGAACACTTCCGAGTTGACCCAGCCGCCCTTGCTCCACGGCGACACCACATACATCGGCACGCGCGGCCCTAGGCCCCACGGCCGCACGGCACCGCTGATCACGTCGTCGGCGACCCGGTATTTGTTGTCGGGATCGTGAAAGTAATGGCCGGCGAGATCGAGCGTAGCCTTGCCCATCGGGGTGCCGGCGGCGTCGAACGAGGGCGGTGCCGGCGGCGGCACGTGGTCGAACTGGCCGTCATTCTCGTCAAACGTCTGGAAGAACACCGTCCGGCTCCACACCTCCGGATTGGCGGTCAGCGCGGCCAGCACCCGCGCCGTGAATTCAGCGCCCTGCAGCGGTGTCGACGCGCTCGGATGCTCGGACCATTCCTTGGGCGGCAGCACCCACGATACCGCCGGCAGGGTCCCGTTCTTCACATCCTCGGCAAGCCGATCGAGAGTCAGATCGGCCATGCCCTTTTCGAACAAAGGCGATCCCGGTCTCGCATTGCGGAAGCTTTCGAAAGCGAGACCGCCGTGCATCGCGCCCGTCCAATTGTCGTTGGGATCCTGGTAGATCCGCCAGCTGATCCCGGCCTCCTCGAGCACGTCCGGAATCGTCTTCCACGTCAGTGCGGAGCCCGCATAGGTGTAGCCCGGCGTGGGCAGCGCGCCCTTGATCCAGCAGCGCAGATTGTTCGGTTCCGAATCCGCGTCCGTGCAGTTGATCCCCTGCGCTCGCTTCACCGGATCGAAATTGGATCCGGACCAGAAGACGATCCGGTTTGGATCGGTGCCGGTGGTCACCGAACAATGATAGGCGTCGCAGATCGTGAACGCTTCGGCGAGCGCGAACTGGAACGGGATGTCCTGACGGCGGTAGTGACCCATCGAATACGGGTTCTTGTACTTCGGCCAGGCGCCGAACTTGCCCTGGTTCCAGGCCGCCTGCGAGTCCGAGAAACTGTGCGGCGTCCCCGGCACCTTGAGCGCGTCGGTGGCGGCGGTGTCGAGATGGAAGGGCGGCAGGATCCGGGTGCCATCCGATTGCTGCCAGACATCTCGTCCGCCCTCCATCGGCACGGGATGGCGATCGCCGAAGCCGCGGACGCCGCGCATCGTCCCGAAATAATGGTCAAAGCTCCTATTCTCCTGCATCAGGATGACGACATGGCGGACGTCCTGGATGGTGCCGGTCTCGCGTGCCGCCGGAATGGCCAGCGCACGGGCGATGCTCGGCGGCATCGCCGCCGCCGCCGCGCCGGCGGTCGCAGCGCGAAGCAGGTTTCTGCGGGTGGTGTCGGTCAACTGCCCCTCCCTCGACTCAGAATTGGGTCATGTAGGAAAGATAATAGCTGCGCGGTTTGCCCTCGAACGGATAGCCGTAGAAGTAACCGGGTCCGTTGAGCTTGATCTGCCCCGTGACGAAAGCCTCGCTGAACCGCGTGTTTCCGTAGGCCCAGCGCTCGGCATAGTCGGCGTCGAACAGATTGGCGATGCGCAGCTGGAAACGATGCTGGCGCTCGGCACCCGCCCAGTACGCGATCGAGGCATTGGCGACGAAGTAATTGCCGAAATTGGTGCGCAGTGCCGCGTTGACGCCCCCGGTCGCATATTCCGGCCCCTGATAGCGCGGCATCAAATTGACGTGGAAGTGCCGGTCCGAGGAATGCCAGGCGAAATTGCCCTGGACGATATATTCCGGCGTTTCGTTGATCTGCAGCTTGCTGCCGTCGAGCCGCGCCTGCTGCTTGGTGTAGCTGACGTTCGCGGCGAACTGGCTGCCGATCGCGACGTCCAGTTCGGCAGTGAGGCCGCGTATCTGAGTGATGCGATCGTTGTTGAAAAAGGTATTGGGCGTGAGGCCCGACGTCGACTGGATGCGGTTGGTGATGTCGGTGTGGAAGCCGCCGATTTCGGCATTGACCCGGACGGCACCGAAGCCGGCGCCGTAGCCGATCCCGACATTGTAGGTCTCGGTCTCCTCGGTCTTGAGATCGGGGTTGCCGACCGTGGTCGCGCTCTCCGCGTGCAGCTCGTTATTCTTGGGCGTGCTGTAAGAGGTGCCGCCATTGGCGCGAAGGTAGAAGTCGCCGATCGGCTGGCGCAGGCCGAACTTCCAGATCGTCTTCGATCCGAAGCTGTCGGCGAAGTCGGTGCGGACGGCCAGCGAGATCCTGGTCGCGGGGCTGAACGGCAGCACCGGCCGGAAGTCCGCATAAAGCCCGGTGATCGTGGTCGCTTCGTTGCCGACCGGGAACACCGGATCGGAGTCATCCTTGTAGGAGACGATCTGGACGCCGCCGACCACCTCGATCGCGTTGGGGATGGTGAAGGTCGCGCGGGCATTGCCGCCGAGTTCGCGAAAGCCGCTCTTCTTCGAGTCGGGGCCGAAGCCCTGGTTCGGGAATGCGATGTTGCGGCCGGTATATTTGCCCCAGGCGATCGCCTGTCCCGTCGACGGGCTGACGCACCCGGTCTTGATCATGCACACTTCCGGGAAAGTCTCGGTGTTGGAAAGCTGCGGATTGCTCCAATAAGCCGAGACCTCGGTCGTCAGCCGCTCCGACCAGGTCCGCACGAAGCTCGCATCGACGATCGGATATTTCACCGTGTTCGGCGAATAGGTGTTGGTGTCCGGGAACGGATCATGGAACTGGATCTGGGTGAACTGACCGTTCACGCGGAATTCGGTGCGATCGTCGGGCTTCCACAGATATTTCACGCCGACATTGTCGCGATCGGTCGGGAATTCCTGAATTCCGCCGCCGGCCGCGACATTGTCGACGAAATCGGCCGGATTGAAGATGCGCGGATTGTCGGTGTGCTGGGCGGTGCCGTAGATCATGATCGAGTGGCGACCGTCGGTATCGAGCGGAAACGAGACGTTGCCCCAGATGTCGCGGGTGCCGAATGAGCCGACATTGGCACCGAACTCGAAGCGCTTGCCGCCGTCCGGCTTTTTGGTGACGACGCTGACTACGCCGATGCCGCCATTGCTGCCGAAGAAGAGGCTGTTGCCGCCGCGAAACACTTCGACCCGGTCGATCATGTGTGGGTCGATCGTGGTCGCGCCCCAAATCTCCTCGAGCGCAGGGCCCCGATCGTAAAGCGGTACGCCGTCGAGCACGACCAGGGTGTCGCGGTCGCCGCCGCCGTCCAGCCGGATCGTATATTCGCCCTCGTCCGGCGAGTAGCCGATGTTCGCGCCCTTGACGAGGAACTGCACCGCTTCGGCGAAATTGGTGGCGCCGCTCGCCTCGATCGCGGCGGAATCGACGATCTGGACGGCATTGCCATATTCGGCGACACCGGCCGCGAGCGGACTGCTGCGCACCGCCTTGCCGGTGACCAGGATCTCGGCCTCGCTCTGCTCGTCCGCAGCGGCGTCGTCCCCGCGCGCTTCGGCCGTCACATCGTCTTCGCCCGCCTTTGACGCCAGATCGGCCGCCATCGCCGGCACCGAGATGCAGCCGGCCATCAAGAAGCCGGCAAGGCTCCTCGTCGCAATGTTCGTCACTGTCCCAATTCCCCCTGATCACCGGAAAACGGGCATCCTCCGCGGCCGGCGTGTCTTGCGACGCCGTCCCGCTGCCTTGACGTTACGCTAGCGCCGCCCTGCGTCGGCAGCGTGATCGTTCGGCGGTGATGGCATGACGCCCCCGCGACATTATGGTGACATGCGCCGCCTGGTTGCGACCTCTGGACAGGCGTCCGCCGGACGCGCAATCATCGCCTTGGGGGAGGGCGAATGGCGGATGTGATCCAGAGATCCGACGGGACGGCGGCAGCCTCCCCTCGCCTGCGCCGGATCGTCCATCGCCAGTTCGATCCGTCCGCCTGGGCCGGCAAGGGCCTGTCACCCGCAAACCGGTTCCTCGTCGCCGCGATCATCGCCGCGACGATCCTGGCAATCCTGCGCACGGAGCCGCTGCTCGCCGACGGCCGCGATGCCCTGCTCAACGGGCTCGACATGCTGTTCGGGACGATCTTCGTCACCGAATATGCGCTTCGTCTCTGGGCAGCCGGCGAGGCGCCGCGCTTTGCGGGGCTGCGTGGCCGCCTCCGCTACGCCTTCACGCCTGGCGCGCTCATCGACGCCGCCGTCGTCATCGCCACCTTCGCGCCGATGATCGCCAGCGGTCTCGTTTCGCTGCGCCTGCTGCGCGTGGTCGCGATCCTGCGCTTCGCCCGGCTCGGCCGTTTCTCGACCGCGGTCCGCCATCTCACCCGGGCGGTGTCCGATCGGCGCGACGAACTTCTGCTCACCGTCCTGCTTGGTTTTGCTCTGATCATTGGCGGCGCCACCGCCATGTGGCTCGCCGAAGGCGACGCCCAGCCGGACAAGTTCGGAAGCATTCCGCGCGCGATGTGGTGGGCCGCGGTGACCCTGACCACGATCGGCTATGGCGACGTCTTTCCGGTCACCATCCTCGGCAAGTTCATCGCGGTGATCGTCGCGATTGCCGGCATCGGCCTGATTGCGATGCCCGCGGGCATCCTCGCCGCCGCGTTCAGCGACGCGATCCAGCGCAGCCGTAACGCCGAGAGGCCCTGTGACACGGCTTCGGATCCGCGCGATGGAAGCCAACCGGACGCATGATCGACCGGTGCACGCCGGATCTCACGCGCGTGCTTGGGGCAACGGTCGCAGCGGACGGGACAGCGGCCTATTCCGCGCCGAGGCTCCCGCCGAGACCCCAGACATCCGCTTCCGGACATTTCGGAAGGGAAAGCAAGGTATCGGGCGCTTCGTCGTCGCACTCGGCCTTCAGATATTTGCGGCCGTCGCGGGAGGCCACGACGACCTTGTGCCGTGTCTCGCCGACGAGCACGTAGAATTCCCAGGCGCCGCCCTCGACATGATCGATCGCGTCCTCGACGCTGATCTTCCAGCGGCGGTCGGTGAACCCGCCGATATCGCTGATCCGCCGGCACGGATGGGCGCGGCGGAAGGTCTGGATGCACTTGATCTGGACGGAAACGGGCATTCGATGTTCCTGGCCAAGGGTCCCTCCGCCGCGACGAGCTCCGGGCGCGTGCCCGGGCTCCTGGCGGGGCCGGTCATTCGCCGCGCTTCTGCCCCGCCGCGCGCGCAATCGCAATGCTCGTGCGAAACCCAGTGCTTCGGGGGGCAACCGGGTAACCACGATCCGCGCCAGCCCGCGAATGGTCCCTTGCCCCGATGCGGGCCTGCCCGTGCAAGGGACTATCGATCTGGCAGGTGTCGGCGCGCCATGTCGTCTGCACGGTGCGCCGTCCCGGTCAGATGCCGGCGGAAACCTGCAGCGGCTGGGCCGCCAGCGCACCGGCGACGCTCACATCCTCGTCGAGGAAGGCCTTGACCGGCGCACCGGTCGGGATCTGCGCGCTGGTGCCGGTGACGAAGAAGCCCGCGACCGGCACGAAGGCGATCGAGGCGACCACGCCCGCGGTTCCGGTGGTGCCCTTGTCGTCGACCGCACCGCTCAAACGGATCGCGGTCTCGGGTGCTGGCGGCACGGTCTGTGCGGACGCGGCAGCAGACGACAGCAGGATGAGCGCGCCCGAAAGCGCGTGAACGGACTTGAACAAGGTAACCCCCTCTGGCGCCGGTGGAGCCGATCGTGACGAATGCCTTCTGGCACCTCTACGCTGGAGCTAGTCGGCAAAGGAAAACAGAGCGTTACCGCGGTTCGACGGCCGCCACGGTGTCGGCCGTGCACCGGCCGAAGCCTTCCCTCACAAGGCCCTGCCGCCCGGCCGTGTGGGAGCGGAACGCGACGTCAGCGCTGGTCCGGATCGCCGTTCGCCGGGGACTGGCGCGCAAAGCCGCCAATCGTTTCGGCCAGCGCGCCGAGCACCAGCAGCGCGCCATATTGCACGACCGGGAAGGAGAGCAGCCAAAATCCGTTCTGAGCGTCCGGCGCGATCCATTTCAGATACACGAAGAGGGAAAGGGTCGACGCGGCAAACCCGGCTTCCAGAGCAAGGAAGGCTCCCGCACGCCTCTTTGATCGCGTCAGTATCGCGCCACATGCCGCCAGAGCCACCGGGCCGACGAGCCAGGGAGCTAGCAGCAAGGTCGCAAGCAGAACCTCCGGCCCATCGACCCCAGAGAGCAGAGCCAGGGTCACGGCCGCCCCGTGGACGAAGCCGAGCCATCCCGCGCCGGCGGCGAAATCTGTCCGTTTCACAGCAGGCATGTAGCATGTCCGCCGGACATCGCAGAAGCGGAACCGCAACGCTGGAAACACGACGTCCTCATAGGTGCGCCGTGGCGCGCTTGTTCACTCCCTGCGCGTCCTTGTGGCGCGGGTGCCGCGACGGCGCGCGTAGGGGCGCGCAGACCGAGCGCTACTGATCCCGCGAGCATCTCGCGCCGGAAGCGACCATGACGACCGGCCGTGAGCCGGAATCCTCATGCGCCCGCCGTCTTTCTCTTCGCGCGTCCGGTGAAGGTACACTGCATCCCATGCGACGCGAGGCAGCGGTCCTCGAGAGTTTCGATGACGCGGCCGTGGCGAACGAGCGTGATCGTGCAGACATCCTCTGTAAACTCGTCCGCTGTGGTCAGCACCAGCCGGTCCGAGGTCGGCGCCGGCGCATCGAGGGTGAGAGACCCCGAACAACCGGGCGCTCCGATAACGAGATTGACGGCGATCCTGTCGCCCTCGGCTGCGGAAATCTCGATCGTGCCCTTCGCCCCTTCGAAGCGCCCTTCATAGGTCCCGAGCCAGTCGCGCGCAGCCGACATGCCGGCCGGAGCGTCGCTGTCGACCGCCGAACCGGAGGGACCGCCCCTCGGCTTCGCGAAACCGATCTCTGCCGGAGTGCTGCCGATCAGGATCGCGACGAGGACGCCCAATCCCGCAGCCGCCACGCGCACCACCCACCGCTTCGCTCCAACCATCATTCCCTCACCGACAATCTTCCCCGGACGCCGCCCGCTTAAGGTCTTCCTCTCCCCTCGGCCAGAGCGAAGCCGGTCCGCCGGCACCGGCACCGGAGCCCGCCGAGCCGGCGGGCATGACCAGCTTTGGCACACCGCATCGGCAGCATGGTCGAAGGGCTTGCGCGCGCATTTGGCGTACGCTGTAGAGGGGCTTGCCGCACGTATCTTGGATTGAGTCTTCATCCATGGCGGCAAGTCATTAGAGTATCTGTGTTTATGATTGACTGGTCTGATTTCTATTCACCCGTGGACCATCGAATCGCGAAGCGGATCGGCCTCGGATGTTTCCTGATCCTGGCGGCCTTCTTGGGAACCTTCCTGCTCTGGCTGACGACCTGACCCCGGAAAATAGACGCCCGCGACACCGTCCGCTGGCAACACCGTCAAGACGCTCCGCTGCGCCCGATCCCGACGCCGCTCCGGCGCTACGAGCGCATCGGCCGCTCAGACGCTGGTGGACGCGAGTCAGGCGCGCATCGTGCCGTCCGGCGCGAGCCGTACCGTCGCTCCCGAAGCCGCCGACGCATAAATTGCCTCGATCAGACGCAGGTCTCGAAGGCCCATCTCGCCGGGCGTCCTGATCGGTGTGCCGTCGCGGATCGCGTCGGCGAAATGGTCGAGCTGGCCGGCGAACTGGACGTCGGGGTCGCCTGGGCTGATGGTGCGGGCGTCGCGGCCTTCGAGGCGCATCTTCTGGCCGGCATAGCCGGTCGCCGGGTCCATGATCAGAGCGCCGTCGGTCCCGCGCGCGTGGACGAGGTTGGTTCCTGCCGAATCGTAGGAGGTGACGAGCTGGGCCACAGCGCCGGACGGAAACCGCCATTGCGACGCGACATGGGCGAAGATTTCTGCAAAGCGCGGGTCGCCGGCCGGTCTGAAGGCCGTGGCGCTGATGCTCTCGGGCATTTCCCCGCTCAGATACAGCGCCGCCTGCAGCCCGTAGATCCCGTAATCCTCGAGCGGTCCGCCGCCGGCGAGCGCGCGGCTGACCCGCCAATTCTCGCTCGGCCGCGTCGGCCCCATCCGATAGGATTGCTCTGCGCGCACCAGCCGGAGCCGGCCGACGGCGTTCCGGGCCATCAGCGCCATCGCCTCCCGGTTGTGCGGCTCGAAATGCGAGCGATAGGCGATCATCAGCTTGCGCCCGGCCCGGCGCCCGGCCGCGATCATGCGCGCGCAGTCGGCGCTGGAGAGCGCCATCGGCTTCTCGCAGAGGACGTGCTTGCCGGCATCGAAGGCGCGAATGGTCCACTCCGCATGCAGGCCGCTCGGCAGCACGACGTAGACGGCGTCGATGCGATCGTCCGACGCGATCCTCGCGAATGTCTCATAGCTGTAGCGCGCAGCCTGCGGCACGCCATACGCATCGCCGACGCGGCGCAACTTCTCGGGATTGCCGGAGACGAGCGCCGCGACGTGGGCGCGCTCCGCATGTGCGAAACGCGGCAGCATCTGGTTGAGGGCATAGCCGCCCAGGCCGACGATGGCGAAGCCGACGCTGTCCGCCCGCTTCCGCCCCGCAGGCGTCTGCGGCAGTGCGACGCCATCGGGCAGTGGCCGTCCCGTCGCGCGCACCGCACCGCCGCTTTGGATCAGGGCCGCTCCAGGCTTTGCCGCAAGCGCCAGAGCGGCAGCCGCCGCACTGCCGCCGACCTGCAGCATTCCCCGCCGGGTCATAACATTGCCGAGCATGTTTTCCCTCCACGTTGCCGTCGCCGAACATGGCCACCGACGCACTCTCTGCCGGCGCTCGCTAGCTTATCCCGCTGCACGCACTTAGGAAGTGGTCCTTCGACCGTGTCGGGATCGGCAGCGTAAGCCGGTCACCGGCCAAACGCGAACCGCTTTCCCCTCGGCCCATCACGTTCTAGAGGACGCCGACGCTTTCGAAAGGGACGCCATGCCGCGCATTCTGCCTCTGCTCGCTCTGCTCCTTGCCGGCACCGCGACCGCCGCGCCGCAGGCCCCGCCCGCCGCCGGCGCTGGCCCGGCAAGCGCGGTGAAGCCGGATCGTGCGGGCACGCAAGCGGAGGATGCCCGGCTGCTTGCGTTCCTGGACGCGGCGTTCGACGAGGCAGCGGCGCGTTCGCCCGAAACGCTTACCGGTCTCGGTATCAAGACCGGTTATGACAGGCTCGACGACTATACCGATGCCGAAGCGGAGCGGCAGCGTGCACTGGCCGAGGCCAAGCTTGCCGAGATGAAGGCGAAATTCGATCCCGCTCGGCTCAGCCCGGCCGCTCAGCTCAGCTACCGCCTGTTCGAATATTCGGTGGTCCAGGGCCGCGAGCAATATAAGTGGCGCGACTACGGCTTCCCCTTTTCGACCAACGGCAGCCCCGCGGGCGACATCCCGGTCTTCCTGATCAATCAGCATCGCATCGACACCGTCGCCGATGCCGACGCCTATGTTGCGCGTCTGCGCGACAGCGAACGGGTGATGCGCGAAATCTCTGATCGTGCGCTGCGCCAGGCGGAGAAGGGCATCGTCCCGCCCAAGTTTAATTTCGCGCCGGTGCGCGCAGACGCCAAGCGCGTCATCACCGGCGCGCCTTTCGATCAAGGCGCCGACAGCACTCTGCTCGCCGATTTCCGCAAGAAGGTCGCGGCGCTGGATGCGCCTGCCGAGACCAAGACCCGGCTGATCGCAGAAGCGAATGCGGCGCTTTCAGGCCCATTCCGCCGCGGCATCGACACGATGCTGAAGACGCTGGACGCGATCGAGCCGAAGGCCACGGGCAATCAGGGTGCATGGAGTCTGCCCGAGGGCGCCGATTACTACACGGCGCGCCTGCGTGCCTCGACCACCACCGATCTCTCCGCCGACCGAATACATCAGATCGGCCTGTCGGAGGTCGCCCGCATCCACAAGGAAATGTCGGCAATCAAGGACCGGGTCGGCTTCAAGGGCGATCTCAAGGCCTTCTTCCAGCACATCAAGAACGGCAGCGAGTTCAAATATCCGAACACCGAGGCTGGCCGGCAGGCGTATCTCGCCAACGCGAAAGGGCTGATCGCGCAGGTGATGGCGAAGGCGCCGACCCTTTTCCGCCGCCTACCGAAGGCGCCGCTCGAGGTGCGCGCGGTCGAAACCTGGCGCCAGGAAACGGCCTCGGTCGCCTTCTACAATCCGCCCACCCCCGACGGATCCCGGCCCGGCATCTACTACGTCAACCTTGCCGACATGAACCAGGTGCTCAAGCCGCAGATCGAGAGCATATCCTATCATGAAGGAGCGCCCGGCCATCATTTCCAGATCGCCCTGCAGCAGGAACTGACCGGCATACCCAAGTTCCGGCGCTTCGGCTTCTATGGCGCCTATGTCGAAGGCTGGGGCCTCTATGCCGAACGCCTCGGCCGCGAGATGGGCTTCTATCAGGATCCCTATTCCGAATTCGGTCACCTATCCTTGGAATTGTGGCGGGCGGTGCGGCTCGTCACCGACACCGGGATCCACTCCAAAAGATGGACCCGGGAGCAGGCGATCCGCTATTTCCAGGAAAATTCGCTTCTCTCCGAGCGCGATATCGTCAAGGAGGTGGAGCGTTACTTCAACTGGCCGGGGCAGGCGACGAGCTACAAGATCGGACAGCTGAAGATCGTCGAGCTGCGCCAGCGCGCCGAGCGTGAACTCGGCCCGAAGTTCGACGTACGCGACTTCCACGCGGCCGTGCTCGAAAACGGGGCGCTGCCGCTCGACATCCTCGATCAACAGGTTGCGGCCTACATCGCCGCCAAGAAGCAAGAAGGTTGAACATCATGGCTGACACGCCTCCGGACCGGCTCTCGCTCAATCCGAAGAGCCCGTTTTTCGACGCCACCCTGCTTCGGCGCGGCGTCGGCATCCGCTTCAAGGGCAAGGAGCGCACGGACGTCGAGGAATATAGCGTTTCCGAAGGCTGGATCCGGGTCGCCGCTGGCCGGAGCCTCGACCGCTTCGGCCAGCCGATGACGGTGAAGCTCAAGGGCGAGGTCGAACCCTTCTTCCAGGATGCGCAAGGCGGCGGCGAAGAGACTACGGACGAAGAGCCGGGCGCAGGCGAACAAGACTGATCCGACCGCGGGTGCGGGTCCGCACCTGCTGTGCCGTCAGACTGTCATGGATTTGTTGAAGCTTTCTCGGCACAGCCACGCCCCGCGATCGGGTGGCGCGGCGAAATGATGGGCTGTGCCGGTTTGCGTGAATTTGGGGGAATTCGATGTTTGCTGCCGTGGTTACCTTGCTTTCGCTCATCATGGTGTTGAGCGCGATCTTCGAAGATTGGGCTACCCGCAACGGGTAATTCCCGCGGGTGGTGGGCACCCCTTCTTGTTCCTGTCATCTTCCTGGGTCGTCGGCAGCCGCCTTGCCGCGGCGGGCGATCGGAATCCGCTGCGCTGACCGACCCGGTTGACAATCGTTACGGGTACGACTAATTGCCACCGCCCTGCGACAATCCTGCCGCAGCTGGTCAGATGGAGCGCGCGATGCTGAATCGCATGGACAATGGAAATCTTGTCTCCGCCTCCGTTCGGATTCCGCCCCAGCGCTAACGCGCCGGCCGGGCGTGGACCCGGCGAATGGCATATCAAGGAATTAAACCTTTCTGGGAAGCGGTTGCGGCCGCGCGCATGGTCGTGCGCGCCTGCCCGCCGCGATGGATGACCATGGGCGAAAAACTTTTGGCGCAGCGCATTCTTTGCCTGCTGCGCGCTACCAAGAGCCGCGGCGGCAAGGCCGCGGCGGCGACACTCGACTGGGCCGCCGATCAGCGTGATTGGCTGTGGCCTGACCGCGTCTGGCGCGATCCCAAGAAGAAGAAGGACAAGAGCGACAGCCTGGACTGGGACAGCCTTCCCCGGCTCGCCGATGAGATCGTCGGGGACGAAGAGGAGGATCTCTTGGCTGCGGCCGTTGCCGCCGTCGCCGATCTGCTCGATCTCGACGGCTTCGATCGCGCGCTGCTCGGCGTCGCAACCGCCCTGGATCGGCTGCCGCATGTCGCCGTGCTGCGGGATCGTCTGGCCTGCGCAGGCGAGGATGTTCCCGCGCTGGCCGCGCTGCTCGCCGGCGCCGAGCCGGCCGGGGCAGCGCTGCGGGTACGTCGATCTCCGCTGGTCAAGCTGGGACTGATCGAGACCTCTGCCGATTCCTACTCGGGCGGCGTCGATCTCACGCTCGACTGGCGTCTTGCAGACATCCTCGACGACGGTTGCCGGGACGAGGAACGGCTGATTGCGGTGCTCGCCGGAGCCCGCCAGCCGGCGACGCTGATACCGGACGACTTCGCCGAACATGCGAACGATCTCGATTTCCTCGTCCGCCTCCTCCGCGGTGCGGTCGCGCAAGGCGCATCCGGCGTGAACGTGCTGATCCACGGCCCGCCGGGAACCGGCAAGACGGAGTTCGCGCGCACACTGGCGGCAGCTGCGGGCTTGGGCCTCCACGCCGTTGGAGAAAGCGATTCGGACGGCGACGAGCCCAACCGGCGCTACCGCGTGCACGCGCTCACCCGGGCGCAACGGCTGCTCGCCCGGCGCGGCCGGAGCCTGATCCTGTTCGACGAAATGGAGGATCTGTTCGCCGACGGTGTGGCATCCAGCCAGAAGCTCGGCTCGAAAGTCTTCGTCAATCGGCTGTTGGAAACCAACCTCGTGCCGATCCTGTGGACGTCCAACGCGATCTGCGAAGTCGATCCGGCCCATCTGCGCCGCATGAGCTACGTGCTCCGGATGGACTATCCCGGCCCGCGCGCGCGGGCGCGGATCGTCACGCGCATCGCCGCGACCGAAGGCGTCCGCGCCGAGTCCCTCGACACGCTCGTCGCACGCGAACCGGAAACGGCGGCGATCGCGCGAGTCGCGCTGCGCTCGGCGGCGCTCGCCGGCGGCGACGGTGCCGACGTCGTAGCCCGTTCGCTTCTCCTTGGTCTTCGCGGCGGCCGCTGCCTGCCGCCGTCCGTCTCGGGGGATGCGCCGGATCTCGATCTCTACGAAGCCGATCAGGGTATCCGGGCACTGGTTGCGCAGCTCTCGAGCGCGGACGCTCCGTCCGACTTCTCGCTGCTGCTCACCGGACCGCCCGGAACCGGCAAGACTGCGCTGGCCGCGCACATCGCCGAGCGGCTCGACAGGCCCCTTGCGGTCAAGCGCGGATCGGATCTGCTGTCCAAATGGGTCGGCGGCACCGAAGCGAACATCGCGGACGCGTTCGCCGCCGCACGTGAGGACGGGTCGGTGCTGCTGTTCGACGAAGTCGACTCGCTGCTTCGCGACCGACAGGATGCCCATCAATCGTGGGAGGTGACGCAGGTCAACGAATTGCTGACGTGGCTTGATTCGCACCCGCTGCCGTTCATCGCCGCAACCAATTTCGCGCAAAGGCTCGATCCGGCGGCGCTCCGGCGATTCGTGTTCAAGATCGACTTGAAGCCGATGTCGCGGGCGGCAGCAGAAAGAGCCTTCTGCCGCTTCTTCGGGCTCGCGGCACCTTCTGTCTTGTGCGACATCGGCGGCCTCACGCCGGGCGACTTCGCCGTGGTCAAGCGGCAGCTACGTTACCGTCCCGGGGCTTCCGCAACCGAGATCGCGACCCTGCTGCGGGCCGAGGCGCGCGCCAAACCCGAGCGACCGGTCCGTATCGGCTTCTGACGAGCGGTGCGGGGCGGCCGAATTCGACCGCCCCGCACCGTCACATTTCCGTAACACGCGGCCCTTATTTTCGTCAGCAGATGAACGGGAACCTGCGCGCTGCTGCGGATCCGACGGGCCTCTGGGCCACTCTCTCCAATTTTCCGATCGGTTCGCGACCGTCGGCCTTCGAGCGGAGGCTCGCCGACGCCAACGGGTGGTCGGACGCCTTCGCGGTGCGGGTGATCGGCGAATATCGCCGCTTCCTCTATCTGGCGACGATCGCATCGTTCGAGGTGACCCCGTCAAAGGCCGTGGACGAGGCCTGGCACCTCCATCTCGAAGACGAGGATGATTACCACCGCAAGCTGTGTGCAAACCTGCTCGGGCGGACGCTGCGGCATCTGCCCGGATCCGGCGACGCAGACGAAGAGGCGCGCTTCGCGGATCAATATCGTCGGACGCTGACCCTCTACCAGGAGGTGTTCGGATCGCCCCCGGACGACATCTGGCGGCGCCCACAAGCCGACGACGATCAGGGCAACGACGAAGCGGAGCGTCGAAACCGTCTTGTCTTCGGTACAATCTGCGCCGTTCTTGCCGCAACCTCATCGGCTGCCATCGCCGGGCCCGCTGCTGCGTTCCTCGTCATCGTCCTGGTGATCGGGCTGGTGATCGGGATTGCGGTCTTCGCCCCTCCGATGGCGGAGAGGCGCAAGAAGAAGGACGACGGCGGATCATGCGGCGGCAGCGGCTGCTCCACGTCGGACTCCGGCGGCAGCGACGGAGACTGCGCCAGTTGCGGCGGAAGTTGCGGCGGTGGCTGCGGAGGCGGCGACTAGATCAGTCCGGCGAGCGGGCTCGACGGATCGGCATAACGACGCTTTCCCATCCGTCCCGCCCGATAAGCGAGCCGTCCCGAGTCGACCGCCAGCCGCATCGCGGTCGCCATCATCACCGGATCCTTGGCTTCGGCAATGGCGGTGTTCATCAACACGCCATCGCAGCCGAGTTCCATCGCAACGGCAGCATCCGACGCGGTGCCGACGCCGGCATCGACCAGCACCGGAACCGACGCATTCTCCACCATGATCCGAATCATGACCTCGTTCTGGAGGCCGAGGCCGGAGCCGATCGGTGCGCCCAGCGGCATGATTGCGACTGCGCCGGCATTCTCGAGCCGCTTGGCGGCGATCGGATCGTCGGCGCAATAGACCATCGGCTGAAAACCCTCCTTGGCGAGGATTTCGGTCGCCCGCAGGGTCTCGATCATGTCGGGATAGAGCGTCTTGGCTTCGCCAAGCACCTCGAGCTTCACCAGGGTCCAGCCTCCCGCTTCGCGCGCCAGCCGCAAGGTCCGGATCGCCTCGTCGGCGGTAAAGCAGCCGGCGGTGTTGGGCAGGTAGACGATCTGCTTCGGATCGATGAAGTCAGTGAGCATCGGTTGCTTGGGATCGGCGATGTTCACCCGCCGCACCGCCACGGTGACGATCTCGGCGCCCGAGGCCGCAACCGCCGCCGCATTCTGCTCGAAGCTCTTATACTTGCCGGTGCCGACGATCAGGCGCGAACGAAACGTCCGCCCCGCCACCGTCCATGTGTCGTCACCGATCGAGGTCATCACATTCACTGTCGTCATCCCGTCTGTATCGTCATTCGCCCAACGCTCAGCCGCCGCCGACGAAGGTGACGATCTCGAAATCGTCGCCGTCCTGGATCACGACCTCGGCGAGGGTGGAACGCGGCACGATTTCGAGATTGCGCTCCACCGCCACCCGGGTCGGCTCGAGCCCGAGTTCCAACGCGAGTTCCGCCACCGTCATGCCCTGGCGCACCCGGCGGTGGCTGCCGTTGACCCGGATCGAAGCTGTACCGTCGTAAACCATAAGCCGCCTTTGCGCTTGTCGTCCCGCCGCCATATAGGGTTTCTCCATGGCGACGCTACCGACGATCTACGTGCTCAACGGCCCGAACCTCAACCTCCTCGGCACGCGCGAGCCGGATATCTACGGATCCGACACGCTGGACGACATCGCCGACCGGCTGGAGGACCGTGCACGCGAAATCGGCGTTCGCATCGACATGCGCCAATCCAATCACGAAGGGCATCTCGTCGATTGGCTGCACGAAGCGCAAGCGGAGGGCGCGAGGGCGGTGATCCTCAATGCGGGCGCGTTCACCCACACCTCGATCGCGATACATGATGCGATCAAATCGGTCGCCACGCCGGTGATCGAAGTCCATCTTTCCAACCCCCACGCCCGCGAAAGCTTCCGCCACCGGAGCTTCGTCGCAAAGGCGGCGCGGGGAACCATCGCGGGCTTCGGCGCGCTCAGTTATCAGCTTGCTCTGGACGCGGCGGCCGGTCTCTGACAAGGCGCGCCAAAATACCGCAAGAAGCGGAACTGCTGGGGAAAAAGAGGGTCCAATGACCGACGAGAACGGCTCCCGCGGGAGCATGCGGATTGACGCAGATCTGGTGCGTCTCCTTGCCGAATTGCTGAACAAGAACGATCTGACCGAGATCGAGGTCGAAGATGACGAGCGTCGCATCGTCGTCAAGCGGCAGATCACTTATGCCGCCCCGGCGTCGGTCCACGTCGCCGCGCCCGCTCCGGCCGCCGGCGCCCCTGCCGCACCGGCTCCGAGCCTTGCAGCCGACACGCCTCCCGCCGCCCACCCCGGCGCGGTAAAATCGCCGATGGTCGGAACCGTCTATCTGGCCGGCGAACCGGGCGCCAAGCCGTTCGTCAGCCCCGGCCAGAGCGTCAAGGAAGGCGACACTCTGCTCATCGTCGAAGCGATGAAGGTGATGAACCCGATTACCGCGCCACGTTCGGGGACCGTGACTCAGGTCTTCGTTCAGGACGCCCAGCCGGTCGAATATGACCAGCCGCTGGTGATCATCGAGTGATCGGCGCCGCGCCGGACCGTGCCCGGATATCCAGGGCGGAGAAAGTCCGGACGCACGCCGCTTGTATCGCCACCAGCCCCGGCATCGCGCCGGGCCGATGAGAGCTGACATGAAGATTCAAAAGGTCCTGATCGCCAATCGCGGCGAGATCGCACTCCGTATCCACCGCGCCTGCCACGAGATGGGCATCAAGACGGTGGCCGTGCACTCCACCGCAGATGCGGACGCGATGCACGTCCGCCTCGCCGATGAGGCGATCTGCATCGGACCGCCGGCGGCCGCGGATTCCTATCTGAATATCCCGAACATCATCTCGGCGGCCGAGCTCAGCCATGCCGATGCGATCCATCCCGGCTACGGCTTCCTGTCGGAAAATGCCCGGTTCGCCGAAATCGTCGAGAGCCATGGCATTCTCTGGATCGGGCCGAAGCCCGAGCATATCCGGGTGATGGGCGACAAGATCGAGGCGAAGCGCACCGCCGCCAAGCTCGGCCTGCCGCTGGTTCCGGGCTCCGACGGCCCGATCGAGACGATCGAGGAAGGCCGCCGCATCGCCGGCGAGATCGGCTATCCGGTGATCGTCAAGGCGGCCTCCGGCGGCGGCGGCCGCGGCATGAAGGTGGTCGAGTCGGAGGATCAGCTCGAAGCGTTGATCGTCCAGGCCGGATCCGAAGCCAAGGCGGCGTTCGGCGATGCCACCGTCTACATCGAGAAATATCTTGGCGACCCGCGCCACATCGAATTTCAGGTGTTCGGAGACGGCCGAGGCAATGCCGTCCACCTCGGCGAGCGCGACTGCTCGCTGCAGCGCCGTCACCAGAAGGTGCTAGAGGAAGCGCCTTCCCCCGTGATCACGCCTGAGCAGCGCGCCCGGATGGGCGGCATCGTTGCCAAGGCGATGGCGGAGATGGGCTATCGCGGCGCCGGCACGATCGAATTCCTCTACGAGAATGAGGAATTCTACTTCATCGAGATGAACACGCGCCTGCAGGTCGAGCATCCGGTGACCGAGATGATCACCGGCCTCGATCTCGTCCGCGAGCAGATCCGGATTGCCGCCGGCGAGGATCTTTCCTGCACCCAGGAGCAGCTCACCTTCCGCGGGCATGCGATCGAATGCCGGATCAACGCCGAGGATCCGCGGACATTCGCCCCCTCCCCGGGCACGGTGAAGGCCTATGTCGCCCCCGGGGGCATGCACGTGCGGATCGATAGCGGCCTCTATGGCGGCTACAAGGTGCCGCCTTATTACGACAGCATGATCGCCAAGCTGATCGTCTACGGCACCACCCGCGAACGCTGCATCATGCGCCTCAAGCGCGCGCTCGAGGAATATGTGATCGAGGGCATGAAGACCACGATCCCGCTTCATCAGAAGCTGGTCGAGGATCCTGAATTCCTCGCCGGCGACTACACCATCAAATGGCTGGAGCAGTGGCTGGCGCGCGACGAGGCGGACTCCTGATTGGAACCTGGCGGTGGTCTCCGGATCACCGCCAGGCGGACGATCCGTCTTCCCGTATTTCCTTCCGCCAGAACGGCGCGCGGCGGCCCAGCGCCGCGATCGCGAACGCGCAGCCATCGAGCGCAGCCTGCGGATCGTCCGCACAGGTGGCGGCAAAGGCGATCCTTTCCCCGGGCACCAACACGCCGTGGCGATGGATGAGGATGATCCCGGTCAGGCCGAACCTCGCCTCCGCTTCGGACGCGATCGCCGCGAGCACGTTCCTGGCGAGCGCAGGATAATGATCGATCAGCAATTCCTGCACCGCGGGATCGGTGCGCGCCGCGATGATCGCGCTGGCCAATCCGACTGCGCCGAGCTCCTCGAGCCGCTGAAGCTGGCGGCCCGGATCGAAGTCGGCGGCCTGGACGCGGGCGTCGATCACAGCGCCCCCGGCGACGGAAACAGCGCCACTTCGCGCGCGCCGAAGATATTGCCCTCTGGCGCTACCGGCTCCGCTTCGACAGCAGCGAACACGCCCGCCCGATCGGCGAAGGCGGCATCATAAGGGTCGCCGCGGTCGGCGAGCCAGGTGATCAGATCGGCAACCGTGACGACGTGGCCGGGCGGATCGACGCGCTCGCCGTCGCGGCCGAAGGCATCGCGAAAGGCACCGAAATAGAGCAGGTCTATCGCCACGCTCAATCCATATGCTTTAGGCCGGTGCGCAGATAATCCCAGCCGGTGACCAGTGTGAGCGCCGCGGCCGCCCAGAGAAAGACGAGCGCGCCGAGGTGGACCAGCGGCCATTGCGGCAGAGCTCCGGCCAGGATCAGGCCGCCGAGGGAGACGAGCTGGAACGTCGTCTTCCACTTGGCGAGCTGGCTCACCGGGATCGACACCTGCAAGCCGGCGAGGAACTCGCGCAGACCCGAGACGATGATTTCCCGAAGCAGGATGATCAGCGCCGGGATGATGTGGAAACCATGGATGATCGGCTCGCCGCTCGATGCCCGCGAGGAGACCAGCATCACGATCACGGCGGCGACCATGATCTTGTCGGCGATCGGATCCAGAAAGACGCCGAGCCGCGACACGGTGCCCTGCGCCCGGGCGAGATAGCCGTCGAAATAATCGGTGATGCCGACGATGCAGTAGAGGATGAAGGTGATGCCGTAATCCCACCAGCTCGGCTTCCACAGCAGGAACACCAGCAGCGGCACCGCAAGGATGCGGGAGAGCGTGAGAAGGTTGGGCAGCGTCAGCATCGGCTCGCCACCCCCTTAAAGCATCGTACGAAAATGTGGAGGGGCGCTTTTCTTTCGAGAGCGCCGCCGCCGCCTTCTCGAAATCCGCCAAGTTCCCGATCCGCAGCTTCCAGGGAGCCTTGGCTCGTTGAACTCGTGCCCCTGCCCTCCTCTGGGACGCGCCGCTCGCGGATCGCCTTTGACGAAGGCGCGTTAGCGGCTATGCCACCCCTCCATGTGCGACAACTCGTCCGCCGGCGCCTGCGCCCGCCCCGACACAGTGTAACCGGTACCGTGCAAGCGTCCCTCAATCTCCTCGGCAAGCGCCGCTTCCTGCCGCTGTTCGTCACCCAGTTCCTGGGGGCGTTCAACGACAATCTCTACAAGTCGGCGATGGTCATCCTGGTGACCTACACCGTCTACAGCGACGCCACCAAGGAAGCGACCTTCAACGCCATTGCCGGCGGCCTGTTCATCCTGCCCTTCTTCCTGTTCTCGGCGCTGGCCGGCCAGCTGGCGGATTCGACCGACAAGGCGCGGATCGTCCGGATCGTGAAGAGCGCGGAAATCGGCATCATGGCGTTCGGCGCCGCCGGCCTGCTGCTCGGCAACGTCACCCTGCTGCTGCTCGCTCTGTTCGCGATGGGCGTGCATTCAAGCTTCTTCGGCCCGATCAAATATGCGATTCTGCCCCAGCATCTCGAGCGTGACGAGGTGCTTGGCGGCACCGGTTTGGTCGAGGCCGGAACCTATGGCGCGATCCTGCTGGGCACGATCGCCGGCGGCCTGCTCGGCACCAACCACGCCTGGGTGGCGGCGATCGGCGTGATGATCATCGCGCTGCTGGGCTGGGTCAGCGGGCGACAGGTGCCGCCGGCGCCGCCGGAGACGGACGCGCCGCCGCTCCAGATGGACTGGCACATCGTCCGGGCTTCCATTCGCCTCGTCAACGCGACGATGCACATTCCCCGGCTGTTCCTCGCCATCGCCTCGATCAGCTTCTTCTGGATGATGGGTGCGATCCTCGCCGCGCAGTTTCCGCCCTTGGTCAAGAACGTGCTCCACGCCAACGAACAGGTGGCGACGCTCTTCCTTGCGATCTTCTCCGTGGGTGTCGGCGTCGGGTCGGTGCTGATCAATCGCCTGCTCAAGGGCCGCGTGCTCGCCGTCTATTCACCGGCCGCGGCGATCGCGATGGGGCTGTTCATCGTCCACCTCTACTGGAACGTGATTCATTGGCCTGCCGTCGGCGGCGAACTGATGGATTTCGCCACCTTCGTCCGCATTTCGCAGGCCGAATGGGTGATGTTCGATCTGTTCGGAGTGGCCGTGTCCGGCGGCATGTTTGTGGTGCCGCTTTATGCCTTCCTCACCACCACCGTGGCCAAGTCCGAGACGGCGCGCACCGTGGCCGCCAACAACATCGTCAATTCGGGCGCGATGGTGCTTGCCGCCGTCCTGCTGACCGGGCTCGTGCTGCTCGGCGTGTCGGTTGCCGAGACCCTGTTGATGGTGGCGGTGGCAAGCCTCGGCGCCGCCTGGCTCGCCTGGCGGCTGCACAAGGCGTGCGACTGAACCGCGCGCCGCGAGACCGGTCTCAGGCCAGCAGGGTCCCAAAGAAGACGACGCCGCCGAGCCAGGCGTTCAGGAAGAAACGCGCACTTTCCGCCCATTCCGTTGCCTGATCGATCGGCATCGCCTGAAGTGCGACGCCGCCCAGCGCCGCGCGCAGCGGGTGGGAGCGAAAGGAGGCGCGAATGCGGGCGGGCACGATCGGTCTCATCACCGATGCTTAACGCTTTTTTTACCATTTCGCCTAGCCGCTCGCGGGGGATTCTTTCACCTGTGCCACTGCGGAACAGCTCCTCTCCCCCCGGCGTGGCGCCGTCTCGCTTGCCTCCCCATCGGCCGGCCCTAAGCTGCCGCACATGGCAAGCGACGTGCAGGCAAGAATGGCGACGATCGAACAGGCGCTGAGCGAGGGCCGGCGCCTGCTCCGCCCCCGGCCCGACCTCGCCGCCGCGCAATCCCGCGAGGTGCTGCGTGTGGATCTCGCGAACGCCGATGCGTGGCGGCTGCTCGCTCTGGCGCTGCGGACGCAGGACGACGCCCATGGCGCGGAGGAAGCGGAGCTGGAGGCGATCGCGGCCTCTGTCCACGACCCGCGGCTGATCGCGGCCGCAACCGCGCTCAATCAGGGCCAGCTCGCCATCGCCGAGCGCCAGCTCCGCCCGCACCTCAAGGAGAAGCCGACCGACGTCGCCGCGATCCGGATGATGGCGGAACTCGCCGCCCGGCTCGGCCGCCTCGGCGACGCCGAGTCGCTGCTGCGGCGGGCGCTGGAGCTTGCCCCGGCTTTCACACCCGCCCGGTCGAACCTCGCCACCATCCTCTATCGCCAGAATCGCGCCGCCGAGGCGATCGAAACCCTGGATCTGCTGCTCGGGAAGGATCCGGCCAATCCCGCCCACCAGAATCTCAAGGCAGCGGCGCTCGGACGGATCGGCAGCTACCAGGAGGCGCTTGCACTCTACGAGCAGGTGCTTGCCCGAATGCCGGCCCAGCCGAAGCTGTGGATGAGCTACGGCCACTTGCTCAAGACCGTTGGGCGGCAGGAGGACGGGATCGCGGCCTATCGCCAGGCTTTGACGCTTGCACCGACACTCGGCGAAGTGTGGTGGAGCCTTGCCAACCTCAAGACCGTGCGGTTCGACGAGGCCGACATCCATGCGATGACGCGGGCGCTCGACGCGCCCGAGCTCGCCGACGAAGACCGGCTTCACCTCCACTTCGCGCTCGGCAAGGCGCTGGAGGATCGAGGCGACCCTGCCCGCGCCTTCGCCCATTATGACGCCGGCAATCGGATCCGGCACGCACAGATCCCCTACGATCCCGATCGAACGCACGATCAGGTGCGGCGCGCTGCCGCCCTGTTTACCGCCGGATTCTACGACGCCCGTGCCGGCCAGGGCTGCGATGCGCCGGATCCGATCTTCATCCTCGGCATGCCGCGGGCGGGCTCGACCTTGATCGAGCAGATCCTCGCCAGCCATCCCGCCGTTGAGGGAACGATGGAACTTCCCGACATTCCGGCCCTGGTCGCTCGGGCCGGCGGCCGCGAGGGGCGCTACCCGGAGCATCTTGCCGAGCTCTCGGCGGACGCGATCCGCGCGCTCGGGGAGGAGTATCTCGCGCGAACCCGCGTCCAGCGGAAGAGCGATCGGCCCTTCTTCATCGACAAGCTGCCCAACAATTGGCTGCACGTCGGCTTCATCCGATTGATCCTGCCGAAGGCGAGGATCATCGATGCCCGGCGGCATCCGCTGGCCTGCTGCTTTTCCAACTACAAACAGCATTTCGCCCGCGGCCAGGCCTTCGCCTACGATCAGACCGCACTGGGCCTTTATTATCGCGCCTATGTGCGGATGATGGCGCATTTCGACGCGGTGCAGCCCGGCCGCATCCACCGGCTGATCCATGAGCATCTGCTCGACGATCCGGAAGCCGAAATACGCCGCCTCCTCGATCATCTCGAGCTGCCGTTCGACGATGCGTGCCTGCGCTTTCACGACAATGCCCGCGCGGTGCGTACCGCCTCCTCGGAACAGGTCCGTCGCCCGATCAACCGCGACGGCATCGATCAGTGGAAGCCGTTCGCGCCGTTTCTCGGCCCACTGAGGCGGGCACTCGGCCCGGTGCTCGACGCCTATCCCGAGGCGCCGGCGCAAGCGTGACAATTTGAACACAGCGATACGGCAAGATCGTTACGGTTAATAAATCAAATTGACCGGTGTCGGGGCGAGGAACAGTCTTCGGGGACTGCCCTGCTTCCGAGGAGACACGATGCTTCGCTTCGTCGCCAACCCCCGCACCGGCGTCCGCGCCGTCGGCCTCTCGCTCCTCGCGTCGACCATGTTGCTGACCGGCGGGGCCGCTCTCGCCGAAGAGGCTCAGGATGTTCCGGCCGGCGGCGATCCGAGCGGCACGGCCGATCAGGGAAGTTCGGACGGGCGGATCGGCGACGAGGATGAGATCATCGTCACCGCGCAGAAGCGTGAGGAAAATCTGCAGGACGTGCCGATCGCGATCACGGCGCTCGGCACCGCCAAGCTGGAGCAGCTCCAGGTCAACGATTTTCAGGATTATGCCCGCAACATCCCGAGCATCTCGGTGCAAAGTGGCGGCCCCGGCTTCAACAACGTCTATTTCCGCGGCGTCGCATCCGGCGAGAACGCCAACCATTCGGGACCGTTGCCGAGCGTCGGCACCTATCTCGACGAACAGCCTATCACCACCACCACCGGCGCGCTCGACATCCACGTCTTCGACATTGCGCGCGTGGAGGCGCTGGCGGGTCCCCAGGGCACGCTCTACGGCGCGTCCAGCCAGGCCGGCACCGTCCGCATCATCACCAACAAGCCCGATACGAGCGGCTTCTACGGTGAAGCTAATGCCGAGGTGAACACGGTTGCCCACGGCGAACAGGGTTATATCGGCGAAGCCTTCATCAACGCGCCGATCTCCGATCGCGCCGCCGTGCGCGTGGTCGGCTGGTACCGCAAGGATGCCGGCTATATCGACAACATTCCGGGCACGCTGACCTTCCCGAGTTCCGGCATCAGTTTCGACAACGATGCTTTGGTCGAGGACGATTATAACGACGTCGAGACCTATGGCGCACGCGCCGCGCTCAAGATCGAACTGGACGACGAATGGACGATCCTGCCCCAGGTGATGGCGCAGAAACAGGTCTCGCACGGCTTCTTTGCTCAGGAACGCGGTTTGGACGAGCTTCAGGTCCAGCAATTCAATCCCGAGCGCAACGAAGACAAGTGGTACCAGGCGGCTTTGACCGTGACGGGCAAGATCGGCAATTTCGATCTGACCTATGCCGGCGCCTACATGCAGCGCCAGATCGACGGCCAGTCCGACTATGTCGACTATGCCTATTTCTACGACGCACTCGCCGGCTACGGCACCTACTTCTACGACAATGACGGCAATCTGGTGAACCCGAACCAGTATATTCAATCGGATGACAGCTTCACCAAGCAGAGCCACGAGCTTCGCTTTTCGTCGCCGGCCGACAAGCCGGTGCGGCTGATTGCCGGCCTGTTCTACCAGCGCCAGGAACATAACATCGAGCAGAATTACATCATCGACAACATCGCCGATTCAATCACGGTGCCGGGCACCGAAAGCGATATCTGGCTGACCAAGCAGATCCGCGTCGACCGCGATTATGCCGCCTTCGGCGAAGTCACCGCCGACATGACGAGCAAATTGAGCTTCACCCTCGGCACCCGGATCTATCGCTACCGCAACTCGCTAAAGGGCTTTTTCGGCTATAGCAGCGGCTATAGCAGCAAGACCGGCGTCGCCGCCTGCTTCGCGCCGGCTTCGGTTTCGGGATCGCCCTGCACCAATCTCGACAATACGACGTCCGATACGGATTTCATCCACCGCCTGAACGTCACCTACAAGGTCACCGACGATGCCCTGGTCTATGCGACGGTCTCCCGCGGGTTCCGCCCGGGCGGGATCAATCGCCGCACCGGCCCCGGCTTCGGACCCTACCAGGCCGATTTCATCGACAATTATGAAGCAGGCTTCAAAACCAGTTGGTGGAACAACCGGATCCGCTTCAACGCCGCAATCTATCAGCTGAACTGGAGCGACATTCAGCTGTCCTTCCTCGGCGCCAACGGCCTCACCGTGATCCGCAACGCCGGCGACGCCCGCATCCGCGGCGCGGAACTGGACTTCTTCGTCCGGCCGGCAACCGGGTTCACGATCAGCGCCGGCGCGGCCTATAACGACGCGCAGAGCAAGAATGATTTCTGCCGCTACGCGAACAGTCAGAGCGACTGCACGATCCCTGGCCCTGGCGGCGAGGATAACGAGATTTTGGCGCCCGAGGGTACACGGCTTCCGCTGACGTCCAGGTTCAAGGCCAACGCGCTCGCACGCTACGAATTCCCAGTCGGTGCTAATCGAGGTCATTTTCAGATCAACGTCGTCCACGAGGGACGCCGCACCAGCGACCTGCGCCTCGTCGAACGCGCCATCCAGGGTGATCTCGATGAATATACCACGGTCGATCTCAGCACCGGCATCAAGGCCGGACGCTGGAATGCCGAACTCTACGTCAAGAATCTGTTCGACGTGAACGGCGCGCTCGGCAACTCGATCCAGTGCGCGGAAGGCATTTGCGGCGACCCCGAAGGTCTGACCGCGATCGGCCCCAAGGTCTACACCTATGTGACCCGGCCGCGAACGATCGGGTTGCGGGTCGGCACACGCTTTTGATCGTCCAGCGCCGCGGATCGATCGAGGGGCCGGCGCAGCGTTTCGGTCTCTGACGGCCGGCGAATGCCTCCAAGTGCCGGATTCTGCACCGGAAGCCGGGCGTGTGGCGCGCCCCCTGGCTCCGGGCGTTGATCGCGGCCGAGACGCTAAGCTGTTGACCCACCTATTAGATGACACTTTTGTTTCATGATAATCTCACAAGTAAGACACGGATCTTCTGAGTTATCGCCAAGTCGTTTCACATGTAACACAAGTATCACAGACTCCCTTTAGCCAGAGTCGCAAGGGCAGACCCGCCGCAGCGGGCTTCCTTCGTTCGACCACTCCTAGGGGGTTTCCATGTCTCGCAGCCGCTCGCTCCTGCTTCTGTCCACCTTGATACCGCTGACGACCCTGCTCGCCGCCTGCGGCGCCGACGATATCGCGTCGCCCGGAACCGGCGGCGACGTGATCATCAACCCGCCGGCGCCGACCCCGCCCGCGCCGCCGCCGCCGCCGCCCTCGCCCACCAAGGTGACCGCGGCCGCGGGCTGCCCGACCATCGCCGATCCGCAGGGCCTGACCGATTCGGGTACGATCGAGGGTCCGACCGGCACCTGGCGTGTCTGCACCCTACCGGCGCGGATCAACAAGAGCATCCAGCTGACCAAGGTTGCCGGCCTCGTCTACCGCCTCGGCGGCCGGGTCGACGTCGGCACCGACGGCGGCCCGACCGCCAGCGCCGCCGATACCAATGTGACGCTGACCATCGATCCGGGCGTGATCGTGTTCGGCGGCACCGGCGTGTCGTGGCTCGCGGTCAATCGCGGCAACAAGATCCAGGCGGTCGGCACCGCCACGCAGCCGATCATTTTCACCAGCCGCGACAACATTCTCGGCCTCACCACCGACAATTCGTCGGGCCAGTGGGGCGGCGTCGTGCTGCTCGGCCGCGCGCCGATCACCGATTGTGAAAATCCGGGCGCGGCCCCCGGCACCGTCGCCTGCGAACGGCAGACCGAAGGTGCGGCCGACCCGGCCAAATATGGCGGCGCCACCGCCAACGACAGCAGCGGCCGGATCAGCTATGCCCAGATCCGCTATTCGGGCTTCGTCCTGTCGAACAACAGCGAGCTGCAGTCGCTGACCACCTCGGGCACCGGCAGCGGCACCCAGCTCGATCACATCATGTCGTTCAACAGCTCGGATGACGGCGCCGAATTCTTCGGCGGCGTGGTCAACATGAAGTATTTCGTGTCGATCGGTGCGGAGGACGACAATCTCGACACCGACACCGGCGTCAAGGGCAACTTCCAGTACGTCCTCGCCGTCCAGCGCAACGGCCTCGGCGACGCGATGATCGAAGCGGATTCGGACAATGCCGTCGACGGCAACACGCCGCGCCAGAACGTGCGAGTCTCGAACGCGACCTTCATCCAGCGTTCCAGCACCGGCTCGGATCTCGCCGCGATCCTGCTGCGCGGCGGCACCGACTATACTTTGGTCAACAGCGTGCTGGTGAGCTCGGGCCTTTCGTGCCTGCGCATCAGCCGCGCCAACACCATCCAGGCCGCCGATCCGGCGCAGGACGAAGCCGGCCCGCCGGTGTTCCGCTCGGTGCAGATGACCTGCGGCACGCCGAAATATCTCGGCGCCAACAGCGTCACCGATGCGCAGGTCGCCTCGATCTTCGGCAGCGGAAGCAACAACAACAACGACGCCTACGTCTCCACCCTGACAAGCATCTTCGTCAACGGCGCGACGGAGACGGCGGTGCCCGCGTTCGACGCGAGCTCGATCGCCAGCTTCTTCGACAAGACGACCTACATCGGCGCGGTCAAGGATGCGTCGGACACTTGGTACAAGGGCTGGACCTGCAACAGCGCCACCGCCGACCTCGGCGGCGGCGGGCTCTGCACCACCATCCCGACGACCTGAGCCGAATGATCTGAACTCGAACGGGCGGGGCGCGGCATCGAAGCCGCTGCCCCGCTCTTCTCACACTTTATGGGGCTGAACATGTCCAACACGTTGGCGGCGACCACCATGCTGCTGCTTTCCACCGCTCTCGTCGCCCCGGCGGCGGCCCTGGCGCAGGACGCAGGCGCCCCGAACCAGGCGGGTCCGAGCGTTCCCGACAGCAATGCCGTCGCCACGCCGGACGACCCTTCCGTCCCCGGTGCCCCGACCGAGGCTGGAGCCGGCGAGGCTGAAGCCCCCGACGAAGCGGCGCCCGAGGTCTCGATCCCGGGCGCGGACGCGGAAATCGTCGTGGTCGGCACGCGGTCGCGCGACATCACGCGGATCACGCCCCAGGTGGTCTCGGTGCTGTCGTCCGCCGACATCGCGCGGACCGGCGAGGGCGACATCGCCGGCGCGCTCAGCCGCGTCACCGGCCTCAGCGTGGTCGGCAGCGGTTTCGTCTACGTGCGCGGTCTCGGCGATCGCTATTCGCTGGCCTTGCTCAACGGCTCCCCGTTGCCGAGCCCCGAACCGCTGCGGCGCGTCGTTCCGCTCGATCTGTTCCCGACCAGCGTGATCGCCTCGTCGCTCGTTCAGAAGAGCTATTCGGTGAACTTCCCCGGCGAATTCGGCGGCGGCGTGATCAACCTCACCACTCGTTCGGTGCCGACCGAGAGCTTTCTCACCATCGGCGGCGCGATCGAAGCCGACAGCGAGGCAACCGGCCAGCTCGGCTACACTTATTACGGCAGCAAGAGCGACTGGACCGGCTTCGACAACGGCAGCCGCGACATGCCGCCTGCCCTCGCCGCATTTCTGAACAGCGGCGACCGGATCAGCGAGGGCAATGTCGACACCCAGGCGATCGCCGGGGAGTTGATCAATTCGCGCAATTCCATTTTGCAACGTTGGAAGCACCTTCCGCCCAATTTCTCCGGCCAGATCACCGGCGGCACCTCCTTCGATCTCGGCGGCGACACGCGGCTCGGCCTCATCGCCACCGCCGGCTACAAGAACGATTGGCGCAGCCGCGACACGATCCAGCAGACGGCCGCCAATGCCGACCTGAGCGAGAAGGAACTGGATTTCCGCAGGGTCATCACCGACAACCGGATCGTGGTGAACGGCCTGCTCGGCCTCGGTCTCGAGTTCGGCCGGAACCAGATCCGCTGGACCAACCTCTACATACGCGACACGATTAAGCAGAGCCGTCTCGGCGAGGGCTCGCGGCAGACGACGTCGCCGACCGCGACCCTGCAACAGCAGGACACGGCATGGTTCGAACGCCAGCTGATCGACAGCCAGCTCGTCGGCGAGTTCAAGCTGAGCCGGGATCTCAGCCTCGACCTGCGCGGCGGATACGCCAACTCGCAGCGCGAAGCGCCGTTCGAGATCAGCTACGAATATTTCCGCAGCAACCGCGCCGACGATCCCTATGGCCAATATTACATCAACCGGCTGAACAATGGTCAGCAGGGCAATGCCGAGATCAGCTTCTCCGATCTCAACGAGGATTTGTGGTCCGCCGGCGCCGACCTCACCTACAAGGCGACTCAAGGGCTGACGCTCACCGCAGGCTATGCTTTCTCCGATACCAGCCGTCGGACGGAACGGCGCGACTTCCTGTTCATCGCGCCGAGCACCTTCCCGAGCGGCGTCGCGATGTTCCGACCGGATTATCTGCTGCAGCCGTCGGTGATCGATTTCTACGACATCGGGCTGGTCGACACCAACGAGGGCAACCCGGTATTCGACGCCAAGCTGCGCAACCACGCTGCCTACGGCCAGATCCAGGCGCAGTTCAGCGACGAGCTCAGCCTCAATTACGGCATCCGCTGGGAAAAAGCGGACCAGACCGTCGATCCGGTGCAGGTCTTCACCACCCCGACGGCATCGCTTGCCGGCACCAGCCTCCACCGCGACTACTTCCTGCCGGCGGCGACGCTCACCTGGCAGTTCCGGCCCGACATGCAGATCCGGGTCAGCGGCTCGAAGACGATTGCGCGTCCGCAATTCCGCGAGCTCATCTACCAGCTCTATTTCGATCCCGACAACAATCGCCAGTTCCGCGGCAATCCCTTGCTGGTCGACAGCCAGCTCTACAATGCCGAAGCACGCTACGAATATTATTTCGGGCGGGACCAGCGCTTCTCGCTGTCGGGCTTCTACAAGCGGATCGACAATCCGATCGAGACCTTCGCCAGCTTCAGCGACAATGCCGTGCTGTCGAGCTTCGCCAACGCGCCCAAGGCAAACCTGTATGGCGCCGAGGTCGAGTCCCAGAAATATTTCGATCTGAGCGGCCTCTCCAGCGGCGCCTTCTGGCAATCGCGACGGGCGGTGCTGATCGCCAACTACACCTACAGCAAATCGAAGGTGAAGGTGAACGAAAACGACACGGTGGCGCTGTTCGCGTCCTCGTCGACCAAGGCAACCGACCTGTTCCGCGACGGCACGCCGCTCACCGGCCAGTCCGATCACCTCGTCAATCTCCAGCTCGGGCTCGAGGATACGGACCGGCTGTCACAGCAGACCCTGCTGCTCACTTACGCCAGCAAACGGGTTACCAACCGCGGCGCAGCGCAGCAGCCGGACATCATCGAATATCCGGGCTTCCGCCTCGATTTCGTCGCGCGCCAGGGGATCAATATCGGCGGAGTCGACCTCGAAGCCAAGTTCGAGGTCCGCAACATCACCGGAACCAAATACAAGGAATATCAGCAGAGCGGCGACAACCGCATCTACTACAATCTCTACAAGATCGGCACGACCGCGAGCTTCGGGCTCAGCGCGACCTTCTAGGCAGGGCCATTCGTTGACGCTCCTCCTCGCCCGCGAGGAGGAGCGCTTCGTACCACATAGGACAAGGTCCCCCACCTGGTGGCGGAGCGCTCGGCGCTGCCGCCACCCTTTGTTTCAGCCGCCGCAGCGGCGACGAAACAATTCCGTCACAAAAGTACAAAGGTGCCGTCATCTTGCGGCTGTAGCCCCACGGCATGAACTCGATTCCCCGTTCGAAATCTCGCCTGCTGCGCCTCACCGCCGCCGTCTGCCTGTTCGCCCTGGTTCCGGCGGCGCCGGCCCTGGCGCAGTACAGCGTCAACTTCCGCGAGGCCGACATTCGCGCCTTCGTAGAGGACGCGGCGCGCGTCACGGGTCGAACCTTCATCGTCGATCCGGCCGTGCAGGGGAAAGTCTCGGTGGTCACCCAGCGGCCGTTGTCCAAATCGGAATATTTCGAACTGTTCCTCTCCACCTTGCGCTCGAGCGGCCTGATCGCGGTGCCGACCGCCGGCGGCGGCCTGCGCATCCAGCCGGCGGCGAACGGCGCCACTGCGCCAAGCCGGATCGGCGGGCGCGGCAGCCCCAACAGCTTCGTCACGGAAATCTTCCGCCCACGCCACATCGAGGGCAGTGCGGCGCTCGAGACCCTGCGGCCGCTGGTCAGCCGCGAAGGCTCCATCACCGCCACCCGCAACTCGATCGTGGTTGCCGATTATCGCGACAACGTCTCCCGGATCCGCCAGGTGCTCGCCGGCATCGATCGCGACACCAGCAATGCCCGGATCGTCGCGCTGCAGAATGCCGGCGCGCGAGAGATCGCAGCATCGCTCAACACGCTGATGGGCAATGGCCAGGCGAATGGCGGCGGTGCGGCCATCGTCCCGATCGACAGCTCGAATTCGATCGCCATCCGCGGCGATTCCGCGACCGTCGCTCGCCTCGCCGCGATGGCGACCGAACTCGATCAGCGCGCTGCCGCGGGCACCGAAGTGCGGGTGATCTTCCTCGAACATGCCGATGCGGCGCAGTTGCTGCCGGTGCTGCAGCAATTGCTCGGCCAGCCCGCCAGCGCAGCGCCGCAGCCGACCGGCCTTAGCGCATCGCAGAGCATCATGGACGCGCGCGCGCCGCAGCAATCGCAGGCCAGGCCCGCCGTGCAGAGCACGCCGATTCCCGCCGCAGAGGTGACCCAGAGCGGCGCCGGGGTGTTCGGTGGTCGCAACGCCGTCGTCACCCGCTTCGAGGGTGCGAATGCGATCATCATCGCCGCGCCCCAGGACATCCAGCGCAGCCTCGGCGAAGTCGTGCGCCAGCTCGACACGCGCCGCGAGCAGGTGCTGGTCGAAGCGATCATCGTCGAGATTTCCGACCAGGCGGCCAGGCAGCTCGGCGTCCAGCTGCTGATGGCCGGGCTCAAGGGCAGCAACGTCCCCTTCGCCGTCACCAATTACTCGAATGCCAATCCCAACATCCTCACCGTGGCTGGCGCGGTCGCCGCAGAGAAGCTTCGCACCACGACAACGACGGTGAACGGCGAGGTGGTGACCACGACCCAGAGCTCCACCGTGGCCGACACCCTGCAGGAAGCGGCGGTCAATTCACTGCTCGGCGCGAACGGCGGCCTCACCGGTTTCGCGATCAAGAGCGGCAACGCGATTTTCGGCGCGATCGTCAATGCGGTGAAGGCCGACACACGCTCCAACATCCTGTCGACGCCGTCGATCATGACCCTCGACAATCAGGAAGCGCGGATCCTCGTCGGCCAGGAAGTGCCGGTAACCACCGGCGAGACGCTGAGCCAGAATTTCGACAATCAGTTCCGCACCGTCCAGCGGCAGAATGTCGGCATCAGCCTGGAGGTGAAGCCGCAGATCAACGCTGGCGGCTCGATCAAGATGATGCTCCGCCAGGAGGTCAGCTCGATCGCCGGCCCGGTCGCCCGCAATTCCACCGATCTCATCCTCAACAAGCGTCAGCTCGAAACCACCATCACCGTCGACGACGGCGAGATCGTCGGCATCGGCGGCCTGCTCGACGACAATGATCGCAAGACGATCGAGGCGATCCCGTTCCTCTCCGACCTGCCGGTGCTCGGCGCGCTGTTCCGGTCGAAGAGCCGCTCGCGCACCAAGACCAATCTGATGGTGTTCATTCGCCCGACCATCCTCCGCTCCGCCGAGGACGCCCGCGCGGTCTCCGCCCAGCGTTACGGCTACATCCGTGACCGCCAGGCGCAATTTCATCCCAACGAGGAACCGACCATCGACGAGCTCGTCCGCGATTATCTCGGCGCCGCGCCGCCCCAGGCTCCGGAGCCGCCCGCCGCGCTGCCCGCGCCAGTGCCGGGAGAGGCACGATGAGCGGTGAAGCCGACACGTCCGCTCCGCCGGCGCTGCCGCTCAACATCCCGTTCGCTTTCGCCCGCAGGTTCGGCGTCGCCCTGCTCGGCGCGGAGGACGGTCATCTCGCGGTGGCGATGCGCCAGGGCGCGGACCCGCGCGTGCTGATCGAGATGCGGCGCTTTCTGGCGCGGCCATTCGATGTCCGCTTCACCCCCGCCGATCAGTTCGAGCGGCTGCTCGCCGAGCGTTACTCGCTCGATGGACAGGGCACCGCCGACGTTGCCGACAGCCTCGGCTTCGGCGACGAACTGAGCCACCTCGCCGGCGACATCCCGACCGCCGAGGACCTGCTCGACAGTGCCGACGATGCCCCTGCGATCCGGCTGATCAACGGCATCATCGCCGACGCGGCGCGCCAGGGCGTCTCGGACATCCATGTCGAGCCCTATGAGAGCGGCCTCACCATCCGCATGCGGGTCGATGGCGTGCTGCGCGAGACCCTGCGCATGCCCGCCCATGTCGCGCCCGTGGTGGTCAGCCGGATCAAGGTCATGGCGCGGCTCGACATCGCAGAGCGGCGGGTGCCCCAGGACGGACGCATCGGCCTCACCCTCGCCGGCAAGTTGCTCGACGTGCGTGTCTCCACCCTGCCGAGCCGCGCCGGCGAACGGGTCGTGCTCCGCATCCTCGACAAGACGACCGCCGGGATCGATCTCGGCGTTCTCGGAATGCCCCCGGCGGTCGAGAAGATCTACCGTGAGGCGCTGGCCGAGCCGAACGGCATCGTCCTCGTCACCGGGCCGACCGGTTCGGGAAAGACGACAACCCTCTATTCCGGGCTTCGCCTGCTCAACGACGGCACCCGCAACGTGCTGACGGTCGAGGATCCGGTCGAATATGCGGTCGACGGCATCGGCCAGACCCAGGTCAATCCCAAGGTCGGCTTAAGCTTCGCGGCCGGACTGCGCGCGATTCTGCGCCAGGATCCGGATGTCGTCATGGTCGGGGAGATACGCGACCGCGAGACGGCCGACATCGCCGTGCAGGCCTCGCTCACGGGGCATCTCGTCCTCTCCACCGTTCACACCAACGATGCGGTCGGCGCGATCACCCGCATGCGCGACATGAAGATCGAGCCGTTCCTGCTCGCCTCCACCCTGCGCGCCGTCATAGCCCAGCGGCTGGTGCGCCGGCTGTGCCCCGACTGCCGCGAGCCGGTGCAGGCGGACAAGTCGCTCGCCGCCCTGCTCGGCTTCGAACCCGGAACGATCGTCTATCGCGCGGTCGGCTGCCACGCCTGCGGAAATGCCGGCTTCAAGGGCCGGATCGGCGTGTTCGAAGCGGTACGGATCGACGATGCCCTCCGCCGGCTGATCAATGCTTCGGGCGACGAGGCGGTGATCGCAAGCCATGCCTTCCGCAATTTCCAGAATCTCGCCTCGGCGGCGCGCACCCTGGTCCTCCAGGGCGTCACCACCGCCGAAGAGGCCATTCGCATCTCGAGGACCACAGTCGATGAGGATTGAAACGTCGCGCCGGCGCCGTCCGGCGCCATCGGAAGCAGGCTTCACCCTGGTCGAGCTGATGGTGGTGATCGTCATCATCGGGCTGCTGGCGACGGTGGTGATCATCAACGTCATGCCCGCCACCGACAAGGCGGCGGTGACCAAGGCAAAAGCCGACATTTCGACGCTGGAGCAGGGTGTCGAGATGTTCCGGCTGAACAATCTCCAATATCCCAGCCCGCAACAGGGGCTGAAGGCGGTCGTCGACCAGGGCTACGTGAAGCGCCTGCCCAACGATCCATGGGGCAACGCCTATCAATATAGCGCGCCAGGCAGGAATGGCCGCGCCTTCGAGATCACCAGCCTCGGCGGTGATGGCAAGCCAGGGGGCGAAGACCAGAATGCCGATATCAGCAGCGCAGACCTCTGACGCTGCCGAGCCTCCCGTCCGGGGCGCTTCGAATGCGCCGGACGGAGGAGCGAGCGAACCGGTGCGCCTCGCGCCACGCCTGATCGCCTTCCTCCAAGGCGATGCCGTGGTGCGTTGGGCGACCACCGATGAGACCGGGCGCTTCGCTGCGGTCGAGCGGCCGGACGATGCGCGCGATTGCGTTGCGGTGGTGCCCGGCGATCGGATAGCACTGCATTGGGTTGACCTCCCGCAGGGGCTCGCGCCTGCCCAGGCGGCCGCTGCGGCACGGCTGATGGTCGCCGATCTGTCCGCAGAGCCGATCGGCGGCATGCACCTTGCGCTCGGCGCGACCACGCAGAACGGATCAACCTGCGTCGCCCTGGTTTCGCCGTCGGCGATGGACGCGTGGCTCGCGGTCCTGACGCAGGAGGGGCTCGACCCGGGGCTGATCGTGCCCGAAACCGCCCTCCTCATGCCTGCGAGCGAAAGCCTGGTTCGCCTCGACCGGTCGGGAATGGCGCTGTGCCGCGGTCCCGCCGAGGCGTTCGCGCTGGAAACGCCGCTCGCCGATCTCGTGCTCGGCGACCGTCCCGTTCTTCCGCTGTCCGATCAGGCCTGGACGGCCGGTATTGCCGCAGCGCTCGCGACCCCGCTCGTCAATCTCCGCCAGGGCTCGTTCGGACGGCAACGCCTAAGCGTGCAGGCGAGCTTGGTGCGAAGGGCTGCCTGGCTGTTGTTCGCGATCCTCGTCGTCACCATCGCCGCACAGCTCGTCGCCGCCTATCGCGACAGCGCGGCTGCGGGGCGGATGGAAGAGGAAGCCCGCACGATCGCTGCGCAGGCTTTGCCGCGCGGACGCGGTATCGTCGATCCCGCCGCACAATTGAAGGAGCGGCTGTCCGAACTCGGCGGCGGCCCCGGCGCCTTCTCCGCCGAAAGCGCTGTCGTCTTTGCGGCGGTTCGCGACACGCCGATGGCATCGCTCACCGGGCTTTCCTACCAGGCCGGCGTGCTCTCGATCGGAGTGAAGGCAGATAGCCCGGCGACGCTCGCAGCCCTGCGCACCCGGATCGAAGCGACCGGCTATGCCGTGGCCGGGCCGCCGCCGAGCGCCGCCGAAGGAGAAAGCAGAAGCCAATGGCTGGTCAAACCTCAATGACGGGCGTCCTGGAACGGGCTTGGAGCAGCCGATCGCAGCGCGAGCAGATCCTGCTCGTCGTCATGGCGCTGCTGCTTGGCGCGACATTGCTCTGGCTGCTCATCCTCCGGCCGATCGGGGACGCGCAGCGTTCGGCGGCAGAGACTCGGGACGCCGCCGTGCAAGCCCTTGGCGAGACCCGCTATTACGCACGGCAGATCTCTGCTCTTGGCGCCGCTCGCCCTGCGAAGCGGCACACTGCACAAGCGCTCACCGCCACCGCCGGCGCCGTGGCCCTGACTGCACGCAGCAGCGAGTCGCGGGATGGCACGATCCGCCTCGCCTTCGACGATGCGCAGCCCAAGGTCCTGTTCGGCTGGCTGGCAGCAATGGAGGCCGAAGGGCTGCCGGTTCGGGGCCTGTCGGCGGCGCCGAACGGCGCTGCCGGTCTCAAAGCCGAAGTGACGTTCCAGCGTCCGCAGCCCTGACCTGTGCCGCAGGCGCGGCGCCCGCCGGCAACGTAGCCAGCTGCCGCATCCTCTCCCGGAAGGTTGCGAGATCCTCTCCGGTCAGGCGTGTAAGCGGTAGGGCAACGATACTGAGCGGATCGACCGGAACGCCGCCGCGCAGCAACTCGAAGTGGAGGTGCGGGCCCGTCGAGAGGCCGCTCGATCCGACATAGCCGAGCAGCTGCCCCTGACGGACCAAGGTTCCCGGCGTCACCGCGATCTCCCGCATGTGCGAATAAGAGCTGGCGAGACCGCCAGGATGATCGACCCGAACCTGGCGTCCATAGCCGCCGTGCCAGCCGGCGGCCGAGACCCGCCCGTCCATCGTGGCGACGATCGGCGTGCCGGCAGCGGCGCGGAAATCCATGCCCTTGTGCATCCGCCAGAAGCCCAGGATCGGGTGAAGGCGGCTGCCGAAACCTGACGACACGGGACCGGGCACCGGCCGCTGGCTTTTGCTCGGCGTCCCGGCCCCGTTCGCATCGAGCCAGATCGTTCGGCCGTCGGAGAAGGTCCACGGCATCAACGCGATGCCGCGGCCATCCGCGCGATCGATCCTGGCCAGCAGCAAGGCGCCGGAGTAGTCGGTGACGGCGAGAAAGCGATCATCGTTACCAAAGCCGTCCGCGCTGCGCCGGCTGCGCAGCGCGGCGAGGAAGGCGGTCGCTGCCCGCGGCGTCACCCCGGCGGCGCAGAGCGCGCGCACCAGGTCTCCGCCTATCGGACCTTCGAAGCGGCGCGGCAGCTCGGATGCGGTCGGACCGTCCGCCCGCAGCCGGAAGCCCGAGCCTGCGCGTTCGAGCGTCAGCCGGGCCCCGGTGGCCGTCACGAAACGCGCGGTCCGGAGCGGGCGCGAGGCCAGGAAGCTTGGTTGTTCGCCCAGCTGGAGGCGCAGTTCGGTTCCCGCGGCGGGCATCGTCGTGAAGATCGCCTGCTCCAGGGTGCGCTCGGCGGCGGCCGCCTCGCTTGCCGCGACGCCGGCTCGGCCCAACGCCCGCGCTATCCGTTCGCCCGGCACGAGCCCGACGAGAAGGGTCGTTCCTTGCGCTTCCAAAGCATCTGGCACTTCGGGAAGTGCAGCGACATGAGGGAGAATCGGAGCGGTCGCGACGGCCGGACCATCGAAAGAAGCGGCAAGGGCAACGGCCAGCACCGTGCCGAACAGCGCCGCCGTGCCCCAACAAGTAGCCCGCTTGTACGAACGCCCGGGTGTCTGCTGCGGGAACGAAATTGCTGCGACGGCCGGCCATTTGGCGGGCGCGAAAGCTGCCACGCCGCCTCCCTCCGCATAGTCCATGTTTTGATACAAATCGGAGTCCCCGGCTGCGCCGGCGCATCGCCCGGCAACATGATTCCCGTGCGCCTATCCAAGCCGAACTTTGTGACAGACTGACGACAGAAGACGCGGCGGTCTTGTCGCAAAAGTGCAACAAAACCGGCACCGGCCTGTCATCCCCGGCTTCTAGCCTTCGCGCATGTTGGCCGACGATTCGACTGCCGCCGCGTGACGGAGTTCACCTATCTTGCGCTCGACACCGCGGGCCGGGAGCAGACCGGATCCCTGCGCGCGCCGACGGCGGAGGGCGCGCGCGCCGCGCTGCAGGCGAAGCGCCTCTACGTCGTTCGCCTCGAATCCGGTGCGCCGGTCACGGCTCAGCCATTCTGGGCACGGCCGCTGTTCGTGCGCGACACTCTGCCCTCCAACCAGCTCGCGATCTTCACCCGCCAGCTTTCCACCCTCGTGCAGGTGACGCCGCTCGAAGAAGCGCTGCGCACGCTCATCCGGCAAAGCGAGCGTCCGCGCATCCGTCGGGTGATCGAGGTGGTGCATGGCGGCGTCGTCGAGGGACGGCAGCTCTCCGAAGCGATGGCGCGGGAGCCGCGCAGTTTCCCGCCGCTCTACCGCGCGATGATCTCGGCCGGCGAGCGTTCCGGCAGCCTGCCGACGATCCTCGAACGACTCGCCATGTTGCTCGAGCGCCAGGCGCAGGTGCGTTCGAAGGTGATCAGCGCCCTCGCTTACCCGATCATCCTCGCCGTCGTCGCGAGCTTCGTCGTGCTTGCCCTGATGGTGTTCGTCGTACCCCGCGTCGTCGAGCAGTTCGAGGATATCGGTCAGCAACTTCCCCTGCTCACCCGCATCGTGATCGGCGTCTCGCACCTGCTCGCCGGCTATTGGTGGGCGATCGCGCTTGCTGCCCTCGCGGCCTGGGGTCTCGCCGCCGTTTCGATGCGGAGCGAGGTGCGGCGCCTCCGCCGCGACGCACTGCTGCTGCGAACCCCTTTTGCCGGACGGCTGCTTCGCGATCTTCACGCGGCGCGGATGGCGCGCACGCTGGCGACGATGCTGGAATCGCGGTTGCCGTTGGTCGATGGCCTGAAGCTCACCGCGCAGACCGTGCACAATCGGGCGTTGCGCGCGGCAACACAGCGCACCGCGGAGACGGTGCGCACCGGCGGCAGCCTCTCGGGTGCGCTGCGCAATGCCGCGGTGTTTCCGCCGCTGCTGGTCTCGCTGGCATCGAGCGGCGAAGCGAGCGGCCAGCTCGATACGATGCTGGAGCGGGCCGCTGACTATCTCGAGCGCGAGTTCGACATGTTCACCACCACGATGCTTGCCTTGCTCGAGCCGGCGATCATCGTGGTGATGGGCGTCGTGGTGGCGGTGATCGTGCTTTCGGTGCTGTTGCCGATCCTGCAGATCGACGCGCTGGCGGGCGGTCTGTGATGCAGGGGCGCGAGCACGGCTTCACCCTCGTCGAACTGCTCGTCGTCATGACCATCCTGGCGCTCGCCTGTTCCGTCGCTGCGCTTGCGCTGCCGCGCCCCGGCCATCGCGTCCGCGACGAGGCGGAGCGCTTCGCCGCGCGCATTCACGCCGCCCGTCAGAAGGCCGTGCTCTCGAACCGGCCGCTCGCCCTTACCGTAGATACGCACGGCTATGCCTTCGAGAACCGGGAGGACGGGCGCTGGCAGACCATCGCCGAACCGCCGCTCGCGCCGGCAGCGTGGCAGCAGGGCACCGCAATCGCATCGGCGCAGGCACGGATCCGCTTCGATCCGACCGGAATCGCCGATCCGATCGCGATCGAGCTTCGCCGCAACGGCGAACGGGCGCTCGTGCGCACCGATGACCGGGGCGAGATCGATGTCGCGCGCTGAGCGGGAAGCGGGCTTCACCCTGGTGGAGATGCTCGTCGCGCTCACCGTGTTCAGCATCGCGGCACTGGCGCTGGTCCGGCTCCAATCCGTCAGCCTCTCCGGCACGGCGACGCTTCAGGACCATGCCGTCGCCCAACTCGTCGCCCGCAACGTCGCCATCGAGGCCGTCACCGATCCGCGCCCGCCCGCGCTCGGCGTCGCGCGTGGCCAGGAAGTGAATGGCGGCCGCACCTGGGCCTTTGTGCGGCGCACCTCCTACTCGCCGGAGCCCCGCATCCTGCGCATCGACGTGGTCGTCGCCGGCGCCTCGGCCCGCCCCGCGGCGCGGCTGACCATGTTCCGGAAGGCCGGCGCGTGACTCGCAACGGCTTCACTCTGGTCGAATTGATGGTCGCTTTGATCATCTTCGCCTTGCTCTCCGCGGCGGGCGCCATGCTGCTGTCGGGCAGCGCCCGGGTTCAGGAGGGGGTGAAGGACAAGCTCTCCGACACCGCGGCCCTGCAGCGGACCAGCACGATCATCGCCGCCGATTTCGCCCAGGCTCTGCCCCGTCCCCACCGCGACGCCGCCGGACGCACGCTGCCGGCGTTGAGCGCCGCCGGCGGCACGATCGATCTGGTCCGTGCCGGCTGGGACAATGAGGACAATGCCGCACGCCCCTCGATCCAGCGGGTGGAATATCGGGTCGTCGATGGCGCCTTGGAGCGGGTCGCCTGGCCACTGGTCGACGGCGCCGCGCCGTTGCCGGCACAGCGGCTGCTCGGCCCGGTTGCCGGCCTCAGATTGCGCTTCCGCGGGCCGGACGGCGCCTGGCGGGACCGATGGGACCCGGTGCAGCCGCAACAGCTTCCGCGCGCCATCGAAATGACGATCGACGCGAAGCAGCCGCTGCGCATGGTCTTCCTGGTCGGAAGCGGCCGCGGATGACCCCGGCACCGCGCGAAAAAGGGGCGGCGCTGATCACCGTGCTCGTGCTCGTCGCCGTGATCGGCGCGGTGGCCGCGTCGGCGCTGGAGCGGCTTCGTTTCGCCACCGCCCTCGCCGCCAATGCCTCGGCGGTCGGCCAGGCACGTGCCTATGCCGACGGCGTCGAGATGCTGGTGACCTTGCAGATCGACGATCTGCTTGGCCGAGATACGGGCTCGGCGCCGCTCGAGATGAAACCGTCCGGCCAGACCCGGACGATCACCCTGCCGGAAGGGGGCACCGTCACCGCCCGCATTCGCGACGGCGGCAATTGCTTCAACCTGAACTCGCTCGTGCAGGGCAATGCAGCGGTCGGCCTGCGTGCCCGCCCGGTCGGCATCGCCCAGTTCACCGGCCTGATGCGGGTGCTCGGAATCCCCGAGGCAAAGGCGCGGCAGGTTGCCGCCGCCGCAACCGACTGGATCGACAGCGACACCGCAGCATTGCCCGCGGGCGGCGAGGACGAGGCCTATCGGCAGTATCGCACCGCCAACAGCCTGTTCGTCGATCGCAGCGAACTTCGCGCGGTCTCTGGCGTGACCCCAGAAGTGTATGAAGCCGTGCGTCCCCTGATCTGCGCTTTGCCGGTTACCGATCTCTCCCCGGTCAACGTCAACGGCCTCGCTCCGGATCAGGCGCCGCTACTGGCGATGCTCTCGCCCGAGCAGATCCCGGCCGATGTCGCGCGCGCTGCGATCGCCGCACGGCCGCCGGGCGGTTGGCAGAGCGTGCAAGCCTTCTGGAACAGCCCCGCCCTTGCCGACCGTTTTCCGACTACCGAGACGGCCTCGCAATTTGCGGTGCGGCCGCATTGGGTGCGTGTCGACATCGAAGGCGATTTCGCCGGCAGCGACATGTTCGAAACCAGTCTGATCGATGCGCGGCAGGCGCCGAGCCGGCTGGTGCAGCGCAGCTGGACGCGCGAGTCATGATCGTCGGCCTTCCCCTCGCCGGCGCGATCGTCGGCAGCTTCCTCGCCGTCCTGCTGATCCGCTGGCCCGCGGGGGAGACCGCAATTGCCGGGCGCTCGCGTTGCGACGACTGCCGCCGCACGCTGACACCAGCGGAGATGGTGCCGATCCTCTCGTGGATCGCCTTGCGTGGCCGATGCGGCGGCTGCCGGGTTCGGATCGATCCGCGCCATGTCGCGATGGAGGTTGCGGCAGTGGCGATCGGTCTCGCCGCCGCCCTGGCCCATGGTAACCCGCTCGGCCTCGCCTCCGCCCTGTTCGGCTGGTGGTTGCTGATCCTGGCCGCGCTCGATGCCGAACATCATTGGCTTCCGGACAGGCTGACCCTGCCGCTCGTCCCCGCAGGCCTCGCGGTCGCCGCGCTTGGGCTCGGCCCCGCGCTCGTCGACCGGCTCGCCGGCGCGGTCACCGGCTATGCAAGCCTGGCGCTGATCGCCCTCGCCTATCGAGCACTACGCCGTCGGGAAGGGCTGGGCGGCGGCGATCCTAAACTGCTCGCCGCGATCGGTGCCTGGCTCGGCTGGCAGCAATTGCCGTTGGTTCTGCTCGCAGCGGGGCTGATCGGCCTTGCCCACGTCGCCGTGCGGCGGTTTTCGGGCCATCCGGTTTCCGGAAGCGACGCTTTGCCCCTCGGAACATTGATGGCGATCGCCGCATGGCCGCTCTGGCTGATTGCGGCTTCATGAGATTTGCGGAGCGGACATGGCGATTTCGATGAATTTGGCAGCATTCCCGTTTGCCGGCGCGCGTGCGCGGCTGCGCGCCGGATCGTGGCAGAGATGGATCGAGGCGGCCCTGCTCGCGGCGCTCGCCTTTCAGTGCGCGGCTCTAATCTGGGCGCTGCTCGTGCCGGTGGGCGCGATCGGCGCATGGGAGCCGCAGATGCGGCAGCCGGCCGCCCCGGCGCTCTCCGTGCTGCGCGAGACCGACCCTTTCTTCCCCACCGG
The DNA here is from genome assembly GCF_004135585.1 of Sphingosinicella sp. BN140058. NCBI lineage: Bacteria > Pseudomonadati > Pseudomonadota > Alphaproteobacteria > Sphingomonadales > Sphingosinicellaceae > Sphingosinicella > Sphingosinicella sp. BN140058. The sequence continues at coordinate 4,407,441 of NZ_CP035501.1, read as the reverse complement.
GGCGCGTGGCGGGACCATCGTGGTGACGTCGCTCAACCTCAGCCTGCACGGCGTGCGGCAGGATCAGGGATCGTCGCGCGGGTCCGCGATCATTGCCACCCCCGACGGCGTCCAGCACAGTTTCGGGGTCGGCGAGGAGGTGGTGCACGGGGTGACGCTCGCCGCCGTTGGCTTCGACAACATCACCCTGCTGCGCAATGGCGTTCGGGAGCAATTGTTCATGGACCAATCCGGTCCGGCCAAGGTCGTCGGTGCGCCGCCGGCGCCTGCGACCGGAACCGCCCCGCTTCCCCCGGCCGCACCCGCTTCCGCTCCGCCGGTGCGGCCATGAGCGCGGGTTTTCCGGTGAAGCAGGCCGCCTGGTTCGGGCTCGCGCTTCTGCTTAGCCTGGGCGCGACCGTGCCGATGAAGGTTGCGGCCAGTCATGTCGCGGGCGCGGTGACGGCGCGGGGCGCGGAGGGAAGCATCTGGCGCGGACGCCTCGTCGATCTCGGCATCGGCGGTCTCCGCCTCGGCTCCCCGGACGCGGTGGCGTTGCCAGTATCGCTCCCCGGCGGAGAGCCGATCCTTTCGCTCAAATGGTCTGGAGCAGGCAGCCTTCGCGGACGCGCGGCCTTTTCGACGCGCGGCGCGAGCGTCCGCGGCCTGACCGGAACCGTCGACCTGGTCGGCTCCGGGCCGTTGCCGCGCACCGCGCTCGCGCTCCACGATTTCAGCTTCGCGGCTCGCGACGGCCGTTGCGCCATGGCTCGCGGCCGGGTCAAGGCAGCGCTCTCCGATCTGCCGTTGCCGGTTCTCGAAGGCACCCCGCGCTGCGTCGGCGACCGGTTGTTGCTGCCGCTCACCGGCGACGGTCGCACCCTGACCCTGCGCTTCGACGGGGTCCGCGCGACGGCCGAGCTGCGCGGCCCCGGCGGCGTGATCCTGCCGGAGCGAGGGCTTTAGCTCAGCCTTCGCCGAGCGCTGCCGAGAGCGCCCGACCTTCCCGCTCGAGCACGGCGCGTGCATCGTCGGCAACCCGATACCGATGGATCAGCTCGGCAAAATCCTGCGCCGTGACGTCGCGGAATCGCATCGACCGGATTTCGATCTTGCGCTGCTTTGCCTTGAACCGCGCCCGTCGCCCTCTTGCCCGCCTCGGAAATGCTGCGTCCGGCTTCAGGAACACACTGAAGCGCAGCCCCCGGGTCTTCGCGGGGGGCCCGACGACATGATAGCCGACCTGCTCGATCTCGTTCCACGCCAGCGGGCGATCGATTCCGTCGAGGATGATCGCGTCCGGCGACAGGGTGACGAACGGCCTTGCCCCCCGCCGCACCAGCCACAGGCCTGCCGCGATGAACAGCAGGGCGAAGATCGCGATGATGCCGGCGAACAGATCGGCGCCTTCGGGAAAGGCATCGCTTGCCTTCACCCCGATCGCCATCGCGGCAAAGACGAGGCCAACCGGCATCAGGATCCAGCCACCCGCGGCGCCGCTGTCCCGCACGACGATCGTCTCCTCGCCGATTGCGCCCGCTGCGGCTTGGAGCTCGTCCCGGTAGGCCCGGTGTGCCGCGCGCGCGCCGCCGACGAGGTCCGCGCTCAATTCCCGGAACAGCCCGTCGGGATCGGCGAACAGCGCCGACACGCGGCCCAGTGCATCGTCCGCGGGCGCCGCCATCACGTCCTGCAACAAAGCCGGTGCCGGCGCGATGCCGAGTGCGGCGAGACGCTGATGTCGCGGCGGGTGGGTGTCGGTCGGATGTGCGTCCCTCTCCTCCTGCTCCTCGGCGGGATTGTCGAGCCCGCGCTGCCGCGCATGCGCGAAGGCGGCGGCGACCAGATCGTCGGGGGCGGTGTGCGGTTCTCGAAAGGCGCTGCCGAGCACCTCGCCGACGCGGCCCATCACCGCATCGTAGCGAAGCAGGGCGCGGGCGGCCGCCTCGGCGGACGTGATCCGCGCTCCGGCCTCGTCGGCCGCAAACTCTCGCAGGCGGCTCCAATGCATCACCGCGCGATCGAATCTGTTCATGACGAACAGGCCGAGCTCTACCGCCGGACGCGTGATCACGCCTTCCGAACCATCGGCGCCCCGCCCGGCCAGCACCATGGCGGCGAGCGAGCGGTTGACGCCGGCATAAATGGGCAGAAAGCGGAGGCTGTATTCCGTGTCGCCGCCCGTGAAATGGCCGAGCTCATGGCCGACGATCGCCTCCGCTTCGTCCTGACGCAGCAACGGGAGATAGGGCAACGGCAGGTACAATGTCCGTCCCTCAAACGTCTCGCCGCCCGGCGACAGGTACTTCGGGCCCGAGGTCACGAAGAACCCGCCGGTAAGTCCGACGACGATCTGATCCGGCCGCAGCGCGCCGAGCCGGTCTGCCAGACCCTCGACCCATTGCCATAGGCCCGGCGCCTGAGCACGCGAGAGGCTGCGCCCGTCGATCTCGAGCGGATCGGGTTGGAACAGGGCAAGTGTGGCGCGAAGGTTGAAGACGGCCTTGCCTGCCGTCCAGAGCGACAGGCCCATCACGATCACGGCAATCGCCATCATCTTGAATTCGCGGCCGTTTGGATTGTCGAGTTCGAGCAGCGGCTCGGCTTCGAAGGCGACCGCTGCAACGATGCCGAGTGCCGTCAGGACGACTTGCATGCCGAGCAATATCGGCAGGATCCGCCGCACCAGATCGAAACCGCGTTCGAGCGCATCCCGCGAACGCCGCCCCGCGCGTCCGAGCAGGTTTGCGCCGAGCAGCGTCACCAGCGAGATCGTCAGCACGATGGCGGCGCAGAGGACGACCGCCGTCGGCAGATGATTTCGGACGCTCGACACCAGCAGCGCCCGATCGAGCCGCTTCAGCTCCGCCTCAGCGACGCTCAGCGCTGCGGGTCCGACATAGACCATGCCGTTGGTGCGGAGCTGAGGCATGTCCGCGATGCTCGATCGCACCTCACCGGCGCCTGAAGCTTCGAGATCGGCGAGGACCCGAGCAACGTCCTGGTGCTGCGCGACGATCTCGGCATGGTGCTCCGGCGCGCGCTGCTGCTGCCACAGGCCAAGCGCGACAAAGGCGGCCGGAAGAATCAAGGTCGTCAGAAAGAGGAAAAAGCCCCCACGCAAACGGCTCGACATCATCACCCCCTTGTCGCGACTGCGCCGGGAAGAACGGCCGCAATCTCCCGAGGTCCGCAATAACGATCCGCGAACGAAGGTGGCAAGCCGTGAGCAGGAGAAGCACCGCCCGATCAATGCCGGTCGCCGGGACCAGGTTGGCCAAGCTACACCACGTCAGGGGCCCCGATCAGCGCGTTCTGAAACGGTCTCGGTGAACACCGCCAATTCCGCCTCCGCGCCGCGCAGACCTCAAAGTATGAAGTCGCTCGCCACCAGCGGGATCTGGCCGTGAAGCACGATTTGAAGGTCCGCCACGCCGTTGCCGTCCACGTCGCCGTAGATAATCGTGTTGCCACCGGATGTCTCCACGCGAAGCTGACCCGGCGTGGAGGTGAACGACTGCCCGCCGATGAACTTGAATGCCTGGTCGCCGGACAGCTTCGTGTTGGCGTCGATGCTGCCGAGGTGGATCCGGTCCCCTTGGGAACGCACGAAGTCGGTGATCATGTCGGCCGACCCGAGGCGAGACTCGCCGATCGACTGGAACACGAACAGATCCGCGCCGAGCCCTCCACTGAGCCGGTCTACACCGGCGCCGCCGATCAGCACATCGTCGCCACCCTCGCCGTAGAGGAGGTCGTCGCCGCCGACGCCATAGATCGTGTCCTGCCCTTCGCGGGCGTAAACCGTATCGGCGCCTTCCGTGGTGCGACGCGAGGCCGACGGCGAGAAGGTCTCGCTGGCGCTCGTGCCGTAAATCACGCCGCCACCTTCCGCCACATCCTTCACTTGGATCGACAGGGTCTGGAAATCCTCGAACGCGCCGTCGGTGGCAACCACGGCTAGGCGATAGACATTGTCGCCATTCGAATCGCGCGGCGTCTCGAAATCGGGCGCCGCGACGAACTGCAGGACGCCGGTGTTGACGTCGATGGTGAAGCGTGAGGCATCGGCGCCGCCGGCAATATAGTAGCGGGCCGGTTCGCCGTCCTCGTCCTTGGCCTGGACGGTCGTGACGATGCGGCTATTCTCGGCGACGCTGAGCTGGGCCTCTTCGCCGCCCCCATCCGAGAAGATCGCGAGGCCTTCGTTGACGTTTGTGATGGTCAGGGAGAGCTCCTGGAACGCTGTCGAATTGCCCGCGGAAGCGACTACGGTGAGGCGATAGACATTGTCGAAATCATGATCGGCGGGCGCCTCGAAATCGAGCGTCGAAGAGCCGGGTGCTCCGCGTAAATGGATCGAGCCCGTGGCAGAGTCGATGTCGAACAGGACGGCATCCTTGCCGCCGAGCGAATAGGTGATCGGTCCGTCTCCGCCCGCGGCGGTCGAGCTCACCTCGATCAGGCCGTTCTCAGGCAGATAATAGGTCAACTGGGCGGATTCGAAGACGACGGGCTCCAACGCGTTTGCCACGGTGACGCTGACGGCCTGAGTGTCGCTCGAACTGCCGTCGCTGGCGAGTACGATAACGTCAAAGACATTGTCGCCGTCGGCATCGGCCGGGTTCTCGAAGTCCGGCGCAGAAATGAACCTCAGCGCACCCGAGGTGCGATCGATCGCGAACAGCCCCGCATCGGCGCCACCGGCAATCTCGTAGCGGGCCTCTCGCGGGGTGGCCGGGCCGACCTGAACATAGCCGATCGCGACGTCGTTCTCCGCAACATCGAAGGTGCGCTCCGCCGTCTCGAACGCGACCCCGTCGTCGACATCTTCGACCGTGATCGACAGCGTCTGATAGTCGAACAGGAAGCCGTCGGTCACTCCGACGCGCACCTCATAGACCCCGTCACCATCGGCGTCGGCCGGCTGCTCGAAGTCGGGCAGCTCCCGGAAGCGCAAGGTCCGGGTGGCGGCGTCATATTCGAACAAGTGCGCGTCGGCGCCGCCGTCGATCCCGAATTGCAACCCGTCAGAGTCCGAGTCCTCGGCCGCAAGGATCGTCACGTTGCCGCTATTCTCCGCGATTGAGATCACGGCATGATCGCCGCCGCCATTCGAAGTGAACGTCGGCACTCCCTCATTCTCGTCGCTCACCTCGATCTGAAGCGACTCGCTCGTCACAATGGCACCGTCGCTGGCGCGGACCTCGATATTGTAGACTCGGTTCGCACCGAAGTCGTTCGGCGCTTCATAGTCCGGCGCGGCGACGAAGCTCAGCACACCGCTCGCAGCGTCGATCGTAAACCTCGCCGCATCCGTGCCGGCCAGCGAATAGGTCACCGCTCGACCCTCCGGATCGACTGCGTTCAAGGTCGCAACCGCAAGGCTGTTCTCGGCGACCATGATGGTCGGGGCGGGGACCGTGTTGAAATTTGTGAACACGGGCCGCTCGTTGACATTGGCGACCGTGACGGCAAGCGCCTGCGTGTCGATCAGCGAGCCGTCGCTCGCCGCCACCACGACATGGTAGACGTTATCGCCATCCGAACCCGAAGGCACCTCGAAATTCGGTCCCGCAATGAAGGCGAGCCCGCCGGTGCTGGCGTTGATCGTGAACAAGGCCGCGTCGGCGCCGCCGACGATCGAATAGGTGAGCGCGTTCCTCTCGGGATCGGTCGCGTAGAGGGTCATGAACGACCAGCTTTGATTCTCGGCGACCGTCACGGCCGCGGACTCGGCGCCGTTGTTGCTCCAGATCGCCGGCGCTTCGTTGACGTCGGCGATGGAGATCGCAAGCGTCTGGCTGTCCGTGACCGTGCCGTCGGTCGCCGAAACGACGACGTCATAGACGCCGTTGCGGCCGAAATCGGCCGGCGACTCGTGGTCGGGTGCAGTCACGAAGCTGAGCACACCGGTGGCGGCGTCGATCGTGAACCTCGATGCGTCGTAGCCGCCGGTGATGCTGTAGGTTACCGAAGGCCCGGTAAAATCGCGCGCAACCACCGTTGTCGCGACCGTCTGGCCTTCCGCGATTGAGAAGGAGGCGCTGGCGGCGCCGCCGTTCGAGGCGATGAACAGGCCTTCGTTTACGTTGCCGACGGTAATGGTGATCAGCTGGAACGCCGTCTCGGCACCGTCCGTAATCTTGATCATCAGGTCGTAGGTGCCGTCACGGCCGTAATCGTCCGGCGCTTCGAAATTCGGCGCCTTGTTGAAGGTGATGACGCCGGTGCGCGGGTCGATATAGAATTTCGAAGCGTCGTAATAAGCGGCGATGGAGACGTTCACGACTTCGCTGAAGTTTGCGAAGCTGTAGGTGATCGGATCGCCTTCGGCGTCTGTGGCGGTGATGCGCGCCGCAATCAGGTTGTTCTCGTCAACGGTATAGGCCGTCCCGGACGTGAATGAAGGCATGGATCACCCCTCCTGAATTTTTCAGAGGTGTCATGAGCCGTCGGCGGATTAGATTTGGTCAAGACGCGTGGCTAACACGCTGTTCACGAAACGACTGCCCCCGCTCAACGGCCGTCGGCATGCGCGTAAAGACGCTCGGCTTCGTACCGGCCTACGGCCTTCTCGATCCTTTTGAAAACTTCGAGACGAATATCCGTGAGCGCTGATACGCGGATCAATCATTGTTCAGGGAGCGCCCGAGCAGGGATCGTTGCAGCACGCTCCGCCAAGACCCGATCGGAATGTGGAACGGAGACGTGGAAGCGCCGGCGCCGGCCTTGGCAAGGCGCCTGCATCTGCACGTCATCTTTTCTTGAATGGTGGAGCCGAGGGGGATCGAACCCCTGACCTTCGCAATGCCATTGCGACGCTCTCCCAGCTGAGCTACGGCCCCAAACCTTTTCGAAGCGCCGGCGTCTGGACCGCCGGGCTGGTGGCGCCGCCTTTAGAAGAGGCCGGCGGCGCCCGTCAAGCCGGTTAAAACGAGATCTTCAAACCTCGTCTTCGTCGTCGCCCGCGCCGGGCACGCCGATGTCGTCATCGCCGCCGAGATCGACCTCGTCGTCCGGATTCTCCTCGGCATCGTCATCGATCTCGAGATCTTCGGCCGCGAGATCCACGTCCTCCTTCTCGTCCAGATCGACCGCCTTCTTCGGCGCATCGAACGGCAGCGGCTGCTTGGATTTCAGCACCGGTTCCGGATCCCATGCGACGCCGCACTGGATGCAGGTCACCGGGTCTTCCTTGCCGAGATCGTAGAAGCGGGTGCCGCATTTCGGACAAGTCCGCTTCGTGCCCCATTCAGCCTTCACCATCGGTGAGAAGTCTCCACTGAAAATTGAAAAAGCGGCCCTCGCGCGAGTGGCGCTGGCCGTGTTGTGCTGCGCCTTGCCACATGGGTAGGCCGCTGTCAAAAGCCAACCCGCCATGCACCATGAAGATCCCCAGCCGATGGAATTCGGCCCCCGCGGCCCGCTCAAGGGCGTCGCCACCGTCCCCGGCGACAAGTCGATTTCGCACCGCGCCCTGATGTTCTCGGCGCTCGCCCGCGGCCGCAGCCGCATCGAAGGGCTGTCGGGCGGCGGCGACGTCATGTCGACGGCCGCCGCGATGCGGGCAATGGGCGCGACCATCAACCGCACTGCGGATGGCGCCTGGGAGGTCGACGGCGTCGGTACGGGCTGCCTGCTTCAGCCCGAGACCGCGCTCGACATGGGCAATAGCGGCACGTCGACGCGTCTGCTTATGGGGCTCGTCGCGAGCCATCCGATCACCGCCACCTTCGTCGGCGACGCCTCCCTGTCTAAGCGGCCGATGAACCGGGTGATCGATCCCCTGCGCAAGATCGGCGCCGAATTCACGGGCGCGCCCGGCGGACGCCTTCCGCTCACCGTGCGCGGGCTGTCGCCGGCCGCGCCTGCCAGCCACGTCCTTCAGGTCGCGTCCGCGCAGGTGAAATCCGCCCTGCTCCTCGCCGGTCTCAACACGCCGGGCGTCACCCGGGTGTTCGAGCCGATCCCGACCCGCGATCACAGCGAACGCATGCTTCGCCATTTCGGAGTCAACATCCGCGTCGAGGAACGAGATGGCGGCCGCGACATATCGCTGAGCGGCCAGGCCGAGCTTCAGGCGCGCCCGGTCACCGTTCCCGGCGACCCGTCCTCCGCCGCCTTTCTCGCGGCGGCGGCGCTGATCGTCCCCGGCTCGGACGTGCTGATCAGGGGCGTCTCGGTCAATCCGCTCCGCGCCGGTCTGTTCGAGCTGCTGCAGCTGATGGGCGGCGATCTCGTCCTCGAAAATCCTCGCGACGCGGATGGCGAACCGGTCGCCGATCTTCGTGTCCGCCATTCGCGGCTCCGTGCGGTCACCGTGCCCGATCGCCTGGTGCCCTCGATGATCGATGAATTCCCAATCTGGTTCGTCACCGCCGCCTTCGCCGAAGGCACCAGCCGCGCCGACGGCCTCGGCGAGTTGCGGGTCAAGGAATCCGACAGGATCAGCGCCATGGCCTCCGGCCTAACGGCGATCGGCGTCCGCGCCGAGGAGAGCCCTGAAGGGCTCGCCATCGAGGGCAATGGCGGCGCGCCGGTGCGCGGCGGCGGCACCATTCTGTCGCAGCTTGATCACCGCATCGCGATGAGCTTCGCCATCGCCGGCCTACATGCCGAGCGGCCGATCGGCGTCGACGACATGGCGCCGGTCGCGACCAGCTTCCCGCCCTTCCTCGACACGATCGAAAGCCTCGCCGCATGATCGTCGCGGTCGACGGGCCGGCGGCCAGCGGCAAGGGTACGATCGCCCGCGCCATCGCCCGCCACTACGGCCTGCCCCACCTCGACACCGGCCTGCTCTACCGGGCCGCCGCCCTCGCCTTGCTCCGTGCCGGCGGCGACCCGGCGGACGCGGCGCAGGCGGCTAAGGCATGCGCGCTGTCCGGCATCGATTTCGACGACCCGGAGCTCAAGAGCGAGGCGACGGGCGGAATCGCATCGCGCATCTCGGCCTATCCCGGCGTCCGCGCCGCATTGATCGCGCGCCAGCGCGACTTTGCGGCGCAGCCCGGCGGCGCGGTGCTCGACGGACGCGACATCGGCACCGTGATCGCGCCGCAGGCGGACGCCAAATTGTTCGTCACCGCATCGGCCGAGGTCCGGGCGCGCCGCCGCTTCGACGAACTCGCCCGGCTCGGCATTCCGATCCCGTTCCCGGATGTGCTTGCCGACATCGAGACCCGCGACGCCCGCGACCGCAACCGCGCCGCAGCGCCGCTGGTGATGGCCGAAGATGCCCATCGGCTCGATACCAGCATGCTCGGCATTGAAGAGGCGATCGCGCAGGCGATCGCCGCGGTCGAGAGGCGCGCCCGCGCCTGACCAGTCGCCGGTCGCTCCAGGCCTTTCCTCCCGCACGTAGATCATTCCTCATGAGGCGTCGTTTACGCCTCTGAAACGCTCCGCCGTTTAGAAGCGGCTCCGAGTCCGGCTTGGTAGGGAGTCGGTAAGGATTGGATGCGAAACTGCCCGGTGCGACCGCATCTGGCAGCCGCGGCCGCGATTACGCCGCGGAGGAGCGACTGGGATGAAACGGATGGGTTTGAACCGCCTGCTGCCGCGCCTGAAGCAGGATCGTGGCAACGCGCTGCCGATCATGGCGGCGGCGATGCTGCCGATCATCGCCGCGATCGGTTCGGGTGTCGACACCGCCCGCATCTACATGACCAAGAGCAAGCTGCAGGAAGCCGTCGATTCCGCGGCCCTCGCCGGCCGCCGTGCGATGACGAACGACGACATCGAGACCGCCAAGCCGGCGGCCCGCTCCTACATCACCTTCAATTTCCCGGCCGGCTACAATGAGACGACGCCGGTGGTCACCACGATCACGAAGCCCGATGTCGGCACCGTCAGCGTCAAGGCGGAGACCACCATCCCGGCGACCTTCATGCGCCTGTTCGGGATTAGATCCTATCCGATCACGGCAACCAGCGAAGCGAAGCAGAATTTCGATAATCTCGACATCATGCTCGTCCTCGACACCACCGGGTCGATGGCTGGCACCAGGATCCAGGGACTTCGCTCTGCCGTGCTGGCGCTGTACGATCAGCTCGCCGAAGCGCAGACGACGCTGAAGAGCCAGGGACTGCGCCTCCGCTACGGCATCGTGCCCTACTCGCAGACGGTCAATGTCGGCAAACTGCTGAACTCGAATTACATTCAGACCAGCCAGGTTCCCTATTACGCGACGGTATACAGCCAGAACAAGGTTGTTCCGGTCGATCTTCCGGACTTCGTCGCGGGAACAGGCGACTTCCCGTACACGACCGAGAAATGGGCGGGATGCATCGAAGAACGCAAGACTTCGAACGGCATCACGGCCAACGATACGCGCGACGGGGCGCCGGCCGATGCCTACGATCTCGACATCGACATGATTCCGAGCGCGGACAACCAGACGAAGTGGAAGCCTTATTCGGGCTTTCCGACGAGAGGCCAGAGCGGCTCGACCTTCAACGTCAATTGGCAGTGCCCGACTCAGGCGACGCTGCTCGCCGAGCTGACTCGCAGCCAGATGAACGACAAGGTCAATGCGCTGAACCCGGCGGGTACGACCTATATCGACATCGGCATGATCTGGGGCACACGGATGATTTCGCGCAATGGCGTGTTCGGTGGCGACAATCCGACGGTCTTCAACCGGCGGCCGGTGCAGCGGTTCATCATCTTCATGACCGACGGTGAGATGAACACGCCGCGCGGCGAGTATTCCGCCTATGGCTACGAGGTGAAGGACGGCCGGGTCGGCGGCACTTCGGACGGCGACAACAATGGGCGCCACCTCAAACGCTTCAGCATGGCATGTAACGCCGCCAAGGCGCGCGACGTCTCGATCTGGACGATCCAGTTCGGCACCTCAGGCGACACGGCAGCGCTGAGAAACTGCGCGTCCAACCCCGATCAATTCTCCATGGCGACAAGCTCCGATGCGCTGATCAGGCGCTTCGTCGAGATCGGCAAGAACATCGGTCCGCTGAGGCTTTCGAGATGACCTTCTTCAAGAAGCTCCGCAGCGATGAGCGCGGCGTCACGATCGTCGAATTCGCGCTGATTTCGATCCCGATGCTGACCCTGGTGCTGGGCAGCATCGAGTTCGGGCTCAGCATGTTCGTCAAGGCATCGATGGACGGCGCGCTCAAGCAGGCTGCGCGCATGGCAACAACCGGCGACGTCGCGATCACCGGAATCAACGGAACCAAGATCGACGCGATGGTGCGACGGCAAGTCTCCATCGTCAGCGGTTCGAACATCGTCATCAACAAGATGTCTTATGATAAGGCGAGTCAGATCCGTAAGCCGGAACGCAAGACCAGCGGCGGCGCAAGCCCGCCTTATTGCTTCGACGACGAGAACCAGAACCGGACCTGGGATACGGATCCCGGAACCGAGGGCCTTGGCGGCGCGGACGACATCATCAACTATCGGGTGAGCGTTACGTACAATACGTTGTTCCCGTTCATCACCAAGTTCGTGACCAAGAGCCGCACGGTCTCGCTCTCGTCCGAGGTCACGCTGCAGAACGAGCCGTTCGCAGCGGGTACCGACAAGGCGATCAAGAATTGCTGCGTCGACGCCGCCGCCGGAAACCCGGTGACGTGCTCGTGACGAGCGCCGGCTTTCGGCTGACCACCCTGCTGCGCAAGCTCCGCAGCTCGGAGTCGGGCCTTGCCTTCGTAGAATTCGCGATGTCGCTGCCGATCGTGCTGATGATTTCGATGTACGGTCTGGAAATCGCGTGGGTGGCCGTTCAGCAGCAAAAGGTGAACCAGCTTGCCGCGGTCAGCGCCGATGCGGCCGCGCGCGTGCGCAGCACCATCGACGAAACCGATCTCGTCGAGATCCTTACCGCCGCCAAGGTCACCGGTCAGCAGATGAAATTCGCCGAAAACGGTCGACTGATCCTGTCGTCCGTCCAGCTGAACGCCGGCGGCACAGGCCAGTGGATCCGCTGGCAGCGCTGCATCGGCGATCTCAAGGTGAACGGCACCTATGTCCCATCCAAATATGGTGCGCAGGACGCCGGAAAGACGGATGCGACTCTTCAGGGGGTCGGGAGGACCAGATCCCTGGTAGCCCCCAGCGGTAACGCGATCATCGTCGCCGAGCTGACCTACAATTACCAGCCGCTGATCTCCAACGCCTTCTTCGGCGCGCGCGTGCTCAAGGCGGAAACAGCCTATCTGGTCCGCGACCGGACGGATCTGAGCATCTCCAACAACGCGCCGCTGGCCGCGACCGATGTTCGCACCTGTGCGGTCAGCTGATCGGGCGGCAACGAAGGGCTCCTGCGGAAACGCGCTCAATCTGCGTTGGTGAGCAGCTCGTTGACCCGCCGCTCGGCATCGGCAAGCGCCTGGTCGACCGGCTTGGTGCCGGCGACGGCGGCCGCGATCTCCTCGCCCACCAGTCCTTCGATCGCCCCCTGCCGCCTGACGTAAGCGGGAAGCGGCGCCCCGATGCGGGCCAGCGGCGCGATGTCGCCGCGGTGGGGAAGCGCGGCGAAAGCGGGGCTTTCGACCACTGCCTTGAACGCCGGGATATGCCCCGTACGCGCCCAGTCGAAATTGTGCGCAGCCATGAACCGGAACAGGCGGACCAAGGCCCGATGCTGCTCCGGGCTGCGCTTGCGCTTCGGCATCACCCAGGCATGGCCGTCGACGAAGGCGGCGGCGTGACCCCACAGGCGCGGATAGGGCACCACTGCATAGGCACCGGAGAGCGGGCGTCCCTTGGCCTCCGCTTCCTGCTCGAACGGACCGATCATCCAGGTCCCGGTGAGGAACACGCCGCCATCCCCGTTGATGAAGCTCGCGATCGCGGCGGGGTTGTCCTGGTTGCGGGTGGTGAGCCCTTCCCTCTCCAGTGTCCGGAACAGCTCCACCACCCGTTTCGCTTCCGGCGTGCGGAGCCGGATATGGTGCCCGTCCGGGTAGAAGTTCGCGTCTTGGGCTAGCAGGAAGGAGTAGAGATTGCGAACATGGGTGGCGGGATCGTTGACCTGCGACTGGACGAAATACGGCTTGCCCGTCGCCTCCTTGAAGCGCCGGGCTTGGTCGAGCAGCTCCGCCGCCGAACCCGGAATAACCGGCTTGCCCCCGTTCATCAGACCCGCCGCTGCAAACAGCTTCGTATTGACGTGATAGAGCCCGCCGACCGTGTCCCAGGGCAGCCCGTAGACAATCCCGTTCTTTGTCACTCCGCGCCGGGCCGCGTCGGTGAAATCCTCGGGGCGAATGCCCGCTTCGCGCAAAATGGAGTCCATCGGCTCGAGCAGGCCGCGCGACTGATAGTCGGAGATGACGCCCTGGTGCATGGTGACGAGATCGGGCGGATCGCCGGCGGCCATTTGCGCCGCGAGCTGCGCATAACCAGGCCAGGCGACGACGTTGACGTCCAGCCCGATGTCGCGATTCTGGGCCCCGAAGCGGTTGAAAAGGGCGGTAACGATCCCGCATTCGCCTTCCGCCGATCCGATCTGGATGGTGCGCCCGTAAAGCGCGCCGCATTCCCCGAAGAAGCGCTGAACGTAGATGTCCGGCCGTCCCTCGCCGCGACCCTCGCCCTCTTCCCTGCTGCAGCCGGCGAGCGCGGCGGCGAGCGCAAGCGCAGAAAGCGTTCGCCGCATCATCGCGCCGCGGTGCCCGCCATTGCCCGCACGATCTGCTTCTGGAACACGATGTAGACGATCAGGATCGGGATCGACGCGAACACCGCCTGCGCCATCAGGAAGCCGAGCCCGCTCGTCTGCGCATAGTTCATCTGCGACGAGGCAAGGCCGATGGTCAGGGTGAAGCGCTCGCTGCGGGTCGCCGAGATCAACGGCCACCAATAATCGTTCCAGGAGCCGAGGAAGGTGAACACTCCCAAGGTCGCTTGCGCCGGCCAGGTCAGCGGCAGCAGCACCCGCCAGAAGATCGTCAGCCGAGAGGCGCCGTCGAGCAGCGCCGCCTCATCCAGCTCCTTTGGGATCGCCCGGAAATATTGGGTCATGAAGAAGACGCCGAACGGGCCGACCAGGCCGGGCAGGATCAGCCCGGTGTAGCTGTTGTGGAGGCCGAGCGTTGCGAACAGCTGGTGTCGGGGCAGGATCACCGCCTGTTCGGGAACCGCGAGCCCGAGCAGCACGAATACGAACAGCGTACGCCGAAAGGGAAAATCGATCCGCGCGAAACCGTAGCCGGCGAGCGAGGCGAGAACCAGCATCCCGGCCGTGGTGCCGAGCGACACGATCAGGCTGTTCGCCAGCCAGCGCAGAAGCGACGATCCCTGCAGGATCGCCCGGTAGTTTTCGAGCGTATAAGGCGCGGAGAATGCGGCCGCACTGTCGCGCATCAATTCCCCATTGGCCTTGAACGAGAGCAACAAGGTCCAGAGCAGGGGCGCGGCCATGATCGCCGCGCCGAGCAGGACCAGGATCCAGGCGACCGGGGACAGACGGTGCGCGCTCATCCCTCCTCCCGCGGCCGCACCGCCCAATATTGCAGCAGGGTCGCCGCGAGCACGAGCAGGAACAGCATCTCTGCCGCAGCCGAAGCATAGCCGAGTTCCCAGCGGACGAATGCCACCTCGTAGATGAAGAGGACGACCGGGCGGGAGGCGCCGCTCGGCCCGCCCGCGGTCAGCAATTGCGCCTGGCCGAACAGCTGAAGCTGCGCTGCGGTCTGCAGCATCACCACCAGGATCAGGGTTCGGCGCAGCGACGGCAGGGTGATCCGGCGAAAGCGAGTCCAGGGTCCGGCGCGGTCCAGCGCGGCTGCTTCGTAGATGTCGGCCGGGATCTGCTGCAGCCCGGCGAGGAAGAGCATCATCGGCAGGCCGATCGACCACCAGATGGTGGTGATGGCGAGCGCCGGGATGGTAAGCTCGGGATCGCTGAGGAACGGGATTGGCGGGCGCCCTGCCGCTTCCAGTATCTCCGCGACCAGGCCGGCGTCGGGAGTGAGGATGAAGCGCCAGATCAAGGTGACGATCGTCACCGACAGCACCGAAGAGGAGAAGAACAGGCCGCGCAGCCAGGCCGCCGAACGGGTCGGCCGGTTGAGCGCCAGCGCCAGGCCGAGCGCGATCGCCGTCAGCGGCGGCACGATCATCAGCGTCAGCAGCAAGGTGTTGCCCAGCGCCTGATGAAAGATCGGATCGCCGAACAGCCGCACATAATTGTCGAAGCCGACGAAGGTGCGGGCACCGAACAGGTCTGCGCGATGGAGGCTGATGCCCATCCCCATCAGCAACGGGTAGAAGAGGATCACGACGTAGAGGATCAGGAACGGCGCGACGAATGCGAGCCCGGTCCACCGCGCGCTCCGCCCCATCAGCCGGCCGCCTCCGCATGATGTCCGACGCCGTCGGCATCGAACAGATGGGCAGCGGCACCGTCGATCCGCAGCCCGATCGCGTCGCCGATCCGTACCCGGCTGTCTCCCCGATCCTCCGCGGTAATCGGCAGGTGGTCGTCCGCACGCGCATAGACGAAGGTGCGGTCGCCGAGCCGCTCGACCAGCTCCACCTTCGCGGCGAGCGTGCCGGGCTCGTCAGGGGAAACCCGGACGTGCTCCGGGCGCAGGCCGAGTTGATACGCGCCTTCCGCCGGAAGCCCGCCGCGCGGAACGCGGGTGTCGACTTCGAAGCCTCCGGCCAGCCGTACGCGGGCATAGGATCCGGTGCCGTCGATCAGGGCCGCGGGCGCGAGCGTCATCACCGGTGCGCCGACGAAGCGCGCGACGAAGCTGTTCGCCGGGCGCGCGTATATCTCCATTGGCGCGCCGACCTGCTGGATTTGCCGATCCGCCATCACCACGATCCTGTCGGCGAGGGTCATCGCCTCGGCCTGATCGTGAGTGACCATGATCACTGCCGCATCGACCCGCTGGCGCAGCTGGGCGAGCTCGACGCGGGTGCGCATTCTCAGCGCCGCATCGAGGTTCGACAATGGCTCGTCGAGCAGGAACAGGCGCGGCTGCTTGACGATAGCTCGGCCGATCGCGACCCGCTGGCGCTGGCCGCCGGAAAGCTGGCCCGGCTTCTTGTCGAGCTGGCTCTCGATCTCGAGGATCCGAGCTGCCTCGGCGACCCGGACGGCGATCTCCGGGCGCGGCACGCCGGCATTCCTCAGCCCGAATGCCATATTCTCGAATACGGTCATGTGCGGATAGAGCGCATAATGCTGGAACACCATCGCCACGCCCCGATCGCCGGGCGGCAAGGTGTCGATGCGCCTGCCCTCCAGCCACACCTCGCCGCGGTCGGCAGTTTCGAGACCGGCGATGATCCGCAGCAGAGTCGATTTGCCGCTACCCGAGGGACCCAGGAAAGCGATGAACTCGCGCCCGTCCATCGCCAGCGAGACGCCGTCGAGCACCGGCACGGCGCCATAGGCCTTGCCTACATCGTTCAATAACAGGCTGGCCAAGAAGCCTCCCTCTCCTGCCGGGGACTGTCGACGAGCGATGCTGCGACGTCAAGTTCGGCGGCCCACCGCAGCCGCTTTTTCCGCCCAAGAAGAAGAGCTTGCGCTTCCGGCGAGAAGGTCCCTTGCCCCTTTGCCGGCACTCCTCTATATGCGCCCCGTCCAGCGGGCCTAAGCGCCTGCGGAGTCTCGGTTTTGGATAAGCGCGTGGGGTGCGGCGAGAGGCCCGCCCTGATCGCGCTGTTTTTGCTTATCCACCCGCCGCTTCGCAAGCGCCTTTTCGCCCGCCAGGACAGCCGCATCGGCATGGGGTCGTTGCGGCAGTCGGGTCAAAAGACCGTCGGAGACAACCGGCGGCCGGCAAAACAAACACGAAGGAAGACTGAAAACATGGCCACTACGGCAATGCCCAGCCGCGACGATTTCGCGGCCCTCCTAAACGAAACGCTCGGCGGCGAGAACGAAGGCTTCGAAGGCCGCGTCGTCACCGGCACCGTCACCGCGATCGAGAATGATCATGCGGTGATCGACGTCGGCCTCAAGTCCGAAGGCCGCGTTCCCCTGCGCGAGTTCGCCGCGCCCGGCCAGAAGGCCGAGCTCAACGTCGGCGACAAGGTCGAAGTCTATGTCGACCGCGTCGAGAACCACCAGGGCGAAGCCATGCTCAGCCGCGATCGCGCCCGCCGCGAAGCCGCCTGGGACAAGCTCGAAACCGAATTCACCGCCGGCAACCGCGTCGAAGGCGTCATCTTCGGCCGCGTCAAGGGCGGCTTCACCGTCGATCTCGGCGGCGCCGTGGCCTTCCTGCCGGGCAGCCAGGTCGACATCCGGCCGGTCCGCGACGTCACCCCGCTGATGGACATCCCGCAGCCCTTCCAGATCCTCAAGATGGATCGCCGCCGCGGCAACATCGTCGTGTCGCGCCGCGCCATTCTGGAAGAGACCCGCGCCGAGCAGCGTTCCGGCCTCATCCAGTCCCTCGCCGAGGGCCAGGTGGTCGAAGGCGTGGTCAAGAACATCACCGATTACGGTGCGTTCGTCGACCTCGGCGGCATCGATGGCCTGCTCCACGTTACCGACATCAGCTACAAGCGCGTCAACCATCCGTCGGAAGTCATCAACATCGGTGACACCGTCCGCGTCCAGATCATCCGCATCAATCGCGACACCCAGCGCATCAGCCTGGGCATGAAGCAGCTCGAGGCGGATCCCTGGGAAGGCGCCGGCGCCAAGTACCCGGTCGGCGGCGTGTTCCGCGGCCGCGTGACCAACATCACCGAATATGGTGCGTTCGTCGAGCTGGAAGCCGGCATCGAGGGCCTCGTCCACGTTTCGGAAATGAGCTGGACCAAGAAGAACGTCCACCCGGGCAAGATCGTCTCCACCTCGCAGGAAGTGGACGTCGCGGTGCTCGAAGTCGACGAGGACAAGCGCCGCATCAGCCTCGGCCTCAAGCAGGCCCAGGCCAATCCGTGGTCTGCCTTCTTCGAGCAGAACCCGGTCGGCACCGAAGTCGAGGGTGAAGTCAAGAACGCCACCGAGTTCGGCCTGTTCATCGGCCTCGACGGCGACGTCGACGGCATGGTCCACATGTCCGACATTGCCTGGGGCGTCACCGGCGAGGAAGCGCTCAACCTGCACCGCAAGGGCGAGACCGTCCGCGCCGTGGTTCTCGACGTCGATGTCGAGAAGGAGCGCATCAGCCTCGGCATGAAGCAGCTCGAGCGCGGCGGCGTTGCCAAGGGCGGCGCGTCCGGCGGCGTCAACAAGAACGAGACCGTCACCGTTACCGTTCTCGAAGTCCGCGACGGCGGCCTCGAGGTCCAGGTCGGCGACGACGGTGCGACCGGCTTCATCAAGCGCACCGATCTCGGCCGTGACCGCGACGAGCAGCGTCCGGAGCGTTTCCAGGTCGGCCAGAAGTTCGATGCCTTGGTCATCGGCTTCGATCGTTCCAAGAAGCCGAACTTCTCGATCAAGGCGCTTCAGCTGCACGAAGAGAAGCAGGCGGTTGCGCAGTACGGCTCGTCCGACTCGGGTGCGTCGCTCGGCGACATCCTCGGCGAAGCGCTGAAGCTCAAGGGCGACCGCTAAGGCCACATCCGGTTCCGGATCGGGCGCCGCCCGATCCCGGCCCGGCACCGAAGCGAATGGGGCAGGTGGTTCTCGGACCGCCTGCCCTTTTTGTATCCCGACCCGAATCTGGGCGATCGCGCCAGTCGGGGGCGAAAGCGCGACTTTTCGAGAGCTTACGCGGTTGCGGATATTGCGTTTGCGAAAGAATTCCTGTTTAACTTCGATCAGCGGTTCCGGAAGGGGTCCCGACGCCGCCCGACGACAACCGCGTGTAAAACTTATTTGGGGGAAGCCCGTGATCCGTTCCGAGCTGGTCCAGAAACTCTGCGACGACCATCCCGATCTGACGGGCAAGGAAATAGAGCGTGTGGTTTCGGCGTTCTTCGATGCCGTGATCGACCAGCTGCAACATGGCGGCCGCGTCGAACTGCGCGGCTTCGGTGCGTTCTCGACCCGCGAGCGCGACGCCCGCAAGGGCCGCAACCCGCGCACCGGCGACACCGTCGATGTCGACGCCAAGCGGGTGCCCTATTTCAAGCCCGGCAAGGAAATGCGCGAGCGCTTGAACCTGGGCGCCGTCCAGGCCGCCGAGTAAGCTGCGCGCCGGCGGTTCGCCGGTTGGCCCCTGTTCGTCCGAAACCTCTTGCCTCTCCGTGCCGCCGCGCGGCACAGGGGGCCCGTGCGGGCGTGGCGGAACCGGTAGACGCCGGAGACTTAAAATCTTCTGCCCTTCGGGGCGTGCGGGTTCGAGTCCCGCCGTCCGCACCAGATCAGACGCCCACTTGGTTTGCTGGCAGGTGCCACCGCCGGCGGAAGCCCTCGCCCCGATGGGCGCGCTGCAGCACCGACGCGAATCCGGGGCTAATCCGCTGTTGAAGATCGCCGCAGACCAATATGAGGCCGTATGTCCCGTGCCGGCAGGCGCATTCGCACAGAGGGACTAACGGCCCAGCCTCCAGCCGCCGTAACGTCAGAAGAACAGGCCGGCGGGGATCAACATCACTCCGAGCAGCACCGGCAGGCAGCCCCAACCGAACTTCAGGCAGCCACCGCGTGCCGGATCGGGCGTTCCCGATCGGCTTCCCTCATTGGCGAGTGCGCCCGGCGGCGCCTGCAGATCGGGCGACACGCTCTCCGTGATCTTGTCGGGTCCGGTGCCGCGCGTCGGATCGGCGGGCTCATTGATAGCCACGTTCGCTGCTCCTTTCCTCGGCCGCCTCTCGCTGGGCGCGCTCCATCGCCTCGCGTTCGGCGTCGGGCTGCGGCACGGCGGTCTGATCGTCGGGATCGGGTTCCGTCTGCGTCTCATCGTTCATGGCATCGTCCTCCGTGCGGCCCCAACCGCGGCCGGCGGCGATCCGTTCCTACCGTCTTAAGATCAGGGGCGCGCGCTCTCATAAGCAGCGCTGCCGCTGGTTGCCGCCGACGCGCTGCCGCCGTACGAGCCCAGCCATTCGGACAGAGCCTGGAAGCTCAGCGGCTGAAGAAAGTGGATCCCGGCGAAATCGCCATCGATGCGGGTGATCGCGCCGGGGATCAGACCGTGCCAGCCGCGCAGCCCGACGATCAGCTCGTCGCCTTCCATCACCATGTCCTGCGTTTCGACACCAAGCCCCTCCTGCGAGATGTCGCGGGCGCGAACGAACAGCAACTGGCTGCCGATCTGAAGGCGAGCGCGCGCATCGATGGCGATGCGCGGTGCCGTCCGCCGGTGCTGCGTTCCTTCTGCGCCGAGCCACGCCTGGACGTCGATCGTTTCGTCGAAGGCTGCGGCGATGCCGCGGGCTTCCAAGGCGTTAATCGTCGCGGCAATCATCCGGTCGTCGAGCTCGATCCGAACCCGCTCGCCCGGGGCGACCCGCGCATGGCTCTCGGCAACGAAGCCGCGCGACGAGATGCTCTTCACCACGCACAGATGTTCCCCGCGCCCCGACGCGAGCTTGGCCGCGCGGTAGACGGAGATCGGTCGGCGCTGTCGCAGTTCCTCCTCGGTGACGACAACCGCATCGGCATTTGCCGCGCCGCGCGGCGCACGTTTGGCCTTGGTGCTCATATCTTCCCCCACACGGCGGTCCGCGGCTCGGGCCGAGTCCGGTTCCGTCGTTACGGAGGAGATATAAAGCGACATGGTTGATGAAATGTTAGCCATGATCCGGGTGCACGAGGCCTCTAATAATCGCGCGCAGGCTGCGCTATCGGTCCGGCGATGAGGGTAGACCGGAGAGCGTGCAGCGCGGCATTGGCCGTGATCCTGGCCTTGGCCGGCTGCCGGGCTGAGGAGACCGGCCCGCTTTCGGCGGTCGGCATCGGCGGCCCGCCGCGGCTGCTCGATCCCAATTCGGAGCCGCTCGACGCGCCCTCCGCCTTCCTGCTGCAAAGCGTCGCCCAGGGGCTGGTGCGTTTCGATGCTGCCGGCGAGATCGAGCCGGCCCTGGCCGAACGCTGGATCGTCTCGGATGACGGCCTTCGTTACACTTTTCGCTTGGCGCGGCTGCAATGGCATGATGGCAGCAGGATCACTGCCGAGCAGGTCGCCGCACGCTTGCGCGCCGCCGGTGCCCGCGGCAGCGAAAATCCGCTGAAGCCGATTCTCGGCGCGATCGACGAGATCGAGGCGATGACGGACGAGGTCATCGAGATCAGCCTCAAATCGCCGCGCCCGAACTTCCTGCAATTGCTGGCACAGCCGGAGATGGCGGTGCTCCGCAAGCGCGAGGGCTCCGGCCCCTATGTCGCCGCGCCGCGCCCCGACGGCGGCACCTTGCTCACTCTGCCGCGCAACGACGAGGAGGAAGATGGCGGCGGCCCGGTTCGGCACACGCCGATCATCCTCTCGGGCACGCGCGCCGCGATGGCGATCACCCGGTTCGTCGCCGGCGATGCCGATGTCGTCCTCGGCGGAACGCTCGGCGAGCTTCCGCTTGCGCGTCAGGCAGGCGTCGCCTCCAATGCACTCGTCTTCGATCCGACCAACGGCCTGTTCGGCCTCGAGGTCGTCTCGATCGAAGGTCCGCTTTCGACTGCCGAAGTCCGGCAGGCGTTGAGCATGGCGATCGATCGCCAGGCCCTCGTCGGTGGTCTCGCCATCCAGGGTCTGTCCCCCCGCGAGACGATGCTGCCGGCCGGAGTGGAAGGCCTGGCACCGGCCGCACCGGCCTGGACAGCCCTGCCCCTGGGCGAGCGGCGGGCACTGGCCGCGCGAACGATCGCGGCCGCCGCCCTGCCGCGACCGCTGCGGATCCGCGTCGCCTTGCCGGATCGCCCTGGTTACCGCCTGCTGTTCGCCCATCTGCGGCGCGACTGGGCGGCCATCGGCGTGGCCGCGGAGCGGGTCGATGCCGAGACGAAGGATGCCGATTTGCGCCTGATCGACGAAGTCGCGCCGGTCGGCCTCGCCAGCTGGTATCTTCGCCATTTCGAATGTGCGGCGAGCCCAATCTGCGATTCCGAAGCCGATGGCGCGATGGCCGGCGCTCGCCTCGCCCCCACCGCGGAAAGCCGGCGAAGCTTTCTTGCCGCTGCCGATCGGATCCTTGCCGACGATGCGCCGTTCATTCCGCTGGCGTCACCGATCCGCTGGTCGCTCGTGTCGCCGCGACTGACCGGCTTTCGCGCCAATCCATTCGCGCGCCACCATGCGCTCGATTTGATCCGCGATCAGCCCTGACGGAAGGAAGATCGATGCGCCAGGACCAGTTCGAAACCCTCGCTGCACAGCTGCCGATCGGCCGCGACGCGGCCTCCGTGCGCAAAAGGGTCGAGGCGATGGAGCTGTTGCTGGAGCGCGCCTTCGTCCTCCCCGGCACCAATTATCGGATCGGCCTCGATGCCGTGGTCGGTCTGGTGCCCGTCGTCGGGGACCTCGTCACCACGGCGATGGGCGCATGGATCGTCTGGGAGGCCCGCAACCTGGGCATGCCGAAATGGCATCTCGTCCGGATGGGCAGCAATGTCGGCTTCGACGCCCTGGTCGGTGCCGTGCCGCTGGTCGGCGATCTGTTCGACTTCGCCTTTCGATCGAACTCGCGCAATCTCAGGATCGTCAAGCGCTGGCTCGACAAGCATCATCCCGAAACAGGGGTGATCGAGGGCGAAATCGTCGATCGACGCTGACCTGCGCCGTCAAAGCGTGTCGAAATCCAGTCCGATGTCCGCTGCCGGGGCGGACTGGGTGATCCGGCCGACAGAGATAAAGGTGACGCCGGTCTCCGCCTTGGCACGGATCGTGTCGAGGGTGACGCCGCCGCTCGCTTCCGTCGGCACCCGCCCCGCCACCAGGCCGACCGCCTCGCGCAAGATCTCGGGCGCCATGTTGTCGAGCAGCAAATGGGTTGCGCCGGCGGCAAGCGCCGGCGCGATCTGATCGATCCGATCGACCTCTACGATGATCCTGGCAATGCCGGCTGCCGCCGCGCGTCGCACCGCCTCCGCGACTCCATCGGCGACCGCAACATGGTTGTCCTTGATCATCGCTGCGTCCCACAGCCCCATGCGGTGATTCTCGGCGCCGCCGACCTTCGTTGCATATTTCTCGAGACGCCGAAGCCCGGGAATGGTCTTGCGGGTGTCGAGCAGGATGGCGCCGGTGCCGGCGATCGCATCGACATAGGCGCGGGTCAGCGTCGCAATGCCCGAGAGATGCTGGATCGTGTTCAGCGCCGATCGCTCGGCCGTCAGCATCGCCCGCCCCCTGCCCGTCAGCCTCAGCAGATCGGTTCCGGCGGGCACCCGCTCCCCCTCCTCCACCAGCCGCTCGATCGCGACGTTCGGGTCGAGGGCGCGGAAGAAGGCCTCCGCGATCGGCAGACCTGCGACGACGATCGGATCGCGGCTGTCCATGACGCCGCGAAAGCGCGCATCGGCGGGGATTACGGCCTCCGACGTGATGTCTCCGCCGGGGCCGAGATCCTCGGCAAGGGTGGCGGCGACAAAGGCGTCGAGATCGAAGCCGTCGAGGACGAAGGTCATTTCGCCGCTCCAAGCTCGCGTTTCAGATAGGCCATCAGCAGGGCGGCACGCTTGGCGTCCTCCGCATGATCGGCACCGACCGAATGCCCGCCTTCGAGATATTCGTGGAAGTAGAAACGGTTGCCATATTCGCCGAGCCGCGCCGCCATCTTGCGGGCATGGCCGGGATGAACCCGGTCGTCCTTCGTCGAGCTGTAGAAGAACACCGCCGGATATTTCACGCCCGGCTTCAGGTTCTGATAAGGCGAGTAGGCCGACAGGAAGGCCCAGTCCTCCGGCTTGTCGGGATCGCCATATTCGCCGACCCACGAGGCACCGGCGAGCAGGTGCGAATAACGCTTCATGTCATGGAGCGGCGAACCCGAGATCACCGCCGAATAGAGATCAGGCCGCTGGGTCAGGGCGGCACCGACCAGCACCCCGCCGTTGGACCGGCCGGAAATACCGATCCTTCCCTTGGCGCTGACGCCGGTGCGGATCAGGTCTTCGGCGACCGCGTGGAGATCGTCGAAGCTCTTCTGCCGGTTCTCGCGCAGCACCGAACGATGCCATTGAGGCCCATATTCGCCGCCGCCGCGGATGTTGGCGAGCACATAGGCGTTGCCCTCCTCTACCCAGAACATGCCGAGCGGTCCGGCCCGGTAGGGCTGGCCGGTGAGGTAGCCCGGCGTCTGCGCCGCCCGGAATCCGCCATAGGCATGGATCAGCGCCGGCACTGCCCCTCTGGTCCCTTTGCGGCGCACCAGGAAATAGGGGATCCGGGTACCGTCTCTGGAAGTCGCGAAACGCTGCTCGACACTGAACTGCTTCGCATCGAACTTGGCAGGGAGCGCCTGCACGCGCGCAGGCGTGCCATCGGTGCCGATTGCGTAAAGTGCCGGCGGGGTCAGCATCCCCTCCACAGTGGCGAAGGCGAGATCCGATTTGCCCGCGGTCGAGAGCAGATGGATGGTGCTGTTCGCAGGCAGTGCCGCCGGCGCCGCGGTCCAACGTCCCGCTTGATCGCGGCGAAGAGCGAACAATTTGCCGGAGACGTCCTCCAGCGCCTTCACCCACAGGACGTTGTCGGTTGCGGCGACCTCCTCGATCGCCTGCCGTGCGGTAGGCGCCATCACCAGTTCCGGGACAGCGCCGCGGCCCGCGGCGATCGGCTCGAGATCGTAGGCGATCAGCGCGCCTTCGGGGAAACGGCGGCCGCCTGCATCGAGCGGGCTCTGCAGCTTCGCAATCAGTCGGCCGCCGATCACGTCCTGGAAATCGGCATCTTGCGGCAGGGGCAACGGCACCAGCGCTCCGGCCGTGGTCAGCAGGCGATGCTCGCTGGTCCAGAAGGTCTTGCCGCGATTGACGAACGTCCAGCGACGCACACCGTCCTGTACCGCGACGGGTGTCACCGACACATCGCCCTTCTCGCCCTCATAGACGGTTCGCGCGGCGCTCAGCGGCGTCCCGCGCTTCCAGAGCTTGGCGATGCGTCCGTAGCCGGAGGCGGTCAGCGACTCCGGCCCATAATCGGTAACGACCAGCAGAGTGTCGCGATCGACCCAAGCGATGTTGCTCTTCGCTTCCGGCAAGGTGAAGCCACCGTCGACAAAGCGGCCGCTCTCGAGATCGAACTCGCGCACCACGTCGGCATCGGTGCCGCCGGGGCTCAATGACACGAGGCAGCGGCGGTAATCGGGTGCAAGGCAATCGGCACCGTGCCACACCCAGCTCTTGCCCTCGGCCTTGCCGAGCGCATCGACGTCGATCACCGTTCGCCATTGCGGGGTGCCGGCGCGGTAAGCCGGAAGCGGCGACACTCGCCACAGACCGCGAGGATTGTTCGCGTCGCGCCAAAGGTTCAGGACGCGATCCCCCACCACCTGATCGGGCGTCGCAATCTGCTGCTCGTCGTCCAGGATCGCCCGCGCGCGGCTGCGATAGGCGTCGAACTTGGGGTCCTTGGTGAGCATATCTTCGGTGGCCGCATTCCACGTCTTCACCTGGGCGAGCGCACGGTCTCCCTCGATCTCCTCCAGCCAGAGGAAGGGATCTTCGGCCGCAGCTTGCGCGGCCACTGGGGGCTGCGCCGGCGGCGCCGATGCCGCGAGCAGAACCAGCGACGCGGCCGAAAACAGGAAGCGATTCAAGACGTGTCTCCCGGACAGCGAGGCGCGGAGGTCAGGCGCCGGCGAAGATCGGTCGTCCGACGTCGCCCTGGCCGACGGTGCGGCCGGCCATTTCGAGCATTCGGTCGAGCGATTTCTTGGCCGCGATACGCAGATCTTCGTCCATCTCCACCCGGGGTGTCAGATCGCGCAACGCCAGATAGAGCTTCTCGAGCGTGTTGAGCGCCATGTACGGACACATGTTGCAGTTGCAATTGCCATCCGCTCCCGGCGCGCCGATGAAGGTTTTGCCGGGCGCCGCTTTCTCCATCTGATGGATGATGTGCGGCTCGGTGGCGACGATCATCACGTCGCTTTCGGAGGCGAGCGCATAGTCGAGGATCGCCTTGGTCGATCCGACATGGTCCGCATAATCGAGAATGTGCGGAGGGCATTCGGGATGGGCGAGGATCGGTGCGCCCGGATGCTGCGCCCGCAGCTTGAGCAATTCGGTTTCCGAAAACGCCTCGTGGACGATGCAGACGCCCGGCCACAGCAGCATGTCGCGGCCGGTCTTGCGCTTGAGGTAGCCGCCCAGGTTCTTGTCGGGTCCGAAGATGATCTTCTGATCCTGCGGGATCTGCGCTAGGATCGTCTCGGCCGACGAGCTGGTGACGATGATGTCCGACAGCGCCTTCACCTCCGTCGAGCAATTGATGTAGGTGAGTGCGATATGGTCCGGATGGGCCTCGCGGAACGCCTTGAACTGGTCGGGCGGGCAGCTGTCTTCGAGGCTGCACCCCGCTGCCATGTCGGGAAGGACCACGATCTTCTGCGGCGAAAGGATTTTCGCGGTTTCGGCCATGAAGCGGACGCCGCAAAAGGCGATCACGTCGGCATCGGTCGCCGCCGCCTTGCGCGAGAGATCCAGGCTGTCGCCGACGAAATCGGCGAGATCCTGGATCGCCGGATCCTGATAATAATGGGCGAGGATGACGGCGTTGCGCTCCTTGCGCAGGCGGTCGATCTCGGCGAGCAGATCGAGGCCCTTGAGGCTTACATTCGGTGCGTTCATTCCAAAGCCCTCACCCAAAACCGGCATGCGCTACTTGGCGCCTTGCCGTTCCCTTAGCACGTCCTCGATCCGCCGCGAGCGATCGAGCTGCGAAGGATCCGTCCGCCCCTCGTCTCGGAAGCGCACATTCACCGTCGCATCGTCGATCCCCGCCGCCTTCAGCGGCATCGCGAAGCTCCGCTCCACCGCCCGCCTCGCAGCGTCGCGCGCGAGACGCAGCGGCATCGCTTGCATCGCCTGGCGCTTGAGCTCCACCTGCCCCGCCTGTCGATTGCTCGCGTCGAGCACCTTCTCGGCGTCGGTCAGGGTGCCGAGAAGGCCGCCTCCGCCATATTCGCGAACCTCGGCCGGATCAATCTGCGGCGCAGAAATCTCCAGCGGCGGCAAGGAGATGGACAGGATCTTGGTGGTATCGTCCCAGTCCATGTCCTGCTGGCGCAGCTTGGCGAGGTCGAGCTCGTAACGGACCGTGCCGGGCATGATAAGCGTCTTCTCGGCCGAGAGGCCGAAGCGGCGCTGGGTGGAGGTGACCACCGCCACGAAGCGCGCGGAAAAGGGGGTCAGACGCGCCTGCTCGCGCACGGACTGCAGGCTGGCGGCGGCGATCGTCTCCGGATCGGGACCACGAAACCAGTCGCCGACGCGCAGCGAGGCCACCAGCAGGCCGCCGATGATCAGGCCGACAAGCAGCACCGGCAGAAAGAATGCGTACCGTTTCATGCAAGCATCCAGACGTCGCCCTGCCGACGCACCTCGGATCGCCCTTCCAGATCGATGAGGTGGGCGAGGACGGAACGCTGGGCGGCGGGGTGAAGGCGTGGATCGACGTCGCCGTACATCTGCTCGACCATAACCGGAATGCGGCCCTCGCCCCGCCCGAGCGCCGCCAGGATCTGCCGCTCGCGGCCACGGCGATGGGCGACGAGCCGGGCGAGATGCGCCTCCGGATCGTCGATCGCCGGCCCGTGGGCGGGATAGTAGATCCTGTCGTCACGCCGCTGCAGCCGCGCCAGGCTCTCCATATAGGCAGTCATGTCGCCGTCGGGCGGCGCCACCACGGTCGTCGACCAACCCATGACATGGTCGCCGCTGAACAACGCTCTTGCCTCCCTGAGCGCAAAGCAGAGATGATTGGAGGTGTGCCCCGGCGTCGCGACCGCCTCCAGCGTCCAGCCTGCCCCGGACACCGTATCGCGATCGGCAAGCACCCTGTCGGGCCGATAATCCGGATCGAACGAATCGTCGGCTCGAGGCCCCTCGTCGGCGATGTCGAGCGGCGCACATCCGACGATCGGCGCGCCGGTAAGGGCCTGGAGCGATCGGCTGGCGGGGGAATGATCGCGGTGGGTGTGGGTGCACAGGATCGAAGCGATCCGCTCGCCTGCGAGCGCCGCCAGGATCCCCTCGACATGGGTCTGGATCGCAGGCCCCGGATCGATCACCGCCACCTCGCCCTCGCCGACGATGTAGGTCTGGGTTCCGGTGAAGGTGAATGGCGACGGATTGGGCGCGAGCACCCGCCGCACCAGCGGGGCGACACGTTCGATCCTGCCGGTGAGCCCATCATTCATGAAAGGCCATGTGGCACCGGCGCTGCCGAAAACCAAGGGCGCCTTTGCCCCCGGCCCGTCCGGCGTCAGCGGCCGGAAATCAGGATCGCAATGGGATTGAAGCTCTGCTGGCTACCGGCGTCAGCTTGCCGGGCCTCCGGCGGCGTCGCGGAATGCGCACGCGTCGGCAGATTAACGAAGGTCAGCGTCGCGGCGCCAACACCGGCAGCGATCGCGATCATCGTACGGCGCACCCCGATCAATGGACGCAATCCTCCGTCGGAACCTCATGCCACATGTCCGGTGCGCGGAAACGGAGCCCCCGAAGCACCACCTTGGCTTCGGCGACTTGCGCCAGAAAATGCGTCTGAACGGACCCGCCGCCGCCGCCGGTGAGGGCGCGCAGGCGATCGACTGCCCCGTCCGAGTTTCCAACCGGAGCATGGGCGGACGCGGCCCATGTCACGACCAGAATCTGGGCGCCGTCTTCCTCCTGCTCCTCATCCGGCTCGTCGTCACGCAGTTCCAGTCGGTGAATGGGGCGTGCACGCAAAGCCACCGCCGCAGCCGCGGCCAGGGCCTCCCGCAATGCGGGCTGGCGGGCGGAGGCCGCCTGAGCCGGGTGGTGCGGCAATGCGATCGGCGCGATCGGTGCCTGGACCGCCGCCGGCGCAGGCGCTGGCTCGGGAGCGGCAGTCGGGGCGGCTGCAACTGCTCGCGCGGCGGGCCGTGCAGGTGCCGCAATCGCAACTCGAACAGGTCGCGGCGTCGGCACCGGAGCAGCGCGGACGGACGTTGGCCGGGTCACCGAGTTAGATGCGGCGATCCGCAGGCTGCTCGCCGGCGCCGTCGGCGTCGGGGACGCTGCCGAGGCAACCGGCGCCGCAGCGATGACGAAATCGGGCTTGCCGACGCCGAACCCGATCGTCGTGAACAGTCCCAGCGCCAGCATGCCGCCGAGCGATCGGCCCAAGCTCGCCCGGTGTCCTCCGAGCATTCGCAGGCGACGCTTGAGCGCGTCGCTGCCGTTCAGCGAACAGGCGGCGATCAGACCGGGGCGGCACGCCGACTTGACCAGCGCGCGGGCATAATCCCAGCGTTCGTCGGCGCTCGCCTTCGCCGCGACCGCAGCATCGCAGGACAATTCCTGATCGGTGCGAAAGGCGCGGAAAGCCACCCAGGCGATTGGGTTGAACCAGGTCAGCGCGAGCACCAAGGTCGCCACCATGTTCCACCAGATGTCACCGCGGCGGTGGTGGGTGAGTTCGTGCTCGAGGGCGAGCCTGCGCTCGCCGTCGCTGTAGCGCCGCAGGAAATCCGTGGGCACGACAATACGGCGCGCGATCAGCCCCATGGCCAGTGGTCCGTCCACTGCCTGGCTGGCAAGGGTCAGGATGCCGCCATAGCTCGGCGGCCGCGCCGGCCGCGCGGTCTTGCCCAGGCGCTGGACGAAATCGCGATAGGCGAGCCATTGCAGGACGAGAAAGATGACCGCGCCGCCGGCCCACATGGCAAGCATGAAGGGCACCCACTGCCCAGGTCCGGGATGAGCCGGCGACGGCGCGGTACTCCCGACCGCCGCAGGGATGAACGCGGCGGCCGGAAGAGCGATGTTGGGCGTGAGCGCCGGCAAAGCCGGCAGTACCAGACGAACGGCGGGAACGATCCAGAGGGCATAGGCCCAGCCGGCGCCGAAGGTCCTCGCCACCGGTCCCCGCACGGCGAGCACCAGCAGCATCAGGATGGTGACGGTGATCAGAGTTTCAACGAGCCAGCCGATCATGACTTGAGCTCCCGCAGGATCTTCTCGATCTCCTCGATGTCGGCCGGCGTCAGGCGATCGCGCTCGGCGAGATGCGCAACCAGCGGCGTCACCCGGCCGCCGAACATGCGGTCGATCAGCCGCCCCGATTCCTCGGCGACATAATCCTCTCGGCGAATGGCCGGACGGTAAAGATAACGACGGCCAGCCTCGCGATGGTCGAGAACGCCTTTGGCGAGCAGCCGCGACAGCATGGTCTTGACCGTAGCGAGGCTCCAGCCCCGCTCGGCCGGCACCCGCTCGGCGACCTCTGCTGCGGTGAGCGGCGACTCCTCCCAGAGCACCTCCATCACCGCCAGTTCGCCCTCGGCTATGCGCTCCATGGACGTTCTCCCCTTATGACTACAGATGTAGTCACCCGACGCGTGAACGGCCGATGAATGTCGCGGACCGCGCGCGAGGAGTGTCGAGGCGGTTTACAATGCGCAAGATCGGTTAACCGGCGTGAACCATCGTCAGGCCCGGAAAATTGCGACTGGCACGATCTGGCACGGCCCGTGTATGACTGTTCGCGTCCACACAGCTTCCAAAGCAGTCCACACTGTTCGAAGTCGAAAGGGCGGTCAGCGGATGTCCGGTCGCGCTGGCCGCCCTTTTTTGTCGGCACGCCCAGGCAACGGCCTGCCCTTTCACGACGAGACCGAAACGCAACGAGGCGGAAACGCAGCGCGCCTCCGCCTCGAACGACGTTTTGTCAATCGCTGGTCGCCTGCCGGACCGGCGGCCGATCGCGGAATTGCTCGCGTCTCAGTGGCCTTCGGCGCGCTCGACCTGCTTGTCCTGGACCAGTTGCTGGAGCTCGCCGGCCTCGAACATCTCCATCATGATGTCCGATCCTCCGACGAACTCGCCCTTTACGTAGAGCTGAGGGATGGTCGGCCAGTCCGAATATTCCTTGATGCCCTGCCGGATTTCCGCGTCCTGCAGGACGTCGACCGTGTCATACGCGACGCCGAGATGGTCGAGGATCGCGATCGCCCGGCTCGAAAAGCCGCACTGCGGGAAAAGGGCGGAGCCCTTCATGAACAAGACGACGTCCTTGTTGCGGACGATCTCGTCGATGCGGAGGGTAACGTCAGACATGGTGGAATCTCCGGAATTCAGTCGGGGGTTGCGGTGGTGAGTTGGAGCGCATGCAGCACACCGCCCATACGTCCGCCGAGCGCATCGTAGACGCGCCTCTGACGGTCGACGCGCGACACCCCCCTGAAGCTCTCGGCCACGACACGCGCGGAATAATGATCGCCGTCACCGGCAAGATCGGTGATCTCGACATGGGCATCCGGGATTCCGGACCGGATCAGCGCTTCGATCTCGTCTGCGGCCATCGGCATCGCGTCAGCCCTGTGCTTCGATCAACTGGCGCCGCGCCTCGACTGTCTTGTGCTCGAGCGCGGTGCGGATGCGAGCTTCGTCGCACTCGACTCCGGCCGAGGTAAGATCGCCGAGAAGCTTGCGGATGACGTCCTCGTCACCGGCTTCCTCGAAATCGGCGCGAACGACGTCGCTGGCATAAGCGTCGGCTTCGACCTGGGTCAGGCCCATCAGCCCCGCTGCCCAATGGCCGAGCAGCTTGTTGCGCCGCGCGGTGATCTTGAACTGCATCTCCTGGTCACGGGCATATCGGTTCTCGAAGGCCCGCTCGCGATCGTCGAAGGTGGTCATGATGCTCCCTGCTTTCCTTTGCGCCCCAGATAGGCCTCGAACGGCTCCGGTGCAATCGACCGGCGGAAAAGCAAGAGTTCGCAGGTGTCAGTCGATGGTGACGGCCAGTTTCCCGACCGCCTGCCGCGCAGCCATGTGGGCGATCGCCTCGCCGGCCTGCGCCAGCGGCCAGGTCCGGCTGACCTTGGGGGCGATTTTGCCCTCGTCCCAGAGCCAGAACAAGGTTTCGATGTGCCGCGCATTGGCATCAGGGTCGCGCGCTGCGAAGGCGCCCCAGAACACGCCGCAGACATCGCAGCTTTTGAGGAGGGTGAGGTTGAGCGGCAACCTCGGAATGCCGGCGGGAAAGCCGACGACGAGATAGCGCCCTTCCCAGCCGGTCGCGCGCAACGCCGGCTCGGCATAGTCGCCGCCGACGGGATCGTAGACCAGGTCGGCGCCCGCTGGCCCGACCGCATCCTTGAACTGCCGGGCAAGCGCCTTTGAACTCTCCTTGTCGAACGGACCGCGCGGATAGACGATCGCCTCGGCGCCGGCGGCGCGCACCACCGCGGCTTTCTCCTCGGACGAGACCGCGCCGATCACGCGTGCGCCGAAGGCAAGTCCGAGCTCGACCGCGGCCAGGCCGACGCCGCCGGCGGCGCCGAGCACGAGCAGGATCTGGCCGGCCTGCAGACGGCCGCGATCGAGCAGAGCATGGATCGAAGTCGCGTAGGTAAGGATCAAGGCTGAACCTTCCACGAAGCTGCGCTCCGGCGGAAGGCGCAGCGCCGCTGCGGCCGAGACCACGACCTGCTCGGCCAGGCCGCCATGGCCGAGCATTGCGATCAGTCGGTCGCCCTCCGACCAGCCGGCGACGCCCTCGCCCACCCGTTCGACGACGCCCGCGATCTCGCCGCCGGGCGCGAACGGGCGCGCCGGCTTGAACTGATATTTGTCCTCGATGATCAGCACGTCCGGATAGTTGATCGCGCAGGCCTTGACCCGCACGAGCAGCTGTCCGGGGCCGGCAACCGGCGCCGGCAATTCGCTGAGACGCAGCGTCTCGGGCCCACCCGGCTCCACGGAAAGTAGCGCCTTCATCGCGGTCTCCCTTATTCGGCCGGTGTCGGAAAGGCCGGCAGCTTGCCGATGTCCCGCACCTCATGCTGGATGATCACCCGCGCCTTGAGGGACCTGGCGATCGCGTCGAAGCGGTCGATCGATCCCAGCGTGTCCGAGCGATCGGCGTTGAAGCTCGGAACGCCGTGCTTTTCCATGTTCTCGGTAAAATGATAGAGATCGCCGGTGAGCAGCACCGGCCCGGTGCGCGGCAGCCGGACGAGCAGCGACTGATGCCCCTCGGTGTGGCCGGGCATGTCGAGGATGACGACGCTGCCGTCCCCGAAGACGTCGAGGTCGCCCTTCGTCTCCTGAACCTTGGCGCCGCCTTTGATCCAGGGCGCGAACCGGCCCGCATTCTCGCTCGTTTTGGTCGCCGCGAAATCCTCACCGCCGATCAGAAGCGTGGCTTTGGGAAAGTCAGAGGCCTGGCCGATATGATCGCCGTGATTGTGGCTTATGCCGACGAAGTTGACCTGCTCCGGCTTGACGTTGATGCGCGCCAGCTGGTCGACGAGCCGTGCCTTGAGCGACATCGTGAATGGACCCGAGGGCGGGGCCGTCTTCCCGGCCAGCTCGCCCGGCAGCCCGGTGTCCCACAGCAGATAATTCTCGCCGTGGCGGATCAGGTAGCAGCTGTCGGTGAGCGTCTTCTTCTGACCGACATAGAGGAAGGTGTCGGAGAAGACGTCGAGGTCGGCAACGTCGATGCTGCCGCAGTCGAGCCGCCACATCTGCATGTGCGGCACCGCTGCCGCTGCCGGCGCGGCAAGCGCCGCGAGAGCCAGCGCCGCGGCTCCGTAGATCATCCTCATCATCCCCTCCCCGTTTTGCCGCCGACGGTGCGGGGCTGTGTTCTACGCCTCGTACTTCGCGCTCGTCTTGGCCGCCACTTCTTCCGCACTCACTCCCGGGGCCAGCTCGATCAGCTTGAACGGGCTTTGGTGATCGGAACGCTGAAAAACGGCGAGATCGGTGACGATCATGTCGACGACATTCTTGCCGGTCAGCGGCAGGGTGCATTCGGGGATGAATTTGGCGTCGCCGTTCTTGGACACATGCTCCATCACTACGATGATCTTCTTGACCCCGGCGACCAGGTCCATCGCCCCGCCCATGCCCTTGATCATCTTGCCGGGGATCATCCAGTTGGCGATGTCCCCGGCCTCCGAAACCTCCATCGCGCCGAGCACGGTGAGATCGATATGGCCGCCGCGGATCATCGCGAAGCTGTCCGACGACGAGAAATAGCTCGACGACGGCAGCTGCGAGATCGTCTGCTTGCCGGCGTTGATCAGGTCGGGGTCGATTTCGTCCTCGTAGGGAAACGGGCCGATGCCGAGCATCCCGTTCTCGGACTGCAAGGTCACCTCCATCCCGTCCGGGATGTTGTTCGCGACCAATGTCGGAATGCCGATGCCGAGATTGACGTAATAACCGTCGCGCAGCTCGCGCGCCGCGCGCGCAGCCATCTGGTTGCGATCCCATCCCATCAGTGCGTCCTTCCACTCATCTGGATCGTCTCCGGTTCGCCGGAGGGATCGTCACGCTCCTCGTCGAGTCCTTCCCAGATCGCGTCCATGGCAGCGCCCTGGCTGATACCGAGCTCGTGCGCGTACGCGACTGCGGCGTGACGCGCGCAATCGGCCAGCATCATTCCGAACATTTCCGGGCTTTCCAGGCGATCGGGCTTGATGATGAACGTGCCGCCGCCGCCATTCTCCACCCACATCCGAACCACCTCGACCGAACGCGCAAGCAGATCCTCCTTGTCGATCGTCGAAATGGCGCCGGCCTCGGCGCCGGTCGGGATCGCATCGTCGCTCATGCGGCCTCCCGCGGACGCGTCATCCGGAACTCGATCTTCTTGTCGTAGGGTGCGCCATCGATCAGCCGCTTCACATAGATGCTCGGCAGATGGATGCCGTCCGGGTCGAGGCTGCCGACCGGAACGATCTCCTCGACCTCGGCGACGCAGATCCTGCCTGCAGTGGCCATCGGCTGATTGAAGTTGCGCGCGGTCTTGCGGAAGACGAGATTGCCGGCCTCGTCGGCCTTCCAGCCCTTGACGATCGACAGGTCGGCGCGGATGCCGCGCTCGAGGATGTAGGTCTCGCCGTCGAACTCCTTATGCTCCTTGCCCTCGGCAACGAGGGTGCCGACACCGGTCTTGGTGTAGAAGCCCGGAATGCCGGCACCGCCGGCGCGGCAGCGCTCCGCCAGCGTGCCTTGCGGACAGAATTCGACCTCGAGCTCACCGGCGAGATATTGCCGCTCGAATTCCTTGTTCTCGCCGACGTAGGACGAGATCATCTTGCGGATCTGCCGGGTCCTCAGCAGCTTGCCGAGCCCTTCATTGTCGATCCCGGCATTGTTCGACACCACGGTGAGGTCCTTGACGCCCGAGTCGCGAATTGCATCGATCAACCGCTCGGGAATGCCGCACAGGCCGAACCCGCCCGCGCAGATGATCATGCCGTCGAACAGCAGCCCGTCGAGGACCGCGCCGGCATTGGGATAGATCTTTCGCATGCACCCACTCCCAGATTGTGGCCCGGCGATAATCGCTGAGCCGCACCCCGGTCAAGAAAACCTGAATGGAGTTTCAACTTTGCACTGCCCTCACCCTCCGGCCGCTTCGAGGCGGGAAGGTGAGGGCCGTACCAGCTTACCCGCGCAGCTTGGACAGCACGCCCTGGAGCTGCATGGCGTTCGACATGTCGCCTTCGACCTTGAGCTTGCCCTGCATGAACGCGGTCATGCCGTCGAGCCGGCCCTCGCTGAGCGCGGTCCAGTCTTCCCAGGCAACCTTGATCGTCGTGTCGGCATCGCCGTCTTCCTCGGTGACCTGATTGGCGACGCCGTCGAGCAGCACCACCCCTTCCGAGCCGAAATCGAGCTTCACGCGCTTGCCGGGCAGAAAGGCCTGCTTGTTGTTCAGCGCGGCCGCCATTTCGCTCTTCGTCATCATCGTCTCTCCTTGAGGATCTGCGTCAACCCCTACTTTACGTGAACGTCAGGTCAAGCCGGTTCACAGGCGTGTCAGCAGCTGATCGGCTTGTCTCCGCCCCACGCTTCTCCTACCGCGACGGCGGAGGCGCGCCCGCTTGGCGCAGGGGAGACGGTGATGAGCAATGTACGCAGCGGCGGCCGCATTCTGGTCGACAATCTCGTGGCGCAGGGCTGTGACCGCATCTTCACCGTACCCGGCGAAAGCTTCCTGGCGGTGCTCGATGCGTTGCACGATACGCCGGCCATCGATCTGGTCGTCTGCCGGCAGGAAGGCGGCGTCGCTTATATGGCCGAGGCCGACGGCAAGATGACCGGACGGCCCGGCATCGCCTTCGTCACCCGCGGGCCGGGCGCGACCAATGCCTCCGTCGGTGTCCATGTCGCCTTCCAGGATTCGACTCCGATGATCCTGTTCGTCGGCGACGTCGCCCGCGGCGACCGCGACCGGGAAGGCTTCCAGGAAGTGGATTTCGCCGCGATGTTCCGGCCGCTCGCCAAATGGGCTGCGCGGATCGACGATGCGACGCGGATTCCGGAATATGTCGCCCGCGCTTATGCGACCGCGATGGCGGGCCGCCCGGGTCCGGTCGTGCTCGCTTTGCCGGAAGACATGTTGCGCGACATGGTGGAGGTGACGGACCGCCCGCGCGTGGCGCCGCCGGTGCAGACTGCCGATCCGATGGCGGTGGCGACGATGATGGACCTGCTGAAGGATGCCTGTTCGCCGGTCGCGATCGTCGGCGGAGCCGGCTGGGATGCGGGTGCGGCCCACCATTTCGCGCAATTCGCCGAACGGATCGGCCTGCCCGTCGCCTGCGCTTTCCGCCGCCAGGATGCGATCCCCAACGAATCGCCGATTTATGCCGGCAATCTCGGCTACGGGCCCAATCCGAAACTGGTCGAACGGGTGGAGAATGCCGATCTCCTGATCGTCGTCGGGCCCCGTCTCGGCGAAGCGACCACGGACGGCTACACGTTGGTCACGCCCGATCATCCCGGCCAGACTTTGGTCCACGTCCATCCCGACGCCAACGAGCTGAACCGGGTCTACAAGACCTGCCTGCCGATCTGCGCCGACATGCGCGAATTCGCCGAACTCGTCGCCGCCTGGGAAGACGAGGTGATCCACTTCGATGCCGGCGCCGAGGCGCATCGCGAGTGGCTGGACTGGTCGACGGCAAAGCCGACCGAGGCGGGGCTCGACCTCGGCCAGGCGGTGACGGCTTTGCGCGCAGCGCTGCCGTCGGACACGATCGTCTGCAACGGCGCCGGCAATTTCTCGGGCTGGTTCCACCGCTTCTGGCATTACGACACCCTACCCTGTCAGCTCGCACCGACCAACGGATCGATGGGCTACGGCCTTCCCGCCGCGGTCGCCGCCGCGCGCCGCTTCCCGGCACGCACCGTCGTCTGCGCCGCGGGCGACGGCGACTTCCTGATGAACGGGCAGGAGCTGGCGACCGCGATCCGCTACGGCGCGTCGATGCTCGTCCTGGTGATCGACAATGGCGCTTACGGCACCATCCGGATGCACCAGGAGCGCGAATACCCCGAACGTCTGTCCGGCACCGAGTTGGTCAATCCGGATTTCGCGGCGCTCGGCCGCGCTTACGGCGCCTGGGCCGAAACAATCGAAAGGACGGCGGACTTCGCACCGGCCCTCGCGAGGGCGCTTGGGCAGCAGGGAGTGCGCCTGCTCCACCTCAAGACCGATGTCGAACATATCACATCGGCGACCACGATCACCCGCATCCGGGAACGCGCACGAAGCTGACGGGCCTCGCCGCGAACTTCGCGCCCAGCTCCGATCCGGCCTCAGATCGCCTTTGCCTGCAGTTGCTCGCACCAATGGGCCTGGCGCGTCTTGAGGATGCGATCGCGGCCCAGTTCCATGTCCTTCTCGTCCAGCCGCTCGACGCTCTCGAACGTGAAGGCCGCTTCGCCATGCGTGCGGATCGCGGCCTGGAGGTCGCGGTGCGGGGTGGTGCCGAGGCGGAGCGCGAAGCGAATGCGGTTCTCGATCGTCTCCACGTCGGGCGCACGCCCGATCCAGCGCTGGCCGGTGGAGGTGCAGCAGAGCGCGTAGAGGCCTGCAATCGTCTTGCGTTCCTTGTAGGCGCTGAGTGCCGCCTTCCTGTCCTCCGTCTTCACCGGTCCATCCTTTCCATCGCTGGCGTGCTTATATTACCCGGATGTTATTGACGTCAATACCGCCCGGGTGTAAATCATGCGCCAAGGAGATGAAGATGACACCCGACGAGCCCTGCACGGCCTTTGCCGGTGAGCGAATTCTGGCACGCGGCAGACTCGCCGACGTTGCGCTGGCCTTGAGGACTGCGACGGATGCGTCGGTCCTCGTTTTTTCTGACGAGACCGGCAGGGTCGTCGATCTCGATCTGCGCGGCAGCGCCGAAGAGATCGTCGCCCGCCTTGCGCCGCCACGCGGACGCGGGCGGCCCAAGCTCGGCGTCGTCGCGCGCGAGATCACCCTGCTCCCCCGCCACTGGGAGTGGCTGGCGCGGCAGCGTGGCGGCGCGTCGCATGCCTTGCGCCGGCTGGTCGATGAAGCGCGCAAGGCGGACCGGGCGCAGCCGCGCCTCGAAACCGAACGCGCCTATCGAATCATGTCGGCGCTCGCCGGCGATCTGCCCGGCTTCGAAGAGGCGTCGCGTGCGCTGTTCGCCGGCGACGAAGCGACGCTGGCGGCGCGGATCGCCGGGTGGCCGCGCGACATTCGCGCCTACACGCTCGAGCTGCTTCGCCCGTCCGCGGATCAGAGTCCGAACGGATAGGTCTCGTCCTCGCCCGGCAGCTCGGCCCCGGGCAGCGGTGTCACCGCGTGAGTCTCGTCGAACCAAATCCAGGCGTCGAACTGCTTCGGCAGCACGCATTCGGAATAATGGCTCCAGCGCTCGGTCTGCGGCCGGTAGATCACGCCGATGAACCGCTCCAGCCGAGGCTCGAGCAGCGCCTCGATCAGTCCTTCGTCGGCGCCTTGCCGCAGATCGAGCAGGAAGCGGTCGACGCCGCTGTCGTGGCACAGCCGCTCGTAGCTTCCGGCGAGGGACGGCCGCACCTCCTCGATCGCCATCGGCTCGTCCCAGTCGTGCGCGGCCGCGACCGTGCCTGTATGCGTGCCGAACCCGATCAGCCGCGCCTGCTCGCCGAACTTCTCCTTCACCAACTGGCCGATGTTGAGCTCGCCGCGCTGCTGGCCCATCTCGGTGTAGGCGGCATTGCCGATGTGGCTGTTGTGCGCCCACACCACCGCCTTGGCGCCGGGGCCCTTGGCATCGAGAAGCTGGCAGAGCGTCTCGAACATGTGGGTGTCGCGCAGGTTCCAGCTCTCCGCGGCCCCCTCGTACATGACCCTGTAGTAGCGCTCGGCATTCTTGACGAGCCGGGCGTTGGCGGCGGCGTCGAGCCATTCCTCGCATTCCTCGCCCATGCAATCCATGCGACGGGCGAGGAGGTCCCTGAGCATATCGAGAACGCCGGTCTCGCACCGGGCGAAGCCTTCGCTGAGCGGGATCCGTCCGTAGATGGCGGGATCGCGGCTCCACGGCTGAAGGCAGCCGTAGCGCTCCCGCGCCAGCGCCGCCGCTTCCGGATCGGCCTCGTCGAGAAAGTCGATTACCGCCCGCATCGAGCCCGCCAGGTTGTAGAGGTCGAGTCCGTAGAAGCCGGCCTGCGCGTGCGGCGCGCATGCCCGATTATGGTCCCGCAGCCACCGCACGAACGTATCGACCTCGGTGTTGCGCCACATCCAGGTCGGGAAACGC
Organism: Sphingosinicella sp. BN140058; assembly: GCF_004135585.1. Classification (NCBI taxonomy): domain Bacteria; kingdom Pseudomonadati; phylum Pseudomonadota; class Alphaproteobacteria; order Sphingomonadales; family Sphingosinicellaceae; genus Sphingosinicella; species Sphingosinicella sp. BN140058. The sequence goes on along the minus strand of NZ_CP035501.1, from coordinate 4,367,910 downwards.
TGAAACGCCGCCTCCTCCCCCTCGCGGTGAGGTCGATGACGCACAAAGCGATCGATGCTGGCCGCATCGGGCCAGTCGGCCTCGACGGCGACGATGTCGAAGCCATGCTCCTCGATCAGCCGGCGGGTGATCGCGGCCCGTGCCCGGTAAAACTCGCTGGTGCCGTGGCTCGCCTCGCCGAGCAGCACGACCCGTGCGTCGCCGAAACGATCGAACAGGGTACCGAAAGCCGGGTCGTCGAGGGCGGGCAGCACTTCCGCCGCGACCGCGATCCGCTCGGGAAGACTGCAAGGGTCGCCACGCTCGCCGGTCTCCGTCCAGCCATGCGCGCCGATCAGCGGCACGAAGCGGACTGCGCCGATTTCCTCCTGCTCATAGTCTTCTTGGCCGGTTCGGGTGATCTTGATCAATGTCTGGACCGCGTGCGGCTCTCCGACGGGCATCACCAGCCGGCCGCCGATTTCGAGCTGTTCGAGCAAGGGATCCGGGACATGGCTGCCTGCGGCCGAAACGATGATCGCGTCGAACGGCGCCTTTTCGGCGAAGCCCTTGCTGCCGTCGCCTTCGTAGATCGAGACGTTGTCGTATCCGAGCCGCTCGATCCGGGCGCCCGCCTCTATGGCCAAAGCATGATGCCGCTCGATCGCCACGACCTCGTCGACCAGTTGCGCGATCACCGCCGCAGCGTAGCCGGTTCCGCAGCCCACTTCGAGCACGACGTCCGCTGGCGCGAGCTCGGCGGCATCGATCATCAGCGCGACCATGTAAGGCTGCGAGATGGTCTGTTCGGCGGCGATCGGCAGCGGCTTGTCCTCATAGGCTTCGCCGCGATCGACCGCTGGAACGAACAGTTCGCGCGGCACAGCCCTGAAGGAGTCCAAGATGCGTTGATCAGTGATGCCGCGATCCACGATCTGCCGCGCGACCATCTGCTCCCGCGCTTCGGCAAAGTCGGTCATGTCCAGCTCCTTCGGGACGTCAACCGGGCCTCGCCGGGCTTGTTCCGCGGCGTCAGGCGGCCTGCCTGATGCCGCAATGTTGCCGCATTTCAACACTGTTGCATTTTTGCGACACACAGGTTCCAAACACGAACCTAGATGTCCCGCGTCGCTTGTACCCGTTCAAGAAACGACTAGATGCGCCACCAGCATCAGCCGTTCCTGTGGCTGGTCGTTCTCATTCCCAGTAGAACATACGAAGGAAAATCATGAAGAAGTTCGTTCTCGCGTCGGTTGCGGCGCTCGCTTTCGCGACGCCGTCTGTTGCCGCCGAGTTCTCCGGTCCGCGCATCGGCGCCACCGTCGGCTTTGTCGATGACGATTTCGCCGGCACCGATACATTCACTTACGGCGTCAACGCCGGCTACGATTTCGATCTTGGCAAGACTGTCGCGGGTGCGACCGTTGAATGGCAAGACAGCGACGAGGATGCGCTTTCGCGCGACCTCGCGATCACCGGCCGCCTCGGCGTCAAGGCCGGCGACAAGGCGCTCGTCTACGCGCTTGCCGGCTACACCAATCTCGGAATCGAGACCGTCGGCGACAACGTGCACCTCGATGGTGCCCGCGTCGGCGCCGGCGTCGAACTCGCCTTCACGCCGCGCTTCTACGGCCAGGTCGAGTATCGCTACTCGAACTACGAGCTCGATGTCGACGGCCATCAGATGCTGGTCGGTCTCGGCGTCCGCTTCTAAGCGTCGCTGAAAGCGGAATGTCGAAGGGCAGCCTTTCGAGGCTGCCCTTTTTTCGTGTCGGGACCGTGGCTTAGGCCTTTAGGCCAGTAGACTTCCGCACCTCCAGAACATATCTGGAACACATGTCCCGCCTCGACACTCGCGAGAAGCTCGCCATCCTCGCCGATGCGGCCAAGTACGACGCGTCCTGCGCCTCGTCCGGCACCTCGAAGCGCGACAGCCGCGACGGCAAGGGCCTCGGCTCGACCGAGGGCATGGGCATCTGCCACGCTTACGCGCCCGACGGCCGCTGCATCTCGTTGCTCAAGATCCTGCTGACCAACAGCTGCATCTTCGATTGCCATTATTGCATCAACCGCAAGAGCTCGAACGTGCGGCGCGCGCGCTTCACCGCCGAAGAGGTGGTGCAGCTCACCCTCTCCTTCTACCGCCGCAACTATATTGAAGGCCTCTTCCTCTCGTCCGGGATCATCCGCTCCTCAAACTATACGATGGAGCAGATCGTCGAGGTGGCGCGCGCCCTGCGCGAGGATCATGATTTCCGCGGCTACATCCATCTTAAGACGATCCCGGATGCCGATCCGGAGCTGGTCCGCCTCGCCGGCGTCCACGCCGATCGTGTGTCGATCAACGTCGAATTGCCGACTGCCCGCGGCCTCGAGCGGCTCGCGCCCGAAAAGGACGGTGCGCGGATCGAAGGCGCGATGAAGGACGTCAAAACCGCGATCGAGGATCGCACCGATGCCCGGAAGCGCTACAAATCGGCGCCGTCCTTCGCTCCGGCGGGGCAATCGACCCAGATGATCGTCGGCGCGGACAGCGCCAACGATCGCGACATCGTGCTGCGGGCGAGCAACCTCTACGACCGCTTCAGCCTTCGCCGGGTCTATTATTCCGCTTTCTCGCCAATTCCCGACGCGAGCGCGGTACTGCCGCTCAATCGGCCGCCGTTGATGCGCGAGCACCGCCTCTACCAGTCCGACTGGCTGATGCGCTTCTACGGCTTCACGCCCACCGACGTCGTCAACGCCGCGGACGATTCGGGCATGCTGCCGCTCGACATCGATCCGAAGCTCGCCTGGGCGCTCAAATATCGCGACAATTTCCCGATCGACATCAACCGGGCACCGCGCGAGGCGCTGCTGCGCGTGCCCGGACTGGGCGTCAAGGCAGTCAACCGCATCGTCCAGAGCCGTCGCTGGCGGCGCCTCCGCCTTGACGATGTCGGTCGCCTCAGCGTCTCTCTCGCCAAGATCCGGCCGTTCATCGTCACCGACGACTGGCGCCCCACCCTCCTCACCGATCGCGCCGATCTCAAAGCCTGGATCAAGCCCCAGGAGCAGCAGCTCGAATTGTTCGGCGCCTGATTTTGCGCAAGATCAATGAGCCGCCCGAACCCCGGGCCTAGTCACGTGCCAGCCAGACATTTGAAGGAAGGCACGGACAGTGAAGAGTGTAATCATCGGGTTCGCCGCGGCAGCGGCTTTCGCGCAGCCGGCGCAGGCCGCCGAGGCGGGGGACGTCCTCGTACGCGTGCGGGCGATCATGGTCAGTCCGACCGAGAAATCCGGCAGCATCCTGCCCGGCTTTCCGGGCGAGACCGCCAAGGTCGACGACAGCATCATGCCCGAGGTCGACGTCACCTGGATGGCGACCAGGAATGTCGGTTTCGAGCTGATCGCGGCGACGACCAAACACACGGCGTCAGGCCGCACGGGCACAACCGGGTCGATCGGCAAACTCGCCTCCACCTGGGTACTGCCGCCGACGCTCACCGCGCAATATCATTTCGGCCCCGACGCCAAAGTGCGTCCCTATGTCGGCGCCGGCCTCAACTACACCCTCTTCTACGCGGAGAATGCATCGCGCGGACTGGAGGCGGCGGTGGGCAGGACCAAGGTGCGGATGAAGGACAGTTTCGGCTGGGCGGCGCAGGCGGGTGTCGACATCGATCTCAGCGAAAGGATCTTCCTGAATCTCGACGTCAAATATATCGACATCGACACGCGGGCCCGGCTCGCGACGGCCGCCGCCGGGACCCAGCGGGTCAAGCTCAACCTCGATCCCATCGTGTTCGGAGTCGGGCTCGGCACCCGCTTCTGAGCGGACGCCGCGGCCGGAACTCAGGCGCCGGCGGCGGCCTCCAGGGCCGAGCGGGAGGTGATCGACAGGCCTCGGCGGCCCGACAGAGCGATCGTGCCGCGCGACTCGAGGCGGGTGAGCTGCCGGCTCACCGTCTCGATCGTCAGCCCGAGGATGTCGGCCATCTCCTGTCGGCTCACCGGAAGGTTGATCTCCTCATCGTCCTCTGCGGCGAGGTCGAGCAACAACGCCGCGACCCGCTCCCCGGCTGCCTTGCGCGCCAGCGACAGCATTTGGGCGCGGGCGCGATCCAGCGCCTCGAGCGTTTGCTCGAGCAGGGCATGGTCGAGCTGCGGCTGCGTTTGCGCAATCCGCGCGAAGGCATGGCGCGGGAACAGGCACAATTCGGCATTGGTGAGTGCGGTGACGGTCTGCGGCGCCCTGTCTCCATAGGGCCTTCCGGCGAGATCGCCGGGGCGGACGAGGCCGACGATTTGCGCCCGTCCGTCCGCGGTCGACAGCGAAATCTGCAGCAGTCCCGAAAGAAGATTGGCCAGTGGCGGCGCTTCGTCGTCCTGCCAGATCAAGGTCTCGCCGGCGACGAGGCGCTTGCGCTGCCCTGTCCTTCCGAGCGCCGTCAGGGCGGTCTCCGGTACCTTGCCGCAGAGACCATCCGTGCGCGCACGGCAGGCGGCGCATCTTTGCTCCATTCTCGTTCCCCGTCTTCCCGACTGGCGGCGCTAGACGGTCGCACGCCGGCGGCGAATAGGGGATGTTCCGGAAAGGACGCGACATGCAGCTGATGACGCTTGCGCAGGAGGATGATTTCGACGGCTGGCGCGATGCCGCCCGCCGCCTCGCCTTGGCGCGCGTGCCGGCGCAGGAAGTCGCGTGGCGGGTCGGCGCGGCCGCCGGCGACCTGTTCGCGTCGGCGGCTCTCGAGACCAATGCCCTACCGGCGCCGGGCGGGCCGGCTTTCTCGGTGCCCCGCGCCTTCGTGTCGCTTGCTGAGAGCGTGATCTGCCACAATGATCCCGAGCGCTTCTCCCTGCTCTACACCCTGCTGCTGCGGGTGCTCGAACAGCCGCGCAGCGTCGACGACGCGGCCGATCCTCTGGTGCGGCGGCTGGAGGTGATGGCCAAGAACGTGCGCCGCGACATTCACAAGATGCACGCCTTCGTCCGGTTCCGCGAAGTGGAAGGCGCGTACGCTCCCCGCTTCGTCGCCTGGTTCGAGCCCGAACACCATATCGTCCGTGCCGCCGCGCCTTTCTTCGCGCGGCGCTTCGCCTCGATGCACTGGTCGATCCTGACCCCCGAAGTGTCGGTGCATTGGGACGGCGAGCGTCTGACCGAAAGCCCGGGCGCGACTCGCGCCGACGCACCCGATGGCGATCCGATAGAGGAAACCTGGAAGACCTATTATGCGTCGATCTTCAACCCGGCCCGCCTGAAGGTCGGCGCGATGGTCAAGGAGATGCCGCGCAAATACTGGAGAAACATGCCGGAGACTGCGTTGGTCGGGGAATTGATCGCAGGCGCGCAGGCACGCGAGGCACAAATGGTGGATCGATCGCGGGACGAAATCGGCGGCAATGCCGACGTGGCATGGGCCGGCATCCGTGCGGAGGCGATGGGCTGCACCCGCTGCCCGCTCTACCGCGACGGCACGCAGACCGTGTTCGGCGAAGGCCCGCTCGACGCGCTTTTGATGTTCGTCGGCGAGCAGCCGGGCGATCAGGAGGACCTCGCCGGCCGCCCGTTCATAGGCCCGGCCGGGCAATTGTTCGATCGCGCGCTGGGTGACGCGGGGATCGATCGTTCGGCGGCCTACGTCACCAATGCGGTCAAGCATTTCAAGTTCGAACGCCGCGGCAAGCGCCGGATCCATTCGAAGCCGGACGGCGGCGAGATCGACGCCTGCCGCTGGTGGCTCGAACAGGAGCGCGGGCTGCTGAGGCCGCCGCTCACCGTCGCGCTCGGCGCGACCGCGGCGCGATCCTTGTTCGGCAAGGTCGTGACGATTTCCTCGATGCGCGGCCAGCCCCACCAGGCGCGGGACGGCGGGGAGACCTGGGTGACGGTCCATCCGAGCTTCCTGTTGCGCGTCCGCGACAACAAGGAAGAGGAATATGCCCGCTTCGTCGAAGATCTCGCGCGTATCGGGGAGCGCCTCAAGGAACTCGTCTGAGCGCGCAGGCTCGAACCGCTCGTCGCACCACCGGCAACGACCTTGAGCACGCACAGGCCGACTGGCGAATGAGCTTGATCGGTCAGCGCACCACGAGATGCCGATAAAGGTGCCAGGTCGCGTAACCGAGTACCGGAAGCACCACTGCCAGGCCGATGAACATCGGCAGCGAGCCGATCACGAGCAAGCTCGCAACGATCACGCCCCAGCGTATCATCATGCCCTTGTTCCGCATCACCGCCCGCACCGAGGTCTGGATCGCGGTACGGGCACTCACGTCGCGATCCACCAGCATCGGCAGCGAGACGACGCTGAGGGCGAAAACCGCCAGCGCGAAGACGAAGCCGACCAGGTTTCCGACGACGATCAGGGTCCAGCCTTCCCGCGTGGTGAAGATCTCGCGCAGGAAGTCCGATACGGTCGGCGGAACGTCGCCCATCAGGCTCGCATACAGAGCGGCGGCGGCGGCGATCCACAAGGCGAAGATCGCGATCAGCATCGTTGAAATTGCAAGGATCCGATCCCAGGCCGGCCGCTTGCGCACTTCCAGAAAGTGGGTCCACTCGCATTCGAGCCCATCCTCGCGCCGGCGCGCGAGCTCGTAAAATCCGGTCGCCGCGACCGGTCCGAGCAGGCTGATACCGGCGGCGAGCGGGAAGAACAGCGGCAGCAGCGACCCGCCGAGAGCGACCGCAGCCGTCACCACGCCAATGAGCGGATAGATGATTCCGATGAAGATCAGGTCACCACGCTTCTCGAGGAAGTCCGACCAACCTTGGGCGAGGGATTCCCGTATGTCTTTCGCGGTGATGGAGCGGACTTCGAATATTGGTTCTGAAACATCCACATATGCTGGTCGAGCAATGGCCATGGGACTGCTCCGACGAATTGTGCCGAGGGAGCATGCATAATACGCCTTCGGGGCGGTGTTAACAATCAGATCCGCTTCCCGACGGGCAACTCTTGTTGGCCGGCAGAACGCGCCAGCACCCGAACCTGCCGATCTCGCGGCCGCCCAGCGACAAACTGGCCGCACCTCCTTGCGAAGACGCGCACCCCGCATTTCGGCCAGCTGTTGCGGCACGTTTTGTGCCGGTAAACCCGATGTTCAGGAAAGCGCTGGTGAAGAGCACAGCGCCCGGCCACACCCCACCGCAACGCCAACCCACGAGAACATAACAGCGAATGCAACCTCTGTTCGGCACACGAGTTTGGAGCGCCAAGCCGGCGCACCCGCACACCGGCGCGAGCGGTGGCGTCTTGAACACGAACAATTTCCGAACCGGGCGACGCCGGGCGAGCGCCGCCGTCGCGATCGCCTTGCTGCTCGCCTCGTGCGGCGGCGGCTCCCAGACGAGCGAGAAGAAGGGTGGCCGCGGCCCAAGCGGCCCGCCGCAGGTCGGGTTCGTCGTCATTCAGCCGAGCAACGTCCCGGTCATCGCCCAATTATCCGGACGGGTCGCCGCGTCCCAATCCTCGGAAGTGCGTCCGCAGGTCGCCGGGCTGATCCGCAAGCGCCTGTTCACCGAAGGTTCGATCGTCCGGCAGGGCCAGACTCTCTACCAGATCGATCCGAGCATCTACGAAGCACAGGTGTCGGAGGCGCAGGCGAATTTGCAGAGCGCCCGCGCCAACGCGCAGGCGGCGCAGACCCGTGCCGCGCGCTATCGACCGCTCGCCCAGATGCAGGCCGTGTCCGAGCAGGAATATACCGATGCGGCAGCCCAGGCGCGGCAGGCCCAGGCGGCGATCGCGCAGAGCAACGCCCAGCTCCGCACCGCGCAGATCAATCTTCGCTTCACCCGCGTTCCGGCGCCGATCACCGGCCGTATCGGCCGCTCCTTGTTCACCGAAGGCGCGCTGGTCACCACCAACCAGGCGGAGCCGCTCGCCGTCATCCAGCGCACCGATCCGGTGTTCGTCGACATCCAGCAGTCGAGCGCCGAATTGCTCGCGCTGCGCCGCGCGCTGGCCAAGGGCGGCGCCGCACCGACCACTGCGGTCGTGCGCCTGACGCTGGAAGATGGTAGCGATTACGGCCAGACCGGCACCGTCCAGTTTGCCGAGATCACCGTCAACGAAAGCACCGGCACGGTCACCTTGCGGGCGCGTTTTCCGAACCCCGACGGCATCCTGCTGCCGGGCATGTTCGTCCGCGCCTCCTTCGCGCAGGCGATCGACACCCAGGCCTTCCTCGTCCCGCAAGCCGGCCTGTCGCGCGATCCGCGGGGCAACGCGACCGTCTACGTTGTCGGCCCCGGCAACCGGGCGATCGCGCGCACCGTCGTCGCCGAGCGGACGCAGGGCGAATTCTGGGTGGTCACCCAGGGCCTTGCGCCCGGCGACAAGGTCATCGTCCAGGGCACCGCGAATCTTCGTCCCGACATTGCGGTGCGGCCGGTGCCGGCAGCGGCGCCGCAGCGAATCGAGCCGCCCAAGAAAGGTGCAAGTCCTGGCGGCGGTGCCGGCGCCGGCGGCCAGGCGAAGGGCGGCTAGGCCGACATGTCACGCATCTTCATCGATCGCCCGATCTTCGCCTGGGTGATCTCGATCATCGTCATGCTGCTCGGGCTGGGCGCGATCTTCGCGCTGCCGATCGAGCAATATCCCGACGTCGCCCCGCCGCAGGTCAACGTCCGCGCGAGCTACCCCGGCGCGTCCGCGGAGACGGTCCAGAACAGCGTCACGCAGATCATCGAGCAGCAGCTCACCGGCATCGACGGGCTGATCTACTTCAGCTCCTCTTCGACCTCGCGCGGCTCCGTCTCCATCTCCGCGGTGTTCGAGAAAGGCACGGATCCGGATATCGCCCAGGTCCAGGTTCAGAACCAGGTCCAGCAAGCACTGTCGCGGCTGCCGCAGCAGGTCCAGCAGCAGGGTCTCAGGGTCACCAAGTCGAACCCGGACTTCCTGATGATCATCGGCGTCTACGACGCCACCGATCGGCGCACCAACCAGGACGTGTCGGACTGGATGGCGTCCAACATGCAGGATCAGATCGCCCGCATTCCGGGGGTCGGCGATACCAACGTGTTCGGCGCGCCTTATGCGATGCGGATCTGGCTCAACCCGGATCGGCTGGCGAGCTTCGCCTTGATGCCGGGCGACGTCATCGCCGCCGTCCAGGCCCAGAATACCGAGATCGCGGCGGGCGAAATCGGCGGACAGCCCCAGCCCCGCGAGCAGATGCTGAACGCGACGGTGACCGCGCAATCGCGCCTGCAGACGCCCGAGCAGTTCCGCAACATCATCCTCAAGACCGAAACCAGCGGCGCCACCGTCAAGCTCGCCGACGTCGCCCGCGTCGAGCTCGGCGCAGAGAGCTACAATGCGGTGAGCCGGGTCAACGGCCATCCCGGCGCCGGCATCGCCATCTCGCTCGCCCCCGGCGCCGACGCGCTCGAAACTGCCGACCTGGTCAAGGCCAAGGTCGCGGACATCGCCCGGGCGTTTCCGTCCGGCTTCGAATATGCGTTCGCGAACGACACCACCGCCTTCATCCGCCTGTCGATCGACGAGGTGGTGAAAACGCTGATCGAAGCGATCGTCCTGGTTGTCATCGTGATGTTCGTCTTCCTGCAGAGCTGGCGGGCGACGCTGATCCCAACCATTGCCGTTCCGGTCGTCCTGCTCGGCACCTTCGCCGTCTTCTACGCGCTCGATTTCTCGATCAACACCCTCACTCTGTTCGGGCTCGTCCTGGCCATCGGCCTGCTCGTCGACGATGCCATCGTCGTCGTCGAGAATGTCGAGCGCCTGCTCGAGGAAAATCCGGGCATGAGCCCGCGCGAGGCGACGATCCGGTCGATGGCCCAGATCCAGGTCGCGCTCGTCGCGATCGCCCTCGTGCTCTCCGCCGTGTTCCTGCCGATGGCCTTTTTCGGCGGTTCGACCGGCGTCATCTACAGGCAATTCTCGGTGACGATCGTTTCGGCGATGGTGCTGTCGGTGTTCGTCGCGCTGATCCTCAGTCCCGCGCTCACCGCGACTCTGTTGAAGCCGCGGCGCCCGCATGGCGAGGAACCGCAGGGCTGGTTCTCCCGGCACACGCCCCGCCTGGTGAACTTCGTCCATCGCAGCGGCGAGCGCTTCAACCGCGGCTTCGAGCGCATGGTCGATCGCTATGGGCGGTCGGTGACCACGGTGGTCAATCGCAAGTGGATCTTTCTCCTGATCTACGCCGGCGTCTGCGCCTTGCTGGTGCTGATGTTCTTCCGCCTGCCGACCGGCTTCCTGCCGACCGAGGACCAGGGCGCCGCATCGGTCCAGTACCGGCTGCCTGCCGGCGCGACCCAGAGCCGCACCCAGGAAGTCCAGCTTGCGGTCGAACGCTACTTCCGTGAGAAGGAGGCGAACAACGTCCGTACCCTGTTCACCGTCACCGGCGGCGGTGGCGGCGGCGGCGCCAGCGGCCAGAATACCGGCCAGGGGTTCATCAACTTCACCGACTGGTCGGAGCGCGAAGGCAAGGAGAATGGCGCAGACGCGATCATCGCCCGCGCGTCCGGCGCCTTCCGCGGCTTCCGCGACGCCCAGGTATTCGCATTGGTGCCGCCGGCGATCCGCGGCCTTGGCCAATCTTCCGGCTTCACCATGCAGCTCCAGAATGCCGGCGGGATGTCGCAGCAGGAATTCGCCGCCGCGCGCGAGAAATTGCTGCAGCTCGCCAATTCCGATCCGGCGCTGACCTCGGTCCGGCTGAGCGAGCTGCCCGATGTCGCGACTCTGAAGGTCGATCTCGATCAGGCCAAGCTGGCGACGCTCGGGCTCAACCAGAGCGACGTCAACTCCACCCTCTCCACCGCCTGGGGCGGTCGCTACGTCAACGATTTCATCGATCGCGGCCGCGTCAAGCGCGTCTACGTCCAGGGCGACGCGCCGTTTCGCGCGGCACCTGAGAACATCAACGAATGGTTTGTCCGCAGCCAGAACGGGCAGATGGCCCCTTTCTCCTCCTTTGCCCGCACCAGCTGGGCGACCGCGCCGACCACGCTCTCCCGCTTTCAGGGTATTCCGTCGTTCGAGATTCAGGGCCAGCCGGCCGAGGGCCAGAGCTCGGGTGATGCGATGCGGCGGATGGAGGAGCTCGCTGCCCAGATCCCCGGCACCAGCGTCGCCTGGTCCGGCCTCTCCTATCAGGAGCGGCTTTCCGCCGGCCAGGCGCCGTTCCTTTACGCGATCTCGCTGCTGGTCGTGTTCCTGTGCCTCGCCGCGCTCTACGAGAGCTGGTCGATCCCGGTCGCCGTCCTGCTCGTCATTCCGCTCGGCCTGGTGGGGGCTGTGTTCGCCGTGACCCTGCGGGGCCTCCAGAACGATGTCTTCCTCCAGATTGGCCTGCTCACCACGATGGGGCTTGCCGCCAAGAATGCGATCCTGATGATCGAGTTCGCCGAGCGAGCGGAGAAGGAGGGCAAGCGCGTGATCGACGCGGCGATCGAAGCGGCGCGGATCCGTCTTCGTCCCATCCTGATGACCAGCCTCGCCTTCATCTTCGGCGTGCTGCCGCTCGCCCTCTCGACCGGGGCCGGCGCCAACAGCCGCATCGCCATCGGCACCTCGGTGATCGGCGGCATGCTCACCGCCACCCTGCTCGCCATTTTCTACATTCCGCTCTTCTTCGTGCTGGTCCGGCGAACGACGCGCGACGCGTTCAAGAAGCTGCACGGCCGGCCCGCCGCGCAGCAGCCCGAGGCGCGCGCATGATGCGGGTGCCTCTCCTGCTCGTGGCGCTCCTCGCCGGCTGCTCGATGGAGCCCAAATATATCGCGCCGGCGTCGCCGGTGCCCCCGTCATGGCCGGCCGGCGACGCCTATCTCCGCGACAGCGAGGCGGCGCTGCCCGCGCTCACCTATCGCGACGTGCTGCGCGATCCGCGCCTGCAATCGCTGATCGATCAGGCGCTCGCCAACAACCGCGATTTGCGCATCGCCGCGGCGAACATCGCGGCCGCCCGCGCGCAATACCGAATCCAGCGCGCCGAGCGCTTTCCCCAGGTCGATGCCGGCGGCGGTGTCACCATTGCCGACCGCGGCAGCGGCCAGACCGGAAGCGGCCAGAGCGGAAGCGGAACAAGCGGTGGCACCAACACCAGCTTCTCCGCAGATGTCGGCGTTTCCGCGTTCGAGCTCGATCTGTTCGGGCGCGTCGCCGCGCTCACCCGCGCCGAGCAGAACCGCTATTTTGCGACCGAAGCGGCGGCCCGCGCCACCCGCCTCACCCTGGTCGGCGACATCGCCGATGCCTGGCTCAACCATGCGGCCGATGCCAGCCTGCTGCGGATCGCCGAAGATACGGTGACCAGCGCCGAAAGCAGCGTGCGCCTCACCCGCGCCCGGCTGGAAGGCGGCGTCGCCCCACGCACCGATCTGCGCCAGGCCGAACAGATTTCGGAGACCGCCCGGGCCGACGTCGCCGAGCAGCGCACCGCACTCGCGCAGGACGTCAACCTGCTTCAATTGCTCGTCGGCGCGCCGATCGATCCGGCACTGCTGCCGAAGACGATCGACGAGGCGGCCGCGGGCGTGTCGGCGATGCCGGCGGGTCTTCGCTCCGACATCCTGCTGCGCCGGCCCGACGTGGTCGAGGCGGAATTCCAGCTGCGCGCCGCCAATGCCGAGATCGGTGCCGCACGGGCCGCACTCTTCCCGCGCATCTCGCTGACCGGTCTGCTCGGCCTCGCCAGCGACGCGCTGACCGGCCTCTTCTCGGGCGGTGCGTTCAGCTGGTCGGCCGGCGCCGACATCTCCTACCCGATCTTCCGTGCCGGTGCAGGCCGGGCCGGAGTGCGCTTGAGCGAGGCGCAGCAGCAGGCGGCGCTGGCCACCTATGAGCGCGCCATCCAGATCGCCTTCCGCGAGGTGTCGGATGCGCTCGCCCGGCGCGGCACGATCGGCGAGCAGCTGCGCGCCCGCACCGCCCAGCGCGATGCCGCCGCCGACACCTACCGCCTCACCGAAGCGCGCTATCGCGGCGGCATCGATCCTTTCCTCACCAGTCTCGATGCGCAGCGCTCGCTCTACGCCGCCGATCGGACCCTGGTCGCGACCCGGCTCGTCGCCGCGAGCAACCTGGTGACCCTGTATCAGGCGCTCGGCGGTGACACCTTCCTCCAGTCCGGCCCGATTGGCGAGGTTGTTCCGGCCGCCGCTTCGGACACCCCGGAAGCGGCAAGACGATGACTCGCATCGCCGTAATCGGAGCCGGTGCGATCGGCGGCACCGTTGCGGCATGGCTTGCGCAGAACCCTGCGCACCAGGTCACGCTCTGCGTTCGAAGTGCGATCCCCTCCCTCCGCGTCGAGACGCCCGATGGGCTGCTGCAGCCGTCGCTCGCAGTCTGGAGCACCCCCGCAGAAGCGGGCGCGGTGGACTGGGTGTTGGTCGCCACCAAGGCCTATGACAGCGAGGCGGCATCCGCCTGGCTGCCGCCGCTGCTCACCCCTTCGACTCGCATCGCAATTTTACAGAACGGTGTCGAGCACCGTGCCCGCTTTCAGGGACGCGTCGACGAGAACCGGATGGTCCCGGCGATCGTCGATATCCCGGCCGAGCGGGAGGCGCCGGGCCGCATCCACCAGCGCCGCACCGGCTCGATCCTGGTTGCCGACGATGCCGCCGGCCGCGCCTTCGTGACCCTCTTCGGCGAAACGCCGATCGCGGTCGCAACGACGCCCGATTTCACGACTGCGGCGTGGCGCAAGCTTGCGATCAACTGTGCCGGCGCGGTCAACGCCCTCACCCTTCGGCCGGGCGGCATCAGCCGCGACGACGACGTCGCCGCGCTGATGCGCGGTCTGATCGGCGAGTGCATCACGGTCGGACGCGCCGAAGGCGCCGATCTGCCGGGCACGCTCGCCGAAGAGGTGGTCGCCGGCTATCGCGCCGGGCCGGCGGATTCGGTCAATTCGATGCTGGCGGACAGGCTCGCCGGCCGGCCGATGGAGATCGACGCCCGCAACGGAGTGATCGTTCGTCTGGGCGCCCGTCACCGCATCGCCACGCCGCTCAACGCAATGGCGGCGACATTGCTGAAAGCGATTTCGCCGGATGAGACGAAAGGCGCTGCACCCACTCAGCGTTCGGGCTGAGCCTGTCGAAGCCCTCCCTTTTTTCTTGGGACGGCATAGCAAGATAAAGGAAAGGCTTCGACATGCTCAGCCCGAACGGTGAGGATGGAACAGAGCCTCCGTCAGACCCGATTGGCCTCCAGCAGCACTTCGACGTGGGCGACGAGCTGGTCCGGATCGAACGGCTTGCGCAGATAATCGTCGGCACCGGCGCGCGCGGCAATCAGTTCGTCCGCTTCCCCCTGACGGCCGGTCAACATCAGCACCGGGATCGTGCAGGCGACTCGAGAGGAACGAATTTCGCGCAGCACCTCGATCCCGGATTTACCGGGCAGCACGCAGTCGAGGATGACGAGATCGGGCTGCTTGAATTCGATGATCCCGCAGGCTTTCTCGCCGGCGGGCATGCCGCCGACGATGTGCCCGCGCTTGCCGAGGCATTCGCAGACGATGTCGACGATCAGCGGATCGTCGTCGACGATGATGATCCGGCTCGGTGCCGCGGGCACCGGCGCGTGCTTGGAGGCAGAGAGGGGTCGCAATGTCGGTCTCTTTCCTGGTCTTCAGACCCATTATAGAGACTTTGCAGGGCGACTGATCGCAATTGGTCAGAGGCGGACCAGCATCTTGCCCATGTTGCCGCCGCGGAAGAGATCGAGGAACGCGTCGGGCGTGGCGTCCAGGCCGTCGCGGATCGTCTCCCGGCTCTTGACTGCACCGTTCGCCACCCATTGGCCCATGTCGCGGTAGAATTCGCCCATCAACGGCAGATAGTCCGTGTAGATGAACCCCTTTACCGCGATCCGCGCCGCGATCACCCGCATGATGTAGCGAAAGGCATGCGGCGGCGCGCCGCCATTGTAGCTGTCGATCATCCCGCAGATCGCGAACCGGGCATTGTTGCGCGCGGCGGCAAAGGCGGCGTCGAGATGATCGCCGCCGACATTGTCGAAATAGACGTCGATGCCCTTCGGCGCTGCGCGCATCAGCGCGGGCATCACCGGTTCGGCCTTGTAGTCGATCGCCGCGTCGGCGCCGAGTTCACGGACCCAGGCGCATTTGTCGGCGCCTCCGGCCGAACCGATCACGGTCATGCCCTTGGCCTTGGCGATCTGCACGACGGCCGAACCGACGCCGCCGGCCGCCGCCGACACGAACACGGTATCGCCCTCCTTCGCCGCGGCGACATGGAGCAGGCCGAAATAGGCGGTTCCGCCGGTCAGCCCGAGATTGCCGAGCCAGTGATGCGGCTCGACCTCCAGCGGCGGTACCTTGTTGAATTTTTCCGCGGGCGCCGTCACCGCCTCGCGCCAGCCGAACATGTGGAAGACGATGTCGCCTTCCTTGAAATCCGGCGATCGGGATTCGACAACGGTCCCGACGGCGCCACCCTCGAGCGGCGCGCCGACCTCGAAGGGCGGCACGTAGCTGCGCACGTCGTTCATCCGGCCGCGCATGTAGGGATCGACGGAAAGCCAGCGATTCTCGACCCGGATCCAGCCTTCCGCGAGTTCGCTCAGCGCGATCTCCTTGAGCTCGAAATTGGCGTTGGTCGGCATGCCGTCCGGCCGCGACGCCAGGTGCCAGGCGCGGGTGGTGCTGCTCATCGTCTCTCCCTTTCGTGTCTCCGCATCCATGAACGCCCTGCCCCGTCGCGACAAGAGGATGCGAAACGGCCCGGCTGTCGGGGACAGCCGAGCCGCCTTGCAGATCTGCGCCGCCCTGCGGCGACGTCAGCTCAGCTCTTGCGATCGGTACGGTTGGACGCGCCGGGCAAGTCGCTGCTGCCGGTCGTTTCCGTGGCCGCACCGGTGCCGCCGGTCGCGGTGCCGCGGCCGCCGGTCTCGTCGCCGCGCGACGACGTGTCGCGACCTTCGTCATAGGTGCCGGAGAAGCTGCGGTTCAGCACGTGCGGCCCCTCGCTGCCCTGGTCGGGCCGTTCGAACAGCGCGCGGTTGCGTTCCTCGTTGCGCCACTCGAGCTTGGCCTGCTCGGCGCTGCGGTTGAGGGTCACGCGCTGATCGACATTTTCGACCCAGCCGCACGGAATCGAATGGTGCATGCCGCCCGCGCTCGGATCGTTCTTGGCCAGAATGATCCGGTCGCCGGCGACCTTGTCGACCTTGCCGACATGGGTGCCGTCCGATCCGACGACCTCCATATGCTCGTCGACGCGATTGAGCAGTTGGCGCTGGCCCTGGCGCTTGGAACGCCAGCCGCCGAATTCCTGCTCGAACTTCGACTGATGCTCGCGCCGATATTCGTCATAGTCGCGGTCCAGATCCTCGATCTGACGACGGCGCCATTCCGAGTAGTGCGGGTCGTTTATGGAAGGCGCGGTGTCGCCACGGCCCTGCTCGCGGCCGCGATAAGCGCCGGCCTGGCGCAGGATCTCGGCTTCGCGGCCGGTGCTCATCGTCGATCCGAACGCGCCGCCGACCGGTGCGGACATCGGGTGGGCGCCATGGGTGCCGGTGCTGCCCGCGTCGACCCGGTCGAACCGCCGGCCATATTCGCCAGGCGCATCGAAGCCGCCGCCGCCGATGCCGGGACGGTCGCCGCCAGCGCCGCTGGCATAGCCGCTCGTCGACGGGCTGCCCTCATAGCCGGCACCGCCGCCGCGTTCGTAGCGGTCGCCGCCGCCGAAGCGCGCCCGCTCGGCGCTGCGCGAATAGCGATCGCTCTCGTCTCCGAAGCCGCCGCGTCCGCGACCGCCGCCCTGGCGATGACCACGCTCACCGCCGGCGGAATCACTGAACCAGCCGGGTCGTCCCGGACGGTCGCGGTTCCAGCTCTCGCCGGCCTGATTGCCCCAGCCGCCGCCGAAGCCGCCGCCGCCGAGCGTGCCCGGGCCGCTGCGCTCATGATCGCCGCGGCCATATTCCTCTCGGCCGTGCTCGCGATGACCATAATCATTGTCGCGCCCGCCGGTCAGCCCGCGCTCGCGCTCCCAGCGGCGCTCGTCGGCCTCGCGGCGGCGCTGCGCCTCCTCGTCACCGAACCAGGACCGGACTTCGTCACCGGCGCGGTCGAAGAAGCCGCGATCGTCGTCGCTGCCGCCCCGGCTCCAGCTGTCGCCGCGATCCCAATTGCGCCCGCCGCCTTCGCGGCCGCCATAGGAACTTCCGCCGCCGTAGCCGCCCTGGCCACTCTCGCGCCGACCCTCGTTCCAGCTTCCGCCTTCACGGCCCCAGTCGCGGGTTCCGTAGTGACGCTCGTCGCGCTCGCCGCGCATGTTGTTGTCGTCGCGATCGCGCCAACGGTCGCCGCCGGAGCGGTCTTCGCCTCGATAGCCCATCTTACTCTCCTGTCTCTGGTCCCGCGCCCAGGGCGCAGCCGGACCACGCTTGCGGGGATGGCGGTGAAACGAAGGACAATGCGGACCCGTTCCGACCGGAAGAGCCGGGCCGTTTTCACCTTCGGGCGAAACGACGTGCAGCTTGCCGCGCACGCGAAATGCCACGTTGCACAACGGTCCGGGGCTCGCTAATGGGAGCGCCTTCCCAGCCCCGCAGCGCGCGGGGAACTGCGCGAAAAAGGCGTGGGGCTGTAGCTCAGATGGGAGAGCGCTGCAATCGCACTGCAGAGGTCAGGGGTTCGATTCCCCTCAGCTCCACCACCTTCTCCACGACCTCGCCCGCTGCTCAGGTCGCACCCGATCTTCGAAGCTTCACAGGCAGGATGCCGATCACGTGCCCGGGCGCTTGATCTCGCCTGGGACGATCGGCCCGGCTCTACGCGCGGCGTTTTCCCGACCTGGCTTGCGAAGATCGTCTGGAGACCGTCCGAAAGCGCGTGCAGAGCGAAAGCGCTCTCTTGAAGAGGAAGCTACTCCAGCATCTTCACGGTAGCCTCGTCTCGTACGCCTCCGAACCACTGTTCAAGCGCGGCCGAGAAGAGGTGCAGAGGCTCGGCTGCCTCGAACAGCGTCAGCGACGATCGCAACTTGATCGCGTCGATCTCGCCGAACACCACGACCGGATCGCTGATCGGAATATCCTGGAGCGCGGCGACACATTCGACATAGCGGGGCCCGAGCAGAGGATGCCCAAGATAGGCGCGCGCCTCGTCCATCGATTGGATGCCGTACAGCCTTGCTTGAGGGCTGCGCCCGAGGCCCGCGAGTTGCGGGAAGACGAACCACATCCAGTGGGATCGTTTGGCGCCACGACGGATCTCCGCCAGGGCTGTTGCGTAGATCCGCGCCTGGGCTTCTACGAAACGCTCGAGCGCCGTGTTGTCCGTGATCATCTTGGAAGCAGCCTTGAATGGGTGATAACGGAAGTCGACGCGCGCTCGGTCGCGTCCTCTGGCGGTAGAATCATCTTCTGCGGAAAGCGTCCGCCGGTCAGTCGCCTGTCGGATGCTCGACCGAACCCCGATTGGCCTGGAAGAACCGACTGAGACTGCCCATCGGCGCCGTCGCGGAGCGCGACGCAGGCGGCGGGGACGCACACCGGACGCGCACGGTAGCTGGGCCCGCGTGGCCCGGCGTCATGTGTCACGCCGGCCGATTGGCGAGCACGACATCGAGCAGTCCCGGAAAGCGTCGGTCGAAATCGTTCCGTCGCAGCGTGTTGATCATCTCGCGGCCCGCCTGCGTCGTCTCGATCAGCCCCGCGGCGCGCAGCAGCTTGAGGTGGTTCGACAGCGTGCTCTTGGGGATCGACTCGCACGGCGCCGCATCGGTGCAGCGCAGCCGCTCGGTGGCGGCCAGGCGCGCAACCATGCTCAGCCGATTGGGATCGGCCAGCGCGTGCAGCGCCAGATCGAGCGGCACGTCCTCCAGCCGGGGATGGGTGAAGCGAGGCATAATCGAGATATAGGATCGCTCGCTCATTTTCATAGTTCGGGGATATTGAACTATGGAAATGTCGCGCCATCTTGCCCCAGCCGACAGCACACGAAGCCGTGATCGCGGGCCACAATTCGGAGAAGTCTCATGTCACTTCAGGGAAAGAAAGCGATCGTCACGGGCGGATCGCGCGGCATCGGTTCGGCCATCGCCAAGCGGTTGGCAGCGGACGGCGCTGCCGTCGCCATCACCTATGCCGGCAACAAGTCGGCGGCGAACGCCACCGTGGCCGCGATCGAGAGCGCAGGTGGCACCGCCTTCGCCTTCCAGGCCGACGCCGCCGACCCGCGATCGCAGCGCGCCGGCATCGAGCAGGCCGCCGCCGCTTTGGGCGGGATCGACATTTTGGTCCACAATGCCGGCGTGGCCGAATTCTCCGTCGTTTCGGAGGATAGCGACGAGACCTATGATCGCCAGTTCGGCGTCAATGTGAAGGGCCTCCACGTCGGCACCCGGGCAGCGCTGCCGCACCTGAGCGATGGCGGGCGGATCATCCTGATCGGCAGCATTTCGGGCGAACTCGCCTTCCCCGCGACCTCGGTCTACAGCGCGACCAAGGCGGCGGTGGCGGCGCTGGGACGCGGCTGGGCGAAGGATCTCGCCGCGCGCAACATCCTGGTCAACACCGTCCAGCCCGGGCCGATCGACACCGACATGAACCCCGCCGACAGCGACTTCGCGCGGCAGATGCTGGGCGCCATCCCGCTCAGGCGCTACGGCAAGGTCGAGGAAATTGCGGGCGCGGTCTCGTTCCTCGCCGGGCCGGATGCGAGCTACATCACCGGCACCACCCTCAACATCGACGGCGGCGCGTCGGCATAGCAAAGGCGATCGGCCTCTCCGCTTCGCTTTGGTGGAGGGGCCGACGGACGAACCTCGTGCACGCGCGCCGCTGTGTCGTGCCCACAGCATGGATCCTAGCGAAGTACCCCCCCGAAGTTTTGTTGTGGCGTCGAACACGGAGCCGCCCCACCGGCTTAAAAAAAGAAACTTTATGTAAGATTGAAATGTGTTTGGCTTCGTGCCACACACTGGAGCGACCGTGGAGAACGGCCGACGTCCTGAAGCCCGAAGAGGCAAGGACAAGGAGGGGATCATGTGTGCCCAGATGCACCTGCCTGCGAATTGCGAAAGTCACGGCGAAGCCCGTGCACGAAGAACGCTGGAAGGCCGCCGCTGCAATGATGCGCGTAGACCCGCCGAAATCTCGCACCAGTCCCGGCTAAGCATCTAATTACACTGAAGTTTCACACGGCAATTTCGCTGGATCACGCTTGCAAGAAGATCACCGCCACAAGAGCGGGTTCGTTAGGAGAAGTTGATGAACGTGCGTAAGCTTATGCTGTTGTCGGCCGTGTCGGGCTTGACGATCATCTTCGTGCCGCCGGCGCTTGCACAGGACGACGTGCCGGCGGAGGCAAGTCCCCAGACCGAAGCCGGACCCGCCGCACCGAGTACTACACCGAGCGACAGCGGCGAGATCGTCGTCACCGGCCTCCGCCGAAGTCTGCAGAGCGCGCAGGCGCTGAAGCGCGACGCCGCGCAGATCGTCGACGCGGTCGTGGCCGAAGACATCGGCAAGCTGCCCGACAACAATGCGTCGGAAGCGCTCGCGCGGATCACCGGCGTCCAGGTCAACCGCGGCAGCGACGAGGCGGGCGGCGTCCAGGTGCGCGGCCTGCCCGATCTCACCACCACCTTCAACGGCCGCGAAGTGTTCACGGCGGAGATGCGCAACGTCGCCTTGCAGGATTTCCCCGCCGGCGCGCTCGCCGGGCTGGAAGTCTACAAGTCCACCACCGCCGATCAGATCGAGGGCGGGATCGCCGGGCTCATCAACGTGCGCGCGCGCCGTCCGTTCGACTTCAAAGGCTTCCAGGTCGCCGGCGCGGTCCGCGGCACTTATGGCGACCAGGCCAGGAAATACGATCCCAACTTCAACCTGCTGGTCACCGATCGCTGGCAGACCGGCATCGGCGAGATCGGAGCGCTGGTGAACGTTTCCTACACCCAGCTCCATTATCTGACCTCGTCGCGCTACATCAACGGCAACATCCGCGCACCCGGCGAAAGCCAGCCGGTCGCCGGACCGCGCGACTTCGTCCTGCCGGAGTCGGCCGGCGTCTATTATGATCGCGGCAAGCGCTGGCGGCCGTCGGTCAACGGGTCCCTGCAGTGGCGGCCGGCGCATAATCTCGAAATCTATGTCGACGGCCTGTTCCAGGGCGCGCGCACCAACGTCGAGAACGATTTCGTCGGCCTTAATCTCATCAACGACGATCCCGCGCTCAGCAACATCGTCCGCAATCCGGACGTGCCCGGCACGCTCGACAGCGTCACCGTCACTCCCGATTTCGCGGACGGCCGCGGTATCGATTTCTCGCGCAGCACGCGCGCTGGCCGCACCAACACCTATCAGGGCGCGATCGGCGGAACCTGGGAAATAGACGAGCGCGCGACGCTCACCACCGACTTCGCCTATACCGACACCCGCGCCACCTATATCGATCACAATATCGATTTCGCGCCCGCAACCGCGCAATCGGCCGACATCGTGTTCGACGTCGGCGGCAAGGACGGCGGCCCGCAATTGTCGCTGCCCGGCTTTGACGCCCTCGATCCCGACAATTTCATCCTGCGCGGCATCTGGGACCGACGCTCGCTCGCCAAGGGCAAGGGCATCCAGTGGCGCACGGATCTCAAGCTCAAGACCGAGCTCCCGGTGATCGACCAGATCGACGTCGGCTTCCGCTACACCGATCGCGACGCGCGGCTGCGCAGCGGCGGGCGCTATGCGTCGCTGCGCTCGCTCGGGATCCCGCTGTCGAGCATCCCCGGTGCCGAGGATGGCGGTCCGATCGACGCCGGTTTCCGCGGCAGCAGCGCGCAGCCGTTCCGGCAATGGTGGGCGCCGAGCCGCAGCGCCATCTTCGCGAACATCGACGCCATTCGCGATCTCGCCCGGAGCAGCCTGGCCGTGATCGGAACGCCCGACGCGCTGCGGGAGCTTGGAACCTACGGTCCCGAGGTTCCGGCCTATATCGCGAACGAGAATTTCGACGCGACCGAGCAATCCTATGCGGTCTACGGGCAGTTCCACTACGGCTTCGACATCGGCGTGATCCCGGTCGATGGCGTAATCGGTGCCCGCATCGTCAACACCAAGGTGGAGGCGACCGCTGTTGGACTGGTCGGCGGCGTGCCGACCCCATTCACGTCCGATCAGAATTATGTCGACCTGCTGCCCAGCGCCAGTTTCCGGGCCCATTTGACGGACACGCTTCAGCTGCGGCTCTCAGCCACAGAGACGCGCAGCCGCCCGAACTTCACCCAGCTCAGCCCCGCGCTCACCTTCAACCCCAACGAAACGCCGATCCGCGGCGGCAGCGGAAATATCGATCTGCAGCCGGTCCAATCCAAGAATTACGACGCGTCACTCGAATGGTATTTCTCGAACACCGGGTCCTTGACCGGAGCGGTGTTCCGGCGCGACGTGCAGGGTTTCATCACCAATCTCAACAGCACGATCGTCGACCCGATATACGGCCCGATCATCGTCAATCGCCCGGAAAATGGCGGCAAGGGCCGGTTGCAGGGCGTCGAAGTCGCCTTCCAGACCTTCTTCGATTTCCTGCCCGGCTGGCTGAGCGGCTTCGGCACGCAGCTCAACGCAACCTATATCGACGCGTCGCAAGCCCTGCCCGCCTCGCTTGGCGAAGCGGGACAGGATACTGCCATCCCCGGCGTGTCGAAGTGGAGCTACAACGCCGTCGGCATCTACGAAAAGGGGCCGGTATCGGCGCGCCTCGCCTACAATTGGCGCTCGCGGGTGACCAACTTCTTTGCCACCGACGATCAGGGACAGCTGATCGGGGGCGAGTTCAACCGTCCGATCGAGCGGCTCGACTTCTCGCTCTCGGTCGAGGCGATGGACGCGCTGACCCTCACCTTCGATGTCAGCAACATCACCGGCAGCCCCTATCGGGCTTTGCGTGCGGCGACCAACCTGCCGGACGTGAGCTATCCGCGCGACATACGCTATGAAAGCCGCGTCTTCGCGCTCGGCGCACGGTTCCGCTTCTGATGCGGGGGCTTTCGCGTCGCGGATTCACAGTCGGGGCCGCCATGGCCGCATTGCTGCCGGCGGCGGCACGGGGGGCGCGGGTCGCCTCCCGGGCCGAGCAGTGGCGCATGGCGATGGAGCGCGCTTTCGCCCTTGGCGACGGCACCGGCCTCTATCGCGAATATGCGCCGGCGGCGTCCACCGACGCGAAACATGCGACCGAGTGGCCGTTCTCGCAGGCGCATATCGCCTATCTGGACCTGGCCATGGCGGACGCTGCGGCCGCGCGGCGCCACAGCGCTGCGCTCGCCAGGGTCCGCGCCGCGGAGCAGCTCTATTGGTCCGACACCAGCACCAGCGGCCCGGGCGGCTATCTGTCGCGCGTCGTGCCGCCGCTCGGCCCCGGTGACGACCTTTATTATGACGACAATCTGTGGGTCGGGCTCGCCCAGGTGCAGCATCACCGCGCCTTCCGGGATCCCGCGTCCCTGGGACACGCCAGGGCGGTGTTCGAACTGATCCGCTCGGGCTGGTCCGAAGACGCCGGCCTCCCCTCTCCCGGAGGAGTGCGCTGGACTCAGAAGGCGGACAATGGCGACCGCAACACCGTCTCCAACATGCCCGCTGCCCAGCTCGGGCTGCGGCTCCACCAGATAACCGGCGACCGCGCCTATCTCGACGACGCGCTGCTTTACTATGGCTGGACCAACGCCGTGCTGCAGCGGTCCGACGGCCTCTATCACGATCATCTGAAAATCGACGGCACGATCGAGAAGACGATCTGGACCTACAACCAGGGTGTCCCGATCGCCGTGAACGCCCTCCTCTGGCAGGTCACCGGCGAGGCGCGCTATCTGGAGGAAGCACGGCGGATCGCCGCCGCGGCCCGGGATCGTTTCCCGATCGCGCAGCTCGATCGCCAGCCGCCCCCGTTCAACGCCATCTACTTCAAGAACCTGCTGCTCCTCGACGGCATTGCGAACACGCGGGAGCATCGCCCGACGATGCAGGCCTATGCCGATCACATGTGGCGCAACCGCCGCGACGCCGCGACCGGCCTCTGCCGCCCGCGCGACGGCCGCGCCGAGCTGATCGACACCGCAGCGATGGTCCAGATCGAAGCCGTGCTCGGCTGGCCGGCGGAGCGGTGGCAAGGCTTGTACTGACGCGCACCAGCTGCGGAAAGTGCGGCGGTCGGAGACTTGGCTGGCGCAGCTCGTACCGTGGCCCAGTACGTGCGGACTCGGTCCTTTCGTCGGCAGTAGCCGGATCACGGATGCCCTTGCTCTTCGCATCGCTGCGAGCGGACGTCAGGGTTCGTTGCAGACATCGAGCGCGCATGCGAAAAGATCGCTATGACCGGCTTCGTCAGCCCTCTTGTTACACTTTCCGCCTTGGCCTTCCCGGTGGATGGCTCCGCGCCGAACATCGAACGCATCACGGCAGAAATGGCGGTCCAGGGAGCTGGCAAATGCGGGTTTGGACCCGCCACGATTCGATACGAGGATGAACACGAGACCGAGATCTTCTCGGTGCCGCGTCCGGCCTCGGCGACCGATGCCGAGCTAAGCTGTCTCGACAGCGCCACCGGCTTTGGCATTCTGGTGGAACTGCCCGCCGCTCTTCAGCCCCGCTTCGATGCTATCAGGGAAGCACGGGCCTCCGCGATGATGAAGGAGGAGGCGCACGATTGGCTCTCCATGCGTGGATTGCTGGGGCGGGTTCCGGACTATGTTCCGGGCAAGACCGATCCCGCCGCGTTCACGCGAGCCTCCGAACATCTCTGCGGCCCACAGGCCGCGGGTGCGTTCCAGTCGCGCTACGGTCCCTCCGCGCTCAGCCCGGAATGGGCCATGACGCACGCAATGCCGACGAAGGAGGGCGCATCGGACGCTCTGTCATGCCTTCTGAATGGCGCAAGTGCCGCCGGCTTCAGCATCGTCCTGATCGGCAACGAGGCGCCTGGCGAATAGCCGGTTCCTCCAGAGCTCACGCGCGAAGGCGAAGCCGGACCTGCTATCCGCAGATCTTGATCGCCTTGCCCAGGCTCGACGTGCCGAACGCCGCGTCGTCGAGTTCCGCCAGCTCGACCAATGCTCCACTGCGGTTCATGTTCGCCTGCCGCGCCGCGTCGAGATCCTCGTCCGCCCGGCCCTGTACGACCGGCGCCGGCGTGGCGTCGTGCGACTGGAAATAGCTGCCACCGGCCTGGGTCTCCTCGCCCTTGAACTGCGCCTGAGCCTGGAGCGACTCCAGCACTTGCTCGGCATCCAGGGTGCCGAGAAACGCGATCCTGCCGGGTGCGATGGTGAATTCGAACGTGCCCTTCTCAAGGCATACGCTCCACCGTCCCTGCTGCCACATGCTGTCGAGCCGGTAGCGCCCCGGAGCGAGCGTTCGGGCGATGTAGCGATATCCTCGAACGGGCGAACTTCCGATCTTCATCATGTAGACGCGGGACAGGAAACCGCTGTTGCCGTTCTTGGATAATTGCAGGGCATAATCGAACGGCTGCAACGGCACCCGGATGAGAACCGCCCCGTCCTTTGACTCCGCGGTCAACTTGATCTTCTCGGGTGATTTCTGCGCCATGCTCGAGGTGGGAACCACGGCGACCGCCAGCACCAGTGCGAGCCGCAAACCCTTCGAATACACCATCACCCGCCCCTCGTGTCCCCCGATCATGCGAACATAGCGAGCATCTGGCGAATGCGGCAAGCGATCCCCGGCGGAGTTCGAATTGAGGGGAGGCGGCCGGGTCCATACACGCGTCGGCAGATCTCGCACCTGGATGATGGGCCGGGTCTGACGATTGCAGACATTCTGTCAGGCGGTAGAACGAGCCGATGAGACGCAGATGGATAGCGGCCGGCCTGCTCCTGATGGCGGTGGGAGGATGTGCCTTGCGTCCGCCGCTCGGACGTAGTCGCCCCGACCTTGCTGCGCTTCTGTCTTTCGACGGTCACCCGCTGACCTTTGCCCACACCTATACCGACGGCCAAGTTGGACCCTTCAGCATCGGCGAAACCCGTGCGTCCGCACGGAAGCGACTGCTGGCCTTGCCCTTGCTCGATCAGGATCGACCGCAGCTTACCGGAGGCGCACCCGTCTGGAGCATCGCATTGCCTGCACGGAGCGGCAGCTACAGCGTCTACAACGTGACCTTTCGGGACGAGCGGGTCGCCTCGGTCGAAGCATTCTCCTCGGTGTTTGCCGGTTTATAAGCCCTCCGAGGTCGCCGGACCTGCAGTCAAAACTCTCAACTTGAAGGCACCCTTTGTTCGTGTTATGTTCCGCATGTCCGAAACCTGGGCCGCACGGGCGTGTCTTTGAAATGTCGAAGATAACAAAGCAGGCGGCAAGCCGGCCATCCGGCTCGCCGCAGCGGCTGTATCGTGCTTGCCTGGTGCCGAGAACGAGCGGCGACGAGGTATTAAAGGACGAGGCGTCGGCGGCAAGCTTATGTGTGCCGCACGATCCGCACCGCGGCCGCACGGTCTTCTCGCACAGCATCATCCGCACGTCGGACGTTGGGAGTGGGATTGGTCAGGCTCCCGCCTGCTCGCGTGTTCGAGTATAGAGAGCCTTGTCGGGACCGCCGCGAAAAACGACCGTAATAACGGTCAATACGGTCGGTCGGGAGTGCGCCCCTCGCGTCCTTCCCTCAGCCTTCCCCCCCCCCCCGACTTTGGGCGGAAGGGGAAACAGGGTCACGAAGCGCTCCGCCGAGGCGCGATCGCCTTTGACTTCGAGTGCCCCTTCTCGCTCCAGCGCCGCGAGCGGCACGCCGCCATAGATTGCGGCGGCGAGCGCGGGAGGCGCGCAGGTGAAGGTAACGTCCGGCGACGCATGGCCGGCGGCGGCGCGAGCCACCGTCAGGATGCCGTCGCCGATCCGCACTCGATAGAGCTCGCGTCCGAGATCGAGACCGACGTCGAGCGCGAGACCGGCGATCCGCGCCGGATCGACCATCGTTCGGAACGAGAGCAGCAGCGAAACTGCGCTCAGCGGCAGGCGCGGATCGTGGCTCGGCGAGCGGGCCGCCCAGCGGCCGAGCGTCTGGAAGATCGGCTCCGCTTCATAGCCCCAGGGCGTCAGCTCGTAGACCTGGATCGAGGCCGGCGGCGGCAGCTTGCGGCGGACCAGGATCCCGGCCGCCTCAAGACCCTCGAGCCGCTGGGTCAGCACATTGGCGCTGATCCCCGGAAGATCGGCCTTCAAGTCGCTGAAACGCTTGGGCCTGAGCATGAGCTCGCGAATGACCAGCAAAGCCCAGCGCTCGCCGACCAGATCGAGCGCGTGGGCGGCACCGCAGGCATCGTCGTAGCGGCGTCCGCCCCGCGTCGCGGACTCGCAGGTTATTTTTTGTGACTCCATAGTTGCTTTATGTAACTCTCTGAGGCATCAACGTCAAACAGGCGAGTCGGTTGCCGTGAACCAGGGAGAGTGAGATGTCGAAGATGATTTTCGTGAACCTGCCGGTGACCGATCTGGCGCGCTCCACCGCTTTTTATCAGGCGCTCGGCGCGACCAGGAACGATCAGTTCAGCGACGACAGCACGGCCAATTGCCTGGTCCTGTCGGACACCATCCACGTAATGGCGCTGACCCACGAGAAATACGCGCAATTCACGTCGAAGCCGATCGCCGACGCTCACGCCACCAGCCAGGTCCTGCTCTGCCTGTCCTGCACCAGCCGGGCCGAGGTCGATGATGCGGTGGAGAATGCCGCCGCGGCCGGCGGCAAGGCGGATCCCGGCGCGATCCAGGATTTCGGTTTCATGTACGGCCGCAGCTTCGAGGACCCGGACGGCCATCATTGGGAAGTGATGTGGATGGACCTGGAGGCCGCGAAAGTGGCAATGTCCGGCGAAAGCGCGCCGGCGGCGTCCGAGACCGAGCCGGCCTGAGCGAAGCCGGGCCGGGTGCCCCGATGCACCCGGTTGCCGATGGCTCCGGCGCGGCCGGATCCTCGCTGCGGGCGCATCCCCGCCCGCGCGAATTGTTGAGCCCGAAATGCCCGGCGGGAACCCGCCAACGGCGCCCGGGCGGCACGAACCTGCGGGACTGCCCGCGTCCGGAGCGTCCGGTCGCGCGCGCCGCACCAAAGCGGCGGACGCTTTCGCCCGTCGCGCGATGAGCAGAGGAGACGTCACATGACCTATGTCGAAGGCTTCGTGGTGGCCGTGCCGGCCGCGAACAAGGACAGCTACGTCAGGCATGCCGAGCAGGCCCAGCCGCTCTTCCAGGAATTCGGCGTGACCCGCATGGTCGAGGCCTGGGCCGACGACGTCCCCGACGGCAAGGTCACCGACTTCAAGGGCGCCGTCCAGGCCCAGGAAGGCGAGACGGTGGTCTTCTCCTGGTTCGAATATCCCTCGCGTGCAGCGCGCGATGCCGCCAACGCCAAGATGATGGCCGACCCGCGGATGGAGGAGATGGGCAAATCGATGCCGTTCGACGGCAAGCGCATGATCATGGGCGGCTTCGCATCCCTGCTCGATCAGGGCGACGGCGGCCGCGGCGCCTATGTCGACGGCTTCATCGTGCCGGTCGCGCACGACCAGAAGGAGGCCTATGCCGCTTTGGCCTCGAAGGCAGCGCCGATCTTCCGCGAATATGGCGCGCTGCGCGTCGTCGAAGGCTGGGGCGACGACGTGCCCGACGGCAAGGTCACCGATTATCGCCGTGCGGTGAAGGCGGTCGACGGGGAGAATGTCGTGTTCTCGTGGATCGAATGGCCGTCCAAGGCGACGCGCGACGAGGCCTGGGCCAAGATCATGGCCGACCAGCGCATGAAGCCGGACGGCGACATGCCGTTCGACGGGCAGCGCATGTTCTGGGGCGGCTTCGCGCCGATCCTCGATCGCTGATCGGCCAAAGGGAGGTTCGATCATGGAACGCAATGCAAACGGATTCTTCTGGTACGAATTGATGACCGCCGATGTTGCAGCCGCCAAAGCCTTTTACGGCAAGGTGGTCGGCTGGGAGACGCAGGACCTTGGGGGCCCGCACGCCGGCTACACCCTGCTTCAGGCGGACGGGATCGGCGTTGCCGGAGCCATGCAATTGTCCGACGCCGATTGCGGCGCCGGCAGCAAGGCGGGGTGGGTCGGCTACGTCCAGGTCGAGGATGCGGATGCCGCCGCGGCACGGATCGAGGCAGGCGGCGGCAGGGTGCTGCGGCCGCCGTCCGACATTCCCGAAGTCGGCCGCTTCGCCGCCGTCGCCGATCCCCAAGGAGCAGTGTTCATGAGCCTGGCGCCGCTGCCGCGCGACGACGCGCCGCCGCCGGCACCGCGGATGCGCCCGGGCCGCGCCGGCTGGCACGAACTCTATGCCGAGGATGGCGACGCGGTCTTCCCCTTCTACGCGGAGCAGTTCGGCTGGACCGAGGATTCGGTGATGAACATGGGTCCAATGGGCAATTACCGTCTGTTCCGGGCCGGCGGCGACGAGGCGGTCGGCGGCATCATGACCCGGCAGCCGCACGTACCCAAGCCGGTGTGGAATTTCTACTTCGTCGTCGACGGCATCGATGCCGCCGCAGCCCGGATCACCGAAAGTGGCGGAACGGTGACGATGGGGCCGATGCAGGTGCCGGACGGATCGTTCATCGTCATGGCGGCCGATCCGGAGGGAGTCTCCTTCGCCCTGGTTTCAACCACCCGGTAAGGGCCTCGGCGGCACGGCGCCCGTCTCGCGCCCGTCGGCAGGATCACGCTTCCGATTCGACGCCGCCGCCGAGCGGGTGTGCGCCGACATCTGACGGCACGAGCGCGCCGCGTCGGCCACGACCGCCGCGGCACTGGACGGATTGTCCCTGGGGGCGGGCCGGCCGCCCGATTTCGTCTGCAAAACCGCCATATCCTGCGACGAAGGAGCGCGCAGGCAAGTCGGAAAGCGTCTATGGAATCGGAGGGCGCGGATCGGAGAGCGTAAGGGATGAAGCGGCGAGATCCGGTGGCGGGACAGGCGGCCAGGCTCACGCTCGGCGTGTGGCTGTTCACGGCCGTCATGTTCGTCATGCCCGGGCTGGTCGCCACCGGCAGGCTGCCGAGCTTCGCGATCGGCCATATCGCGCTCGACATCGCGCTCGGCATTGCCCTCTCCGCTTTGCTCTACCGGGTCGCCGCCCGGCTGCAGGAAAGCCGCCAGGCGATTCGCGTCGGCGGCGTGTTCGCCGGCGTGTGCGCCGCCGCCTTTGTCTTCTCCCTGTTCGACAGCCTGATCGGCGGCGAGGTGCTGCGCCTGTTCATGGCCGGTCATCGCATCCCCGAAGACGTCGTCAACATGACGGTGTCGAACTTCATCAGCTTCTCCTGGCTGTTCGGTCTGTTGGGCACGATCTACGTGATCCTGCAGACCCATCAGGCGGTGCGCGAACGCGACCGTCAGCTCGCCGAAGCGCGCTCGCTCGCCCAGACGGCGCAGCTGACGGCGCTCCGGCTCCAGCTCAATCCGCACTTCCTGTTCAACACCCTCAACGCCATCTCCTCGTTGATCGTGACCGGTCGCAACAAGGATGGCGAGAAGATGCTGTCGCGTTTGTGCGATTTTCTCCGCACCGCCCTGATGGCGGACGGCAGCGGCAGCGTGTCGATCGGCGAGGAGCTCGACATGCTGCAGACCTATCTCGAGATCGAGTCGATCCGCTTCGGCGATCGCCTCACCGTCGAGTTCGCCTGTCCCGATGACCTGCTCGATCTGCCGATCCCCAATTTCATCCTCCAGCCGCTGGTCGAGAATGCGGTCAAGCATGCGGTGGCGCCGACCAGCCGCCCGGTGATCATCCGCGTCGCGGCCCGACAGGAACAGGGCGACCTCCTGCTCTCGGTCGCCGACAATGGTGGCGCCCGGCCGCCGAATTCAGGCCCGTCGAACCGGCTCGGGACGGGAGTCGGTCTCGCCAACACCCGCCGCCGTCTCGAGGTGCTGTACGGCGCGCGCGCGCGGCTCGAGACGATGGTCCACGACGACGGCTTTCTCGCCATCCTTCGCCTGCCCGCCGACGTGAGACCGAAGCTGGAGCTGGTCGCATGAGCCTGCGCACCCTGCTGGTCGACGACGAGCCGCTGGCGCTCGATCGGCTTCAGGTCTTTTTCCAGGACATCGCCGACGTCGAGATCGTCGGCATTGCCCGCGACGGCGCCGAGGCGGCGGAGGCGATCGGTCGTCTGAAGCCCGATCTCGCCATTCTCGACATTCAGATGCCGGAGCAGAACGGGCTGCGGGTCGCCGCCACCCTGCCGCCCGAGGAGCGTCCCGAGATCATCTTCGTCACTGCCTTCGAGCAATATGCGCCCGATGCATTCGAGGTGGAGGCGGCCGATTATCTGCTGAAGCCGGTGCGCTTCGATCGCCTCCGGCAGGCGGTGCAGCGCGCCCAGCGGCGCCGTGCCCTGCGGGATCTCGCCGATCGTGCCACCCAGGGCCATCCGCCGGCGCGCAGCGAGCATGACGACGGCATCTGGGTGGCGACCCGGTGCGGCGCGGTGTTCGTGCCGATCGAGACGATCGACTGGATCGAGGCCCAGCGCGATTACGTGATGCTGCACACCGCCACCCGCAGCCACATCGTGCGAATGTCGATGCGCGCGCTCGAGCAGAAGCTCGATTCGGAGCAGTTGCTGCGAGTCCACCGCTCCGCTTTCGCCAGGCCGAGCCAGGTGACCGAGGTTCAGCGCCTCGGCAAGACCATCAACGCCCTCGTCCTGCGCGACGGCGCAGTCGTCCAGGTCGGCCCAAATTACGCCAAAGCGGTCGCCGAACGGCTCGGCCTGCCGACATGAATCCCCCTTCCTCCTCCTCGCTACCGCTTCCTCACCCTTCCTACCCCTTCTGCTCCCCTACCGCCCTTACGGGAGGGGCCGGGGGTCGAGCGGCCTCTCCGCCCGCGCCGCACGTCTGACCCGCTCCTGCTGTCCCGAGCGAGCCTGAAGCGCGGATATGCGCGCCCTCACCGACCCGATAGACACGGTGCCATGCCGTTCCCGCTGACCATCCCCCTCCTGTTGCGGCTCCTGCTGCTCCTCCTCCTGCTCGGCCTTGCCGCAAGCTGGCTGCTTGGCAGCGTGATGATGCGGGCCACGCCGTCGGCAGTGCCGACGCCCGCAGCGCCGGCGAACGCCGTCCGGCTCGAGAGCACCGACGGGTTGCGGCTGGCCGGCAGCTACTGGTCCGGGCGCCGGCGGGGCGGTCCCGCCATTCTCCTGCTCCACGGCAACGGCGCATCGCGGGCGGCGCTTGCCGGCAACGCCGCCTGGTTCGCCCAGCGCGGCTATGCGGCGCTTGCCATCGATCTGCGGGGCCATGGCGAGTCGGCGCCGGCCGCGAAGGCCTTCGGGCTGATGGAATCGCGCGACGCGGCCGCAGGGCTCGCGTGGCTGCGGCGCCTGGGCCACGACAAGGTCGCGGTGATCGGGGTCTCACTCGGCGGCGCGGCCGCGTTGTTGGGCGACGACGGGCCGGTCGCGGCCGACGCTCTCGTCCTCCAGGCCGTCTATCCCGACATTCGCCGCGCCGTCCGCAACCGCATTGCGGGCATCCTGGGGAGCGTGCCCGCCGTCCTGCTCGAACCTCTGCTCAGCCTGCAGGCACGGCCGCGTATCGGTGTCTGGCCTGGCCGGCTGTCGCCGATCGCCGCCCTTCCCCGCTTCTCCGGTCCGGTGCTGATCATTGGCGGCGGCGCCGACCGTCATACTCCTCCAGCCGAGACACGGGCGCTCCACGCCGCGGCGCGCGGACCCAAGGGCCTGTGGATCGCCCCCGGCTACGGCCACGACGCCATCTCCCGGATCGAGAGCGCCGATTATCGCACCCATGTCCTCGCCTTCCTGAACGAGACGATCGGCCAGCCCTGACCACCTGCCGCAGGGGCCGCCGCACCGCCGCAGGCTTCCCCCGATCCCTGTGCGCTTCTAAGGCGGGGCAATGGAGCCGCTGTCCGATCCGATCCCCGCCGCAACCCTGATCGTGATGCGCGAGACGGCAGGCGCGCCGGAATTGCTGATCGCGGAGCGCGCGCGCACGATGGCCTTCGCTGCCGGTGCGCTCGTCTTCCCGGGCGGCCGCATCGATCCGGCCGATCACGCTGCCGCCGCCATCCTCGCGCCGGCGCTCGCCGACGGTGCGGCGCGAGTCGCGGCGATCCGCGAGACGATCGAGGAAACCGGAATCGCGCCGGCGCTGTCGCCGGCACCCGATGCGGCGATGCTGACCGCGCTGCGCGCAGGCGTCGATGCGGGCGAGCCGATCCACCGGCTGCTCGCCCGCCTCGGCCTCGCCGCCGATCTGGACGCGTTGGTTCCGTTCGCGCGCTGGTGCCCCAATTTCAAGGAGGCGCGCCGCTTCGACACGCTCTTCTATCTCGTCGAAGCGCCGCCCGGCGCCGCCGCGCACGCCGATCAGGGAGAGACCGTGCGCACCTTCTGGGCGAGCGCCGCCGACATTCTGGCCGAGGTCGCCGCCGGACGGGCGCACGCCATCTTTCCGACGCGCCGCAATCTCGAGCGCCTCGCCCGCTTCGGCTCCTTCGCCGAGGCGCGGGCCGACGCCGCACGCCACCCGGTTCGCAAGATCACGCCATGGATCGAGGAGCGCGGCGGTGCCCGCTTGCTCTGCATTCCCGACGATGCCGGTTATCCCGTCACCGCCGAGCCGCTCGAGACGGCGCGGCGCCATTGACCCGCAGGCGGCGCGGAAACAAAGGCCGGGCGCGGCGTAGGAGCCCGATGCTGCGCTGGCTGAAGATCGCCCTCCTCGTCGCTATCGTCGGTTTCGGCGCCCTGCTGCTCTATGGGTACGGGCGCAATCATCCCGAAGACATGCCCTGGACGCCGCTCGATCTCGCCCAGCCGGTGGGGGCCTTCACCGGCCGCAAGCTGGTTGGCTTGCGCGATCAGCCCGCGCTCTGCCGGGCGCTGCTCGGCCGCTCGGGGGTGCGCTACACCGCCCTCGCCCCGCGCGAGGGTGCCGGCCGATGCGGCTATCGCGACGGCGTCCGCCTCGACCGCGGCGGCGCCACCCGGATCGCCTTGCGGCCGGCGGGGCTCGCCACATCCTGCCCGGTCGCCGCCGCGCTCGCCCTGTGGGAATGGCATGTCGTCCAGCGGGCCGCGCTCGAGCATCTCGGCACCCAGGTCGCCACCATCGATCATTTCGGCAGCTACAATTGCCGGCGTATCTACGGCCGCACGGAGGGTGCCTGGAGCGAGCATTCGACCGCCAACGCGATCGACGTTGCCGGCTTCCGGCTGGACGATGGCCGCCGCGTCACCGTGCTGCGCGACTGGCAGGACAAGGGCGCCAAGGGCCGCTTCCTGCGCGCGGTGCGCGACGGCGCCTGCGATCTGTTCGCGACCGTGCTCTCGCCCGATTACAATGCGGCGCACCGCGATCACCTCCACCTCGATCAGGCGGCGCGGGGCAAGATGGGCTGGCGCGGCTGCCGCTGAGACGTACTTTCCAAGCCTGACGGCGGCGAAGCGGCGCCTGGAGCAGCTCCCGAAACGAGAACGGCCGCTCCGACCCGTCGAGGATCGAAGCGGCCGAGACCGTCTTCAGCGATGCCGGTCGTGCCGGCGCGCGCTTACTTGAGGTGGTTGGAGAGGTGCTTGTTCATCTCGAACATCGACACCTTGTCCTTGCCGAAGATCTTGCGGAGCTTGTCGTCCGCCAGGATCTCGCGCTTGTTCTCGGGGTTCTGCAGATTGTTGGAGCGGATGTAGTCCCACATCTTGCTCACAACCTGGCTGCGCGGCAGCGGATCGGAGCCCGTGATGTGGGCCAGATCCTCGGAAGGCTGCACCGGACGTGCAAGTCCGCCCTTCGCTTCGCCGCCAGAAGTCCCTTTAGCCATAATACCCTCCCTGTGGTGCGGGGATCGATAAGCCCCAAACGGGCGGCGAGTGCAAGCGATTCTGAGAGAGACCGCGTTATCACGGTGCCGGGCGTCCCCCTGCCGCGAGTTTAATCTGGATCAGCAGCGCCGAACGGCACGATCTTGTTGGCGGCATCGTGCCCGATGTCGGCCGCCCCGAGAAAGGGAATGCCCGACCGCGCGCACCAATAGCGCACCACCTCCTCCTCGCCGGCGCCGAAATCCGGCTCGTTGACCGGAACGTCGCTGACCCGGCCGAGCCGGATGCCGGCAATCTTGCGAATGCCCGGATTGCTGGTGATGTGAAACATCGAACGGTCGATGCTGTACATATATTCCGACACGTCCTCGAGCAGCAGCACGTGGCCGGTGAGATCGGGCTGCAGGTCGGTGCCGAGCAGCTGGCTCAGCACGGTGATGTTGAAGGCGGCGGACGGCGCGGCGCCGAGCCCGTCCTCGAGCGCCGCCGGATCGCGACGGACCAGCCAGGCGAGCGACCGCCGCACCGCCGCCTCGCCGCCGTCGCGGCGCAGCTCGTTGGTCATCGGGCCGTGAACCAGGTTCGGGAAGCCGGCGCGGTAGAGGCCGGCGAGCAGGAAGCCGGCGTCGCTATAGCCGAGATAGGTCTTGTCGCGCGCACCGCGGTCGAGCCTGGCGATCACGTCCTGGGCGATCCGGCACGATCCATAGCCGCCGCGCGCGAACCAGAGCGCATCGAACGCCGTGTCACAGGCAAATTCGGCGAAGGCCGCCGCTCTGGCGTCGTCGTCGCCGGCGAAGTGGCCGTGGCTGAGGAAGCATTGCGGGTGGAAGACCAGCTCCGCTTCGGGAAACTCCGCGGCGGCGATCGCCAGCACCCGCGTCGCGACCTCCTGCCTGATCGGCGTGCTCGGCGCCACCACTCCGATCCGCATTCCCGTTCCTTGCGCTCAGCGTTTGAAAAGCCTGGTGAAGGTCAATAGGGCGGCGGGATGGCCGACACCAAATCCTATTTCTTCTGCGGCATCGGAGGCAGCGGCATGCTGCCGCTGGCCAGCATCGTACGCGGGCAAGGCGCCGAGGTCGCGGGATCCGATCGCTCGCTCGATCAGGGCCGGCTCGGCGACAAGTTCGCCTTTCTCGAGCGACAGGGCATCGCCCTCTTCCCGCAGGACGGTAGCGGCATCAGCCGCCCCGACCAGATCCTGGTCACGTCCGCAGCTGTCGAGGAGACCGTGCCCGACGTTCAGGCCGCTCGCCGGATCGGCGCCCAGCAGCTGACCCGGCCACAGCTGCTCGCCATGTTGTTCAACGCTGCGCCGCTGTCGATCGGGGTCGCCGGTACCAGCGGCAAATCGACCGTGACCGGGATGATCGGCTGGATCCTGCACGCGGTCGGCCGCGATCCGACGGTGATGAACGGGGCGGTGATGAAGAATTTCATCACTGCCGACACCCCGTTCGCAAGCGCCCTCGTCGGCGGTGGCGACGTCTTCGTCAGCGAGGTCGATGAGAGCGACGGATCGATCGCGCTCTACCGCCCTTCGATCGCTTTGCTCAACAATGTCAGCCTCGACCACAAGACCATGGACGAGCTGCGCAGCCTGTTCCTCGGCTTCCTCGAACGGGCTGGCACCGCGGTGCTGAACCTGGACGACGAGGAGACCCGACTCCTCGCCGACAAGATCGATCGGCACAAGCGGATCACCTTCAGCCTCGCCGACGACAGCGCCGATCTGTTCGGCAGCGATGTCCGCGAGGAACCGCTGGCCGTCTCGCTCAGCGTTCGCGCGGACGACGAGACCGTTCCGCTGCAGCTGCAGGTGCCGGGCCGGCACAATGCCGCCAATGCTCTCGCCGCGCTCGCCGCCGTGCGCGCTGCCGGCATCCCCCTCGCCCGCGCCGCCGAGGCGCTCGCCGGTTTCACGGGCCTCAAGCGTCGGTTCGATGTGGTGGGGACCCGGAACGGGATCAGCGTGATCGACGATTTCGGGCACAATCCCGACAAGATCGCCGCCACATTGAAGACGCTGCATGCCTTTCCGGGCCGCGTGCTGGTGATGTTCCAGCCACACGGCTACGGCCCGTTGAGAGTGATGAAGGATGCGCTCGTCGCCTGTTTTGCCGACAATCTGGCCGAAGACGACGTGCTGGTCATGCCGGATCCGATCTATTTCGGCGGCACGGTGGAGCGCGCGGTGACCAGCGCCGACATCGTCGCGGCGGTGCGCGCGTCGAGTCGGCAGGCGGAACATGTCCCGGATCGCGCCGACTGCGGCGTCCGCCTCCGCGCCCTCGCCAGGCCGGGCGATCGGGTCATCGTCATGGGCGCGCGCGACGATACGCTGTCGCTGTTCGCCCGGGATCTGCTCGACAGCTTCTGACCGCTTCAGCGCGCGAGCACCTCCCGAATCGCAGCGATGACGGCGTCCGGTGCGTCAAGCTGGATGTAATGGCCGGTATCCGGAACGACGCGGTGCCGCCCGAGCTTCGACAGCGATGCGGTCTCGGCGTGCAACGCAAGTCCTGAGGCCTGGCCGGCCGCGTCCAGCGGATCGGCGGCATCGTAGCGACCGTGGGTCAGCACGATCACCGGTGTCTTTCCCAGTCGGCCGGCGCGGAACAGGCCCGCATAGACGGGATCGGCGGCGGCATTGCCGTACACGCTGTTGGCGATCTCGGACGCCTGCGCTGCCTGATAGGCAGGCGTGACCTGGATCCGCCGGCGCGCGACGGCGATGTCGGGGCCGAGCGCGGGGCGCTCCGGATCGGCGCAGCGCCGATAGGCGATGGTGGTCGGATCGAGTTCCTGTTCCCGGGCGCGTTCCGCGCAGCCGCGGTAACGTTCGACGATACCGCCGAGCGCGGTCAGGTCCAGCAGCTCTGACCGGGCCGCGAACGCGTCGCCGTAGCGTGACCGCAGCAAGCTGCGGCTGCGCTCGCCCGACCGCTCCTCCGCAGGATCGACCAGCACCAGCCCTGCGACGTCCTCGGGATAAAGGGCGGCGTAGAGCTTGACGTTGAAGCCGCCGAGCGAGTGGCCGACGAGAACGAGCGGTGTCTTTAGCTCGGCAGCGGCAATGAGAGCATGCAGATCCTCGGCAATGGCCACGGGCGTGCGCGGCCCTGCGGCTGGATCGCTCCGACCAAGGCCGGCGCGATCGTAGGAACAGGCGCGTGCCTGGGCGGAGATGGCAGGCTGCACCAGCGCCCAGACCACGGACCAGTCGCTGCCGCCGGCGTCGAACAGGACGGTTTGGTCGCCGCTGCCGGTGCAGTAGAGGTTGAGCCGCCGGCCGCCACCGATGTCCACGCGCGAATGCGCCTCGGCAAAGGCGCGGCCGGTCTCGGGCGCGACCGC
The DNA here is from genome assembly GCF_004135585.1 of Sphingosinicella sp. BN140058. Classification (NCBI taxonomy): domain Bacteria; kingdom Pseudomonadati; phylum Pseudomonadota; class Alphaproteobacteria; order Sphingomonadales; family Sphingosinicellaceae; genus Sphingosinicella; species Sphingosinicella sp. BN140058. The sequence continues at coordinate 4,329,740 of NZ_CP035501.1, read as the reverse complement.
CTTCAGCGGGCTTGCCGGCACCTGGGAGAACCCGATCGTCGACAGCATCGACAGAACGGACGCGGCGAGCACCCCCAGTCTCACAGCTCCACCGCTCTCGTCGCCGTCGCGACATCGCCGGTATTCGGTGTTCCGTTAGGGTCGATCAGCAGCAACTTTACTTCGCCGCGGCGGGCGGCAGGGCGATGTTCGGTGCCTCGCGGCACGATCAGCAATTCGCCGGGCCGGACGGTGACCGTATGGTCGCGAAAGTCCATGTCGAATTCTCCGTCCAGGATCAGGAACAATTCGTCCGTCTCGTCATGCTTGTGCCAGACCCACTCGCCCACGGACCGGACCAGTCGTACCTCGTTGTCATTGTAGCGGGCAACGATCTTCGGTGCCCAGGTCTCGCTGAAGGTTTCGATCTTCTCGTGCAGATCGATTTTGACCGGTTGCCGCTGCGACATGTGCTCACGCTCCTCTGGTGGGACCTGAACGATGCCCGGCACTGCGGCAATTCCGCCAGTGGCCGGTTCGCCAAAGATCGGGGATTGCTCGCCAAGCATTGTGCGGCTCGCCGCTGGCGAAATATCCACGGTTGGTGTCCGATCTGCCACTTGCCGCTGCCGGTCGCAGCGATAGGATCTGCGGGATGACGACGTCCCTGCCCGTCCCGATCGCTAGCGGTTCCCAACCCGGACCCGGCGTTCGTGCCGTGGACGTGCCGGCAACAGGCGGATCCACCTATCCTCAGCCCTTCGCGAGCAGGGTCGCAGGCCGGGTCAAGCGCAGGCTCGGCGACGCTTTCGGCCTCACCAATTTCGGGATCAACCTCGTCACGCTCGCACCGGGTAGCGCATCCTCGGTACGTCACCGCCACAGCGTTCAGGACGAGTTCGTCTATGTTCTTGCCGGGGAACTGGTGCTGGTTCACGATCACGGCGAGCAGACGCTGCATGCCGGCATGTGCGTCGGCTTTCCGGCGGGCGGCACCGCCCACCATCTGCTCAACCGCTCACAGGCGGACGCCTGCTATCTGGAAGCGGGCGACCGCCTGCCCGGCGATTCCGCCGTCTATCCCGACGATGATCTCGAAGCATTCAGAGGGGAACAGGGGTGGACGTACCGTCACAAGAATGGCGATTTCTATTGAGCCGCCGATGCGCACGACGATAATCACGCTTGCCGGGGCGATGCCGTCCAGCGTGACGATCACGCTCGATGTCCTCACCTACGCCAATCGGCTGTGCACGCAGGCTGGCCGTCCTGCCCCCTTCGAGCTTCGATTGTTCGGTTCCGGCGCTGCCGACTTCGCGCCGTTCGTCGAGCAGGCGGCCGATTCCTCACTGCCGCCAGAATTGGTTCTGGTGCCGGCACAAGGCCTTTCGAAGGCGCCCTCACTTGCGAAGCGTCTGCAGGACCCCGACGTGGAGGATGCGCGGCGCGAAATCATTCGGGGCGCGGATGCGGGGGCGGATATCGCCAGTTCCTGTACGGGCACCCTGCTGCTGGCGAGCACCGGGTTGCTCGACGAACGCCGTGCCACCACCGCCTGGTGGCTGGCGCCGCTCTGCCGCGAGCTGTTTCCGCGGGTACGCCTCGACACGCGCGAACTGGTGCTGGCCGACCGTCGCTTCACCACCGCAGGCGCGGCGATGGCACAGATGGACCTGATGGTGCTGATCGTGGCGCGTCATGCAGGCAGCGCAATCGCCGATCGATGCGCGCGCATCATGGTCCTGGACGAGCGCCGATCGCAGGCGCCCTACATGGCCATCGGCCTTCTTGCCGCCGGCGACGAGAAGGTCGCGCGTGCGGCCGCCTGGGCGCGGGCCGCACTCGAGGGCGGCACCAGCGTCAACGAGATTGCCGCGGCCGTCGGCGTTTCTCCGCGAACCTTTGCCCGCCGGGTCCAGCGCAGCACGGGTCTCTCACCCGTCAGGTTTCTTCAGCGCGTCCGGCTCGAAAGGGCGGTCGAACTGATCGAGACCACCCGCCTGCCGGTGGAGGAGGTTGCGCGCCAGGTCGGCTATGCCGAACCCTCCACGCTGCGAGGGTTGATCCGGCGCACCTATGGGGCAGGTCCCCGCGAGCTTCGCTCACGCTCCGCCCGGGGCAGGTGACGGCCGGTCGCTGACGACCGATCGGGCGGAAAGGAGCCATGCGAGACGGCGGAGCCGAGGCTCCGCCACATCGTGGATCGGAGACCGATCCTTAAGGCGCTGTGACCTGCGCTGTCTCGAGGTCCAGCTTGGTTACCTCCGGCGTGATCCACTCACGGGCGGTGCCCTGCGATTGCTCGATCGTCTCCTCGGACGTCACTTCCGAAAGCTTGGTCGTATCGCTCATTTCGAATTGCTCCTGTCCCGAGAATTTCCGATGGGAAACGTCAGCCTCAAGCGGTTGCTTGCGCCGTTTCGAGCTCCAGCCTGGTCACCTGTGGCTTCACCCATTCACGCGCCGTGCTCGGCGCTGCTTCGGCTTCGAAAGTCGATTCGACATGATCGGGACCGACGCTGGATTCTACCATGAGATGCACTCCATTTGACCCGCTGCATCTGACATGACGTCTTCGGACCGGTCAAGTTCCGGCAATGCGGGCGGCCTCTTTTCAGCCACGATCAGCCGGATTGCGGAGAAGTGGTGGACCTGAACTGCCTGGAAAGCTCGCGAGCAATGCGAAATTGCTCGCTTGATCGTGCCCGACGACGGGAAGGCCCTGGACCTCGAGCCAGGCATGCGCCTGCACGGCTCCGCTTGTCCGGGAAACGCCGTAATGGAGCGTCGGCTTCAAGCCTCGGAGGCGCAGCATCCATGCCGCGGCGAGGGCTCTTCGAAGGCAGGTGAGGCCGAGGCGCGCACCGCCGCGATCCACCGCCGCCGCGATCCGAGCGACGACGCGTGGATCGGGGGCGCACGGGCCTGGCGCCCCCAGGGTAAAGATCAGCCGACGAAAGCCGAAGAGGCGTAGTCCATAGCGGCTGAGCAGGAGGAAGAAGGTCGCCTCGATGGCGAGCAGACGATCGCCTCGTGAACGCTCCCTTTCACCCGTCACGGCGGTGGATCACGCCCATCTGCTCAAGCTCGCGGAGCAGTCCCTCGACATCTTCGCGGCATCGCTCCGGGTCGATCCGATACTGTCGCTCCAGAGTCTCGCAGAGTTGCTCGAGGCTCCGCGGGGACTCAAGCAGCTTCCAGATATCGGCAGCCGTTCGATTGAAAGCGATGTACGCACCGCTTTTCAGGTCCATCACGGCAAGTTCGTCCCCGAATTCGGCGGTGGGAACGTCGGGTGCGCGGACGAAGGTGGCGTGCATGTTCAATGTCCAAATTCGGCGGAAAGAAGATCCGCACCAGCCGCGAAGGCTCCATAATCACGCGGACGGGTGAAACGGTAGACCGGGATCTCGCGTGCCATCCGCGACACGAGATCGAAGGCGGCCGGCCGTAGCGCGCGCGGAAACAGATGAAGACCCATGCGAAGGCGGATCGCCGCGACCAGCACGGCGAACGGAGCGACGCCGCCCAGCCGCTCCAAGCGCGGCGGCCCGTCCTCGAACGCCAGCTCGACGACCGCGCGGACAGGCGCTTCGTCGATCCCGCTGTCATCCTGCACGAACGCGAATTTGTCTCGCGTCGGCTGGTGACCGATCGACCGCTCGCGATCCCAGCCGAGCGCATCGGCGGCGTCGCGCAGCAAGCGCAGCTCGGGCGCACCCTTGCCGGTGACATAGGTGCCGCCCTCCGGTCGTATCAGGCAGAGATCGTCGGCAAAGAGCGGATGGCCGCGCAGCACCATGCCGGCGGTCAAGCTTGTCTTGCCGGCACCGGACGGACCGACGAAGGCGACCATCCCGGACGGGAACATCACGCCCGAGCCGTGGACGGGGAACAGGCCGCGCTGATAGCCGGCAACGCCCACCGCATTGGTCACCGCCAGGTACCAGAACAGCTCGTCGCTGAGCTCCGTCATCGCTTCGAATCGCGCCCACCGCCCGTCGCGCACCAGCACGCCCCATTTCTCGGGCTGGCGAAACAGGTATTCTGAAGTGGTCGCCTGGAAATAGTCGTCGTACGTTTCGGCGTTGGGCAGCGCCTGCGGAACCGTGCCGAACTCGATCACGATCGGCTCGTCACCGCCGCGGCTTGGCAATCGCGTGAGTCTCGGCACCGGGCGCTCGACCGCGATGGTCATCCCGTATGCGCGGTAAAGGTGCGTCGCGGTCGCGGCCGGCAAGGATGAAGTCGCCATCGCACCGCTGCTTAGTCACCCCTTGCCTGCTCGGCAACGGCTGTGCAGATGGATGACATCGAAGGGCCGGAGCGGTTGAAACGGGGTTGGCACCGCAATGCGCATCATAGTGTTCGGCACCGAATCCCCGATCACCCTTTCCTGCCTGGAAGCTCTTTCGGCCGCCGGGCACCAGATCCTGCTGGTGATGACGCAGATACCGCTGCGATCGAAGATCAAGCGCGACCTCCTGCGTCAATGGCCCGGACCGCAACGCTTTGCACGCGGCAGCGCGATACCAACGGCCTGGTATGAGCCCGGAGCAACGAACGACTTCATCGCCGCGTTCCGGCCCGACATCCTGTGCATCGCCACGTTCAAGCATTGTCTTGAGGAAGAGACCGCAGCAATCGCGCGGTTCGGCGCGATCAACCTGCACCCCTCGCTGCTGCCCCGCCAGCGGGGGCCGCAGACCCTCTTCCGGATTTATCATGACGGTGATCTGGAGACAGGGCTGACCGTCCATCGCGCCACTCCCCGCTTCGATGCAGGCCCGATCATCGTGCAGGATGCTCTGTCCATACCGCGCGGCTTCCCGGTCGAGCTGCTCGAACGCGAGCTCGCGCTCCGAGCCGGTCCGACCCTGTTGCGGGCAATTGCCTTCGTCGAGGCGGGCGCCGAGGAGCGAGCCCAGGATGAGGCCGCAGCAACCCGTGGTACCCGCTTCGATGCCGCCTCGTTTCGCGCCCCGGTCGAGAATTGGCCCGTGGAGCAGAGCTGGCACTTCCTTCGCGGCTTCTGCTCCCGCTTCAAGCAGCCGCTGACCGACGAGGATGGCAGATCGGTAACCTACGCGTCGGTCGGCGACTATGTACGTTCCGCCGAGCCGCTTGTCCCGGGCAAGGTCGATCGGACCTCGACCGGATGGCGCCTTCACTGCAACGGCGGCTTCATCCATCTGTTGCCATGACCTGGAGGAGCGTACCTTGAAGCACGTGGATGTCCCGGGCGGCGACACCTGGCAGGCGTTCCTCGCATACGGCGCGCTCTTCCAACCTTGGCTGGAGAGCCGGGCGAGCGTCCGCACGGAGCCGCTTTGCTCCGCAGATGTCGCGCCGCTCAGGGTGCTGACCCAGCGCTACGGCACCAGCACGTCATTGGCCTGGATCCTGGAGCGCAGCCGGCCGAGCGAAGAGGTAAGAGCCTATTCCAATCTCGCCTTGCTCTATGGGCGCACCAAGGCAGAGCGTCAGATGCAGGGATTGGAGCGGCTGGTTCACGCGATGAACCGCGCCGGGGTGACACCCTTGTTGCTGAAAGGCTCGGCCGCGCGCGTGGGCGGAATCTATCCCGATCCGGGCTTTCGGCTGATGGCGGACATCGATCTCATCGTGCCGCCCGAGCATCTTGCGTCCTGCGTCGCCGCCGCCGAAGCGGCCGGCTTCGCGATCGTTGCCAAGCCTCCCGGGGCCGAAGCCGGTCACGCGCTGCAGCAATATAGCGATGAGTTCGCGTTGCTGCTCGAAGTCCATCACCAGCTTACACGCATATACGAACGGGAAAACTTTCCGGCGGAGATGCTGTTCGAGGCTGCGCACCTCGCCGAGTTCAGAGGGGGCCATGTGCTTCTGCCCGATTGGTCGCACCATGCGGCACTCACGATCCTCCACGCCGTCGCATGGGATCGCAGCCGGCACATGGCGCTGGTGCCGATCAAGGCGCTGCTCGATCTCGCCGCGCTCAAGGCCTCGGATGCGCCGGTCTCGTGGTCCGCCGTCGCTCAGCTGCTGGAGCGTGCCGGTGAGCGGAGCAGCCTGATCCATGTCGAAACGCTGTTCCGCGCCCTGTTCGGAACGGCACTGACCGAGATCGACATATCCCCAGCCCGGCAGAAGCGCATTCTTCGCTTCTACGCTCTGGGTGCGGCCTACCCAATCCTGCACCATGTCGGCCTTGCCGTTACCGAGGTGCGGCGCCGGCTGATCAGGGCAAGGCGCCAGCCGGCACGGCTGCTCCAGTTGCTCAACCCAGGCTTCTACTGGCGGATGGCGCGCACGACCCGCAAGGCACTCGATTCGAAAACGGCCCTTCACTGATGGACGGACGCCCCCGGGTCCTTCATGTCCTCGGCTCCCTCCACTGGGGTGGCATCGAGACCTGGCTGATGCACATCGTTCGTCATCAGCATCGCTTCGACGTCCGCCATGAACTTCTGCTCACCGAAACGCGGACCGGCGCCTATGAGGGCGAAGCCCGGCGGCTTGGTATTCCGATCCACAAGATCCCGCTCCGTAACGGGCGTGTCGCCTGGTTCGGCAAGTTCAGCCGCTTCCTGCGCGAAGACGGCCCTTTCCTTGCCGTCCACGCCCATGACGATCCTCCGTTTACCGCCTTGCTGCTGACGACGGCGAAACGCGCCGGTGTGCCGATCCGAATCGCGCACTCCCACTCCGCCCGAAGTCGCGGAGAGGATTATCCTCTGAGCCGGCGGCTCCTGCGTCTGGCGGCGATTCCTCTGGCCAAAGCCGTCGCCACGCGGCTGGTCGGGATCAGCGAAGACGCACTGGCGGAGATCGCCGGCGCGCATTGGCGCTCCCGCGACCGCGCCTCGCTCCTTTTCTATGGGTTCGATTTCGGCCGGTTTCGGGGCGCGGCAGAGCGCGGTACGGCGCTGCGCCGGCGGTTGGCGCTGCCGCCAAATGCCCGCATTGTCGGCAACGTTGCTCGCTTTTCCCCGGTCAAAAATCACGATTTGCTGCTTCGGGCGTTCGCGATCTGCCGCGGGCAATGCCCGGACGCGCATCTTGTGCTGGTCGGTGCCGGGCCGCTTCAGGAGGCGCTCGAAAGCTTGGCCGACACGCTCGGAATAAGAAGTTCCGTGCTTTTCGCCGGCACCAGCGACGACGTTCCCGCCTTCATGGCGATGTTCGACCTGTTCGTTCTCCCATCCTTCAGCGAGGGTCTGGGGATCGTCTGCATCGAGGCGCAGGCGGCAGGAACGCGGCTGCTCGTCTCGGACACGACACCGGCGGAAGCGCTCGTCGTGCCGGGCGCGAGTGAGACGCTCGATCCCGGAGCGCCCGCGCCGATCTGGGGCGCGGCGATGGCGCGGCTGGTGGGTATGCCGCCTCCCGAGGCGGCGCCAGAAGCGTGGCTTGACGAACTTGAACGCGGACGGTTCGGGCTAGATCGCTGCATCGCGGAGCTTGCCGCACTTTACCTGCCGCACCCGCCGGAGCGCGCTTCCGCCATTGCGCGCAGACGCCCATAAGCCTCGTCGTGGCACCGCTCCAGCATTTCGGGCCAGAAAAGCCGTGCCTGTTCGACGCCCGACCAGGCTGCGCTCGCCACGAGATCGGGAGCAGTCGCAAGCCGCCGGATCGTCTCCGCGAGACTGCGGGAGTCGCCGCTGGGGTGCAATTGCGCCCTTGGCAGCAGCTCGGGAATCCCGCCGACGTCGGAGCCGATGCAAGCGACCCCGCGGCTCATGGCTTCGATCGTTGCACGCGGCAGTCCTTCGGCGAGGCTCGGCTGGAGGTGAAGATCGATGTCGTCGAGCCAACCCCTGACCGGCGCACCCGGCTCGCGAGTCCCGTCGAAGCGAACCAGATCCTCGACCCCTGCCGAGCGGGCGAGCGCGCGCCACGGCTCCGGATTGCCGGGCCCGAGGATGGCGTATGGATAGTGCAGGCCCTCGGCCCGCAGCTGGGCAATCGCTTCGATCGCGAGGTGGAGGCCCTTGTAGAACGGGGACAGGCTGGCGATCGTGCCAAGCTGCGGCAATCCGCCTCGCGCCAGCCTTTCCAGACGCCGGCCACGGCGACCGCGGTCTTCCGCAGACAAGGGCACAATCTCAACGTCGGAACAACTGATCTGATGATGTGAAGACGGGTATCGGTTCTGCAGGAATTCGGAGGTGACGTAGACGACCAGCGGTGCGCGGGCGGCGGCGCGGCACGTCCGGTGGAAGAAGATCGGCGCATACAGCTTGAGGATCGGCGAGCCGTGGTTGATCGCTGCGTCCCAGGCACAGCCGGCAAGCTCGACCGCCAAGGGCTTGCCCTGCCGCTCCGCCTCCGCTGCGGCAAGAAAGCCGAGCTCGCTCGGCAACCGGGCAACAACGGCATTCGCCTGTGCCACGGCGGCCCGGACGCGCGCGCGCGACGTCCTCCAGTTGAACGCCGCCCCCCATAGCGAGCCGATGTTTGGAGCGAATTGGAAGAAGACGCGCGCCCGGTCCGCGCGGATTTCCGCCCCGGCCGCACCTTTATTGCGCCCGTTTCGCGCCAGCACGCACACCTCGTCGAAATGCCGCAGGTAGCGTTCCCACAGGGCGCTCGGAAACGTTCCGGACGTGTAGATATGGCCGTCTGCGCCGTGCTCGAAGCGATTGTCGTGCACGAACAGAAGCCGCATCATCTTCCCTAAGCCAAAGCGCTGACGCGCTTTCTTTAGCCCGCCCTGCAGCGACAATGTCACGCAGAATGCGGCGGGTCTGGAGCGGTGTCTCTCCGCCGCGACGATGGGCTGCGCCTTACGTACAAACACGAATGTCAACTAAGTTGGTTGACATTGTTGCTGAACCCGTTATGCTGCACTGCACCAAAACAAGGAAAATCGAAATGGTTCAGCGTCTTACCGGCGCGCTTTCTGGCGTGACCTTCGGCATTCTTTACGTCTCGATGGTCGTCATCGGTATGTAATGGCTGTGCGGGCAGGCTTCCTGCTCGTTTGAAAAAGCCCGCGCGGCCTGGTGCCGCAGCGGGCTTTTTGCTGTCCATCGCACATCGTAGGAAGGCAGGGCGCCACCGGCTTACACGAAAACGGCGGAGCCGAAGCCCCGCCGCCTGTCGTTCGTCTCTGACCTTTGAAGCCGGGTCGCCTCAGATCGGAACTCCAGGAACCGACCTCAGGTGTCCACCAGGATCCAAACGGGCCTCAGCCCTCGACGGTGACGTCGATCTTGTCGACCCACTCCGGCAGGAACGCCGGCTCGCGGTTCGACCAGCCCGGGGCGGTCGCGGCGGCTTCGCTGATCGACTGCAGCAGGGTCCGGCGCCGTTCGGGATGGAGGTGCGGCAGCGCCGCGGCGGCGCAGAAGGCGCCCGGCAGCCAAGGGCGAACCGCAGCGCCGATCAGGCGCTCGTAGAGAAAGCGATAGGATGCGAAGTCCGGAAGACGATCCTGCCCGAGATCGAAGGCGGTGATCGTGATCAGCGGCCCCATCAACGGCTCCATCTCATCGAGGCCGCTATCGTCCGGCACATGCTCGCGAATCTGCTCCAGCCGGCGATACATGCGCTCCTGCGCACGAATGCTGGCGGCTTCGCCGACATCGCGCGACCAGCGGCGGATCGCGTCGCGGCGGCCAAGGCCGATGTCGAGAGCGCGGCGAATGTAACGCTGCGTCGCGGCGGAAAAGCCCGCAAATTCCTTCATTTCGACCAGCGTCAACGCCCCGTGAGCCGGCTTCGTATTGGTCGCCATCTTCCCGCTCCTTCTACCCGTCGGAGTCTATGCGGCCGAAACTCTTACAGGCCGCTTAACCAACGCCTCCGTTCCCCACCGTAAATGGACCAAAGTTCGTGCCGCGCCGCAACGAGAATGTTGACCGCGCGGCGGCAGCGTCTCAGGAGTGTCACATCGCCGCCACAGACGAAGCCGAGAAATCGCGGAAATATGGGATCCAAACGCACTCGTAACGATTTATCCACACCAAAACCGTTCGAGGGACTTGCCGGAACGCGCTTTCCCGTATCGCCGGCCGCGGCTGTGACGACCTGGATCGCTTCGCTTCGGATCCCGGCTGAGCTGCTCCCGGCATGCGGATCGTGTGGGCCGATGTGGTGATACCGGTTCGGACCCGGCTTCCCGATCTGCCGCTGGCCGCCGCTACGATCGGCGGCTTCTGGCTTTTCTATCTCGCCACCATCGTCCTGCGGATGGCCTTGCTCGAAGAGAATTTTCGGGCGCTGCAATATCGCGCGGCGGGCTGCGTGATCGGCGTCATTCTCACCTTCCTCGTCTATCTCGTCCTGCACCGCGCCGCTGCCGAGAGCATCCGTATCAAGGTCATCGCCGCCGCGATCGCCTGCGTGCCGGCGGCGGCGATCTTCTCCACCTTCAATCTCGCTTTCATGCTCTACCAGCCATTGCCCCGGTCGATGCCGGAGGCGCCGACCGCCGCCGTAGCGTCGCGTCCGCTGCAGACGCATCCGCCCTCCGACGCCCGCGTCGCCCGTCTCATCGCGGACGGGCTCGTCACCTGGTATTTCTTCTTCGCCGCGTGGGCGAGCCTCTACCTCGCGATCAGTTCCTCCGTGCAGCTTCGCAATGCGGAACGACGCGCCTCCCGCGCAGAGCGTGATGCCCATGCCGCGCAGCTTCGCGCGCTTCGCTACCAGGTGAACCCCCATTTCCTGTTCAACACCTTGAACTCGCTGTCGTCGCTGGTGCTGTCGCGGCGCGAGGAAGAGGCCGAGAACATGATCGTCGGCCTCTCGACCTTCTTCCGCGCCAGCCTCTCGATCGATCCCACCGACAACATCAGCCTCGCCGAAGAGATCAAGTTTCAATTGCTCTACCTCGACATAGAAAAAGTGCGTTTCCCCAACCGCCTTCGAGTCACCGTGCGCGTTCCCAAGGCGCTCGAACAGGTCCAGGTTCCGCCCTTGATCCTGCAGCCGATCGTCGAGAATGCGATCAAGCACGGCGTCGCCCGCACCACCGATCAGGTGACGTTGACGATCGAGGCCTCGGAGGAAGCCGGTCGTCTGGTCGTTCGGGTCGAGAATGATCGCGGACCGGATCCCGCCGCGGGTGCCGCGCACGGAACCGGTGTCGGCCTTGCCAACGTCTGCGACCGCCTCGCCGCGCGTTTCGGCCGCGAAGCCGAATGCCACCATGAAGCCTTGCCGAACGGCGGCTACCGCGTCACCATTGCCATGCCTCTCGAGTAACCATGTCCGCCATCCGATTCCTGATCGTCGACGACGAGCCGCTCGCGGTCGAACGTCTCCAATTGCTCCTTGCCCGCATCGACGGCGTTGCACTCGCCGGCACCGCGTCCGAGGGCGCCGCCGCCCTGCGCCTGATCGAGGCGCTGACGCCCGACGTGGTGCTGCTCGACATCGCAATGCCGGGTATGGACGGGATCGAGGTCGCCCGCGCCCTCGGATCGCTCGAAAAACCGCCAATGGTAATTTTCGTCACCGCATTCGACACGTTTGCCGTGGCCGCCTTTGAGGTCGAGGCGATCGATTATCTGATGAAGCCGGTCTCCGGAGAGCGGCTCGCCAAGGCGGTGGACCGCGCACGCGGCCGCTTGAGCGAAGACGATGCCGGCGAGCCGGCGCCCAAGACCTCGCGCCATCTCGAGGAATTCTGGGTCTCCGAGCCGCGCGGCCTGGTCCGCCTCGCCGCCGCCGACGTCGATCGGATCACCGCGGAGCGCGACTATATGCGGCTCCACGTCGGTCGCCGCAGCTGGTTGATCAATCACACCATCGCCAGGCTCGAGGAAGAGCTCGACCCAACACGGTTCGTCCGGCTGCACCGCTCCTCGATCGTCCGGCGCGATTTCGTCACCGGGTTCCGGCGTGACGAGACCGGACGCTGGTATGCCCAGCTCGGCGACGGCGAAGAGCAAAAGGTGGGGCGACTCTATCTGCAGAATGCGCGCGAACTCGCGGGCCGCGCGTGAATTGAACGAACCGGGGAAATGGCGCGCCATCGCTCGACCTGATTGCCGCGCAACTTCTTGATTCGGCGACACGTTGCTTCCGGAGAGATCGAAATGAGCCTGTGGCCCGAACCTCACCAGCCTGCCGCCCAGGTCACCCTCCGCTTCGGCGATGTCGCCGACGAGGTGATCGAGAATTTGTCCGCCGGAACGCGGCTCGACGACACCTTGTTCGTGGCCGCCGACGAGCAGGCGCAAATCGAACGGCTGACGCGATCGCAGCAGGACTGGAGCGCGCATCAACGCTTCTCCATCGAGCGGCTGCTGCCCGTCGCCTTTCCGGATGAAGAGGCCGACATCGAAGGTCTCGCCGCCGACCATGGCTGGCTGTGGGTGGTCGGAAGCCATGCCCGCACCCGGCCGAAGCCCGAGAAGGCACCCGATTCGTGCATCGATCTGGCAGCGCTTGCCGATCTCAAGGATACGCGGCCGCGTGCCTTGCTCGGGCGCATCCCCCTCATCGAGCAGGACGGGCGATGGACCCCGGTGGCCCGCGACGGCACCCGGCGTGCCGGCATCCTCAAGCAGGGCAGACATGGCAATGCCGTCGCCAAGGCGTTCCGTCGCGATCCTTTGCTGAGGCCGTTCACGCGCATCCCCGCCAAGGAGGGCGGCATCGATGTCGAAGGGATTGCGGTCTGCGGAGATCGAGTCGTGCTCGGCATGCGTGGGCCGGTGATTGCGACTCATGCGGTGCTGATCGAATTCACGATCCGCGGCCGAAAGTCGGGAATGCTGCAATTGGCCGACGCCCCGGTCCGGCGGCTGCTTGCGCTCGAAGGTCTTGGGATCCGCGATCTGAAACGCTGCGGCGACGATCTGCTGATCCTCGCGGGCCCAACCACCGGCCTCAGCGGTCCGTGCGCGCTCTACCGGTGGCGTAACTGGGTCAACGATCCGCCTCACGATCCGGACCGGGTTCGCCTCCATCGCCCTGAGCGGATCTGCGAGCTTCCGTTCGGCCGCGGAGCGGATCATCCGGAGGGGCTCGCCTTATGGGATGATGACGGAGACGGCGCGCGCCAGATCCTGGTCATCTGCGACAGCCCCGCCGCGGCGCGGGTCACCGGCAAGGCGCTCCTCGCCGATGTCTTTCGCCTGCCCTTTTGAGCTGGAGCACCAAGCCTGTACGATCAGCTTCGATGCGGGTCGGTCGGATCCTACGGCCAGCGTCGGCATTGAGGCTCAAATGAGGCTCGAGACCAGAGTTGGCGTGACGGCGCCCTGGCGATCGGTGGGGATGGAGGTCTGACGATGAGAAACTCGCTGATGCTTAGCTCCGCCGCAGCGCTGATGACCAGTGCCGCCGGCGCACAGGATTATACCGGAAATGTCGATCCGTCGGCCTATAGCCTCCCAACGGTGATGCATTCCGCGATCGACGCCCGAGCCAAGACTCGCAAACAGAAGGTCAGCCCGAAGGCGGCGGCGGTCTGCGCCGACCTTCCCAAGACGCGCGCGCGCCTCGGCGCCGCCGATCCTCGCGTTCGAGAAATCGATCGGCGCTGCCGTCAGGCCGGGCTCGTGCGATGAGCTGACAGCCCCTCCCGCCCCGCGGGGCTCGGTTCTCGTGGTCGTCAATCGTCGGGCGGGATTTCGTCGGCTCAGAAGCCGCTGTCCGGATCGGACGCCATCGTCGAGACATCCGCAGCCGGCATTGCCGCGCCGGACCTTACCAGCGGCAGCGCTGGATCGTGCCCATCCAGGTTCAGCCGGATGACCGCCCTTCTGCTCGATCCTTCCTGGAAGATCGCCTTCATCTCCTGGCCCTGGCGCAACTTGCCCCCGATCCAGACGCAGCGCTCTGCGCTGAGGTAGCCGATCTGGACCCCACGACAGCTATAGACGGCAACTGCTGCCGGATCGGCCTTGTTGGTAGGCTCCGGCACCAGCGTCACCGGCTCGCCGGGCGTGCACATCGCCACCTCGAACTGGCGGTTGCCGCCGTCCCGGTTCGGGTAGGCGACGCCGACGATGATGAGGCTGAGATCCCGTTGAGCCATGTTCGCGCTATACGCCCGGCTGCGGAAAAGGCGACCGGCGTGATCCGCATCACGAGTGAACTTCGCACCGGACGCTAGACCACCCTCACCGCGCATGGCACGGGTGGGCGGACAGCAGGGAGATGGGCGAATGCATTTGGGGCAGCGGAGATCTGGTCGTTCGGTGCGGCGCCTGCGAGTGACGACAGCAATCATCGCCATTGCGGCGCTATCAGTCGGTGCTTCCGCGCAGAGCCCGGTGGATCGCCCCGGCAACACGATTCTGCCGCTCACCGCTGCGGCCGACGGCAAGATCCTTGCCACCGTACCAAAGCCCGGCGATGACGGGATCGCGCTTCGGCTGCTCCATGCGACCACGCTGCGCACCGGCGTCGGCTCGTCGCGGCTCGGCTTGGACCGGGCAAGTTTCGGGCCCACCCGTCTGATGACGGTCCGCCGCATCGGTGACAAGGTGGCGATCCAATATGAAAATGCCCGCTTCCGCGCCTCGCGGGGAAGCGCAAGCGAGCGCGCCGCGGTGCGCGACAGCTTCGCCGGCTCGACGGCTTGGGTCGGAGATGTCGTCGCCACGAAGCCCGACGGCAGCTTCACCTTCGACATTGCGCCCTATCTCGCGGGCGACGTCGCCGGGATCGCGCCCTCGCTGCAAGCCTCTGGCGCCAAGGGCTATCGGCAGGTGGAGAAAGCGAGCCTCGCCGATCCGGCGTCGATCAAGGCCTTCGCAGACAATGTCGAGGTCGACGCGTTGCAGACCTTCCGCTCCGAGGAGGCGAGCCCGTCCTCCGGGATCACCGCCCCCGACCCGCGCCAGATCGGCTTCGTCGTTCACCATTCGTTTGTACGACTGCCAGGGCCAGGCTATGCGCCGCGGCGGCTCGACCCTCGGGTGGGCGGCTTCGGCTCTCAGGCAATCGACTTTTCGGCGCCGCTCGGCGATCGCATCGTCTACGATCTCGTCAACCGCTTCCGGCTGGAGAAGGTCGATCCGAGCGCGGCCCGTTCGCCGGTCAAGAAGCCGATCGTCTTCTACGTCGACAATGCAGCGCCGGAGCCGATCCGATCGGCGTTGCTGGACGGGGTTCGCTGGTGGAGCGAGGCCTTCGATCGGGCCGGGTTCATCGACGGCTTTCGGGCAGAGATCCTTCCCGACGGGATCGATCCGATGGATGTGCGCTACAACGTCGTCAATTGGGTCAATCGCGAGACCCGCGGCTGGTCCTACGGCCAGGTCATCGCCGATCCCCGCACCGGCGAGATCGTCAAGGGCTCCGTTCTGCTCGGCTCGCTGCGGGTGCGCCAGGACATGCTGATATTCGATGCTTTGCTCGGCGCGTCTTCGGATCCGAACAGCCCGGCGGTCCGCGCCGCGCTCGCCCGGCTGCGCCAACTCGCCGCCCATGAAGTCGGCCACGCGCTGGGCCTCGTCCATAACTTCGCCGCCAGCACCCAGGCACGCGCGTCGGTGATGGATTATCCCGCACCGCGCATCGGCCTGGTCGATGGCCGCCCCGATCTCTCCGATGCCTACGGTGTCGGGCTCGGGGACTGGGATCGCTTCGCCGTCGACTGGGCCTATGGCGCACCGCCGCTGGGCACCGACGCGGATGGAGCAGCCCGCCGCAAAGCGGATGCGATGATCGCGTCGGGCGCGCGTTTCGTCAGCGACGCCGATGCGCGCGCACCCGGCTCCGCCCAGCCATGGGGCAGCCTCTGGGACGACGGTGCGGATCCGGTGGCCGAGCTCGAGCGCATGCTCGCCGTTCGTCAGGTCGCCCTCGCTCGGTTCGGCCCCGATGCGCTCCCTGCCGGCGCGCCATTGGCCGGGTTGCGGCGCAGCTTCGTACCGGTCTGGCTGCTTCACCGCTACCAAGTGGAAGCGGCTGCCAAGTTCGTCGGCGGCGTCGATTACGATTATGGCGTGGCAGGGGCCGGCCGCGCTGCCACGCCCGTCGCCGCAGCGGATCAGGATCGAGCGATCGGGGCCCTTCTCACGGCATTGCAACCACAGGCTCTCGCCGTACCGCCGCGACTGGTGCCCTCCCTGTCGGCGGCCGACGAGGGCAATGAAGACCCTCAGTTCGGCATCGAGATCATGCCGACGGCGGGCGGTCCCGTCTTCGATCCGCTTGCCGCAGCAGATGTCGGCGCGACGATGGTGCTCGGGCCGCTGCTCGATCGAACACGTCTGTCCCGCCTCCTGCTTCAGCACGCCGCCGACGCGGCGCAGCCGGGCGTAGGGGAACTGCTCGACCGGCTCAGCGCAGCGACGGTTGCGGATGTCTCGGACCCGTTGCGCCGAAGGATCGCCTATCGCAGCCTGATGGCCATCGCCGGCGTCGCGCTGAGCGATCGCACCGACCCGGAAGTGGCAGCCATCGCTGCCGAGCGGCTCAGCCGGACCGCCGACGGGTTAGGCAAATCGCGGGGAGACGGCGCGGAATCGGCCTGGCGGCGGGAAACGGCCGCATTGCTCCGAGATCGGGAACGCCTCGTGGCCGAACTTCAGCGCCAGGCGAAGCCGCCCGAAGTTCCACCCGGGATGCCGATTGGCGGCGCCGACGCGGGCGGCTGGCTCGACAGCTGAGCGTATACGCAGGCGGAGCACTTACGACATCCGCTTGCCTGGATCCGCTTCACCACCTGCAAAGCCTCTATAAAGAAAGGCGAAGATCGCGCCGGCGCTCTGACCGGCGACCGGTCGCGCGACACGCCGCGACAAGGTTGTGAGCAGGGCGAGAGGAGCTTGGTAGAAGGCGTGGAGACTGGGACGGCGCGTTTCCGAACACGGTTCGTCGTGCAGGTCATCCTGCCGGTGGCGGCGCTCGCCCTTGCCATCGCCCTGTTCGCCTTCGTCGGCGCGCGCACGTCCGCGCGCCAAAGCGATCAGGAGTCGATTGCGCGGCAAGCACGCGAGGTTGAGCTCGCCGTCAGCGCAACGCTGGACGAGCTGGCCCAAAGCCAGACCGGTGTCGCGATCTGGGATCCGGTTGTTCTCGAACTGCGCAAGTCCCGTCCCGATCGGGGATGGATCGACCAGAATGTCGGCACTTGGCTGAACTACGTCTTCGATCACGACGCCGATTTCATCCTCGATGCCCGCGACACCCCTGTCTACGCGATGATCGACGGCATTGGTGCAGATCCGGCGCGTTACCATCGGCTCGCCGAGTCGTTCCTTCCAATGGTACGGGCCGTTCGCGGCCGATCGTCGCGCAAGGCGAACCCGCACGAGCGTTTGCCGGGACAAGCGCTGGCGCCTGGCAGCAGCGTCCGAACGTCGGCCAGCACCTTTCACGCGACCGATCTCGCCACGGTCGGCGGGCGGCCGGCCGCCGTCAGCGTGATGCGGATCGTTCCGGATTCCTCGGCCGTACCGGCCACTCCGGGGCACGAGCCGCTGCTGGTCAGCATCCGCTATCTCGATGCCGATCTGATGCGCGAGCTCTCGCAGATCCGGTTGATCGCACGGGCGCGGGTGACCGACGCACCGGCAGCGCCGCAGTCGCTCGACCTCAGTATTCCCCTGATCTCAACGCGCGGTGTGCATCTGGGCTTCTTCACCTGGCGGCCTGAGCTTCCGGGAAGCACCGTCCTCCGGTCGACGGCACCGGTTGCGGCGGCGGCCTTCATCTCGGTTCTGGCGCTCCTGGCCCTGCTCGTTTTTGGCATTGCGAGACTGATGCGCAAGGATCTGCGCTCCCTCGCACTGCTGCAAGCCGCTCATGTCGAACTGAAGGCGAAGGAGGCGCAGGCGCATCACCTTGCCTATCACGATGCGCTGACCGACCTGCCCAACCGCGCCTTCTTTCACAACGCTGTGGATCAGGCGCTTGGCCAGCAGCGGCCGGGCAGCGCCTGCGCGGTGATGCTGCTCGATCTCGACCGCTTCAAGAAGGTGAACGATACACTGGGGCATCTCGGCGGCGATCTCTTGATCCAGGTCGTCGCCGGGCGGGTCCAGGCCTGCCTGCGCGAAGGTGATCTCGTGGCACGGATCGGTGGCGACGAGTTCGCGATCCTCATCCCGGCGCATGGCTCTAGCGACGCCACTGCCGGAACGGCCGAGGCGATCCTCAAGGCTCTCCGCGAGCCGTTCGAAATACTCGGCACGCAGGTCTTCATCGGTGTCAGTATCGGCATCGCAATTCACCCGGATTGTGCCGATGATCGGGCCGATCTGCTTCGCAAGGCCGACATCGCGATGTATCGCGCCAAGGCCGAAGGGCGGGACGCGTATCGTTTCTTCAATGCCGGCATGGACGAAAGCCTGATCGTTCGTCGCTCGCTCGAGCAGGATCTGCGGACGGCGCTCGACACCGGCGAAGGCTTATCCGTCTGCTACCAACCACAGATGGACGGTACCGGCAGCAAGGTGACGGGCCTGGAAGCGCTGATGCGCTGGCGCCATCCCAAGCGGGGAGAGCTGTCGCCGGACGCGTTCATTCCCATCGCCGAAGAGGCGGGACTGATCGATCAACTCGGCAGATGGGTATTGGAGCAGGCGTGCGGCGTGGCACGATGCTGGCCGGACCTGTCGATCGCAGTCAATGTCTCGCCCCTGCAGTTTCGGAAGCCCGGCTGTGCCGAGGCGATACGCCAGATCGTCCACGCGGCCGGAGTGGACCCGGCCCAGATCGAACTCGAGATCACGGAAGGCATCTTGCTCGACGAGGACGAAACGGTGCGCGACGCGCTGGTGCATCTTCGCCGGATGGGATTCCGCATCGCTCTCGACGACTTCGGGACCGGCTATTCGAGCCTCAGCTATCTGCGAAAATTCGAAGTCGACAAGATCAAGATCGACCGCAGCTTCGTGAAACGCCTCGGACACGACCTGGAAGCCGCGGCAATCATCCAGGCGGTGGTGACATTGGGCCATGCGATGGCCCTTTCGGTCACCGCGGAAGGCGTCGAGACGGAGGAGCAAGGGCAGATGCTACGGCTGGCCGGCTGCAACGAACTGCAGGGTTTCCTCTTCTCCGAAGCGGTCCCGCAGGCTGCGATCCGGCAGTTGGTCGATCGCAAACGAACGTCGCTGGCGGCGTGATTATGCCTTGGGAGGCGATCGCCTCGGCCGCCGCCAGGACCGAGATCGCAACAGGCTAATCGCCGCGACGTGCGAGGCGGACGCTGGTGTCGGCCTGCGTCCGGGCGAGCGCCACCTGCTCCGCGGAACTCGCAAGCACCTCATCGTGACAGTTCTGCGCGTTCAGCTTGTCGCGCAGGGGCAGGACCGGAACCCTGCCGCAGATCGCGTTCGCCGCATTCTTAAGGCGGCGGTCCAGCTGGGCATTGTCCTTCCACGTGGCAAGGTCGAGATCGGAGACCCGGATCGTGACCGAATTCGGCCGCGCGTCGGCGGGAGCGGTGAGGCCTGCGACGGACAGCGCGAGGGCCGCGGAAGCGAGAAGCGACTTGGACATGGGTCTCAATCCTGAACATGGCGGCTGAACATGGCGGTTGCGACGGGAGGGGCTCCTGCGGGATGAAGACAGGTCCTTTCTCCCGCCGCACGAACAGGATTAGGCGAGAGATACCGTGCGAAGCGCGTCCGCTTCTGCGCACGCGGTCCAGGCGTCTGCGAACGCGCGGGCGCGACGACCAAGCGGCACCTGGCATCGACGGACCGGCAAGATGCGGCCGAGCGCGAGACGCCTAGCCAGCGTCGACGATGCGATCCGAGCGGAGCCGCACGACATGGGTAGGAGCCGCGCTTCCTTCTTCTGGGGGAAGCACCGCCAGGGAAGATGATGCGCACGAAGCACCGCAATCGCACGCGCAACGGACGTGGCGGAGCCTGAAGGCAGATCCGAAGAGGCCAGGGATTACCCGATGAACGTTGACGCCGCGC
This sequence comes from Sphingosinicella sp. BN140058, assembly GCF_004135585.1. Lineage (NCBI taxonomy): Bacteria > Pseudomonadati > Pseudomonadota > Alphaproteobacteria > Sphingomonadales > Sphingosinicellaceae > Sphingosinicella > Sphingosinicella sp. BN140058. The sequence continues at coordinate 4,309,932 of NZ_CP035501.1, read as the reverse complement.
CAAGCCGCACTGGCGCACGCAGTCACCAGAACGGCGGGAGCGGCTATCCGCCCCTATCCTCCCCTAGCGCGGCTCGGGAGGATAGCGGACGCCCTGCTTACGGCCCGACGTCGGTGACGTGGGTCTTCACCCGCGGTCGGATCTGGCCCTCGAAGCCGAGCGCCTGGGCAAGCTTGTCGTCCCACCCATAGGGATCGGTGCGGAACACGACCTTGCCGCCGTCCAGATAGGCGCTGTGGTAAAGCAGCCTTACCGGTATCTGGTTGGGCAAGGGTACCGGCGTCTCCTTCTTGGTTGCCAGCGCCTTGTCGAACGCTTCGCGCTGTCCCTGATCATCGGCGAGCAAGCGGGCGAAGCCGATCGCGTCATCGACCCGGGCGCAGCCGTGGCTTGAATGGCGCTGCGTGCTCGCGAACAGCGCCTTGGCCGGCGTGTCATGCAGGTAAATGGCATGATCGTTGATCATGTCGAACTTGACCAGACCCAACGCTGACTTCGGCCCCGGCTGCTGCACCAGGCGCCCGTTCTTGGTGACGATATTCTCCTTCGCCATATAGGTGGCGCCCTTGGGTATGATCTCTTCCTTGGCGATGGAGTCCGGGATCGTCCAATCGGGATTGGCGACCAGGCGGGCAATGGGCGATCCGAGTTCGGGGGTCTCCCAATCGGGCTGGCCGACCACGACCTTGCGCCGGTTCGCCGCCTGGCCGTCGCGCCAATAGGTGAGCTCGGCGGCGGCGGTGTTGACGTCGATCCGCGTCGGCGGCGGAGTGCGGGCGAGCCAGCGCCGCCGCTCCAAATTGACCGCAAGGATCCGCGCCCGCTCCTTGGCGCCGGTGTTGAGCGCCTCGATCGTCGAATTTCCGATCACGCCGTCCGGCTCGATGCCGTAATCCGCCTGCACCTTCTTCACGGCGGCGACGAGCTCCGGCGTGTAGCCGCTCGAGCCGGTCGCGGCTTTCGGGGCGGCTTCCGCCTGCGCGTTGCCGCTCGCCTCCGCTTCCTGGGCGGATTGTGCGGCGGCGAGATAGCCATTGCTCCGCAAACCCTCGGCGATTTGCGGCACCCGCGGGTCACGACTTCCCGGTTTGATCGGATCGCCGGCCTGGATCGCCGCTTTCTGCTCCTGCGCGGCGCGCTGCCGATACGCGAGATAGGCGTCCTGAAGCGCTTTGTATTCCGCATCCTGCGGCGCGAGTCCCGCAAGCCAGGCGCGCACGCCGCCGCCGTTGATTGCCTGGCTCAGGCCGCCGATCAGATCGACCTGATTCATCGGCACTTCGTAGACTTCGAAGATCTTGCGAGGATCGACGAAGCCGATGGCAAGCGCTTGACCATAATCGAGAGCCGCAAGGGTGAGCGCAGCCTCACGCTCGGCCGCATTCGCGCCGGCCTTCGCATTCTTGACATAGCCGTCGGCGTTGATGCCATGGCGCTCCGCATCGGCGAAGGCCGAGGTCAGCTCGGCCGACCGTTCGGCGTTCCAGACCGGTGCCCAATTGCGCGCCGCGTAGAAACGCTTGACCCGCTCGTCCTTGACTGCCGCCTGCAGATCTTGCGGCGAGACCTGGTTCGGATCGACAGTGACGGTCTCGCCTTTCGTCCCCCCGCTCTGGCTGCCACAACCGGCAACCAGCATGGCCGCCACCGATACGCACACCAACAGTTTCCGCATGAATCCAGACGCCTCGCATTTCGATGAGGGGGTGGAACGTCCCACCCACCCGTAACGATCCGAAGCGTCGACTTTCCCTGCCGAATTAACGATCTCGCCCGCTTGGTGCCAGAACGGGACAGCCGGATTCAGGGGGAAGGCAGACGGCCTGAAACGCGATAACCGAAGCTCGGCAGGCACCATAAAGAGGCGGATTTCAGCGGGTGGCAGTGTCGGACAGCTTGATCGTCGGCGCCCTTCGCGAGGCCTTGCACGGCCGCGGGCGAGAGATCGCGGCGCTTGGCCTGCTCCTGTTCGGCGCGTCCTGCGTTCCGCTGGGTGCAAGTCCGCGCACCGTGCCGCAGACCTTCGCCGCGGAGATGGTGTCGTCGGCGATCCCGGCCGCACCCGATCCGCGTGCCAGCGCCCCCGCGATGGAAGTCGATGCGATGGGCATCAAGCCGGTTTCGGCGGGAGACGCCGTGACGCTCAACGCCGCCATTCCGTTCGCCGCCATGCCCAATCCGCGCGCATCGGCAACCGTCTTCCGGGCGGGCAGCGTCGTCGACCAGCAGCGCTCGCTGCAATGCCTCGCCGAAGCGGTCTATTACGAGGCGCGCTCGGAGAGCGAAGACGGCCAGCGCGCGGTCGCCCAGGTCGTACTCAATCGCGCCCGCCACCCGGCTTATCCCGGAACGGTGTGCGGAGTCGTCTATCAGGGTCCGCTCAAGGCCGGCGGTGGGTGTCAATTCACCTTCACCTGCGATGGATCGCTCGGCCAGCCGCCATCGGGCGTGTCGTGGCTGCGGGCGCGCCGCATCGCATCGGAAGCGCTCGCCGGTTCGGTCTATGCCGGAGTGGGCTATGCAACGCATTACCATACCCAGCAGGTGCTGCCCTTCTGGGCCTACAAGCTCGCCAAGGTGGCGGTGGTCGGCAGCCACAATTTCTACCGCATGCCTGGCGACTGGGGCGCGCCCGCCGCATTCAGGCGCTTGTACGCCGGCCGCGAGCCCTCGCCTGCAGTGGTGATCGCCAATCGCCTTCCGGCGAACTTCCCGAAGGCAGTTCCGGCAGCGCCCACGCCCGCCCGCCTGCCCTACGCGATCGCCGATCTCGCCGGCCCATCGCGCGCGGCACCGAGGCTCGCGCTGCATGCGCCGGTCGACGAGGCGCCGGTGTCCACCGTTCGCGAGGAGTATCGCAATTCCGGTCGCTACCTGAGTGACATTCCTCCTGCCGAAACCGTGATACGCTAGGCCTCAACGGCGCTCCGCCTCGCTTTGCTGGCGGATGCCCGCGAACTCGGAGCCTTGTTTCCAGGCAGGCCAATCGCTGCCGAAGGCGAGTTCGCGGCCGATCGTGTAGAGGAGGGAAATGTCCTGCGCGGCGCCGCGCAGATCCCAGTCGGGGCTCCAGGAATCGCATGTCTGGTGGTAGCAGTTTGCGGTGAACTCGCTCACCCAGCGGTCGCCGGCCGTGCGACCGCCATCCACCAGATCGACGCCGCCGCCCAGCGCCATCAGCAACAGCGTCGGCACGCCCTTGCGGGCAAAGGCGAAATGGTCGGCGCGGTAGAACAGACCGCGCTCCGGCTTGGCATCGGCGGTGATCGTCCGCCCCTGGCCGTCGGCGGCACGTGCGAGTCGATCCTCCAGATCGTTCTGTCCCTGGCCGATCAGCACGACGTCGCGCGCCGGACCATTGGGCTGGAGGGTGTCGAGGGTGAGGTTCGCAACGGCCTTGGCCATCGGGAATTTGGGATTGGCGGAATAGGATTCGGCCCCGAGCAATCCGCGCTCCTCGGCGGTCCAGGCGGCGAAGACGAGCGTGCGATCGGGCCTTGGCCCCGCCTTGAAGGCACGGGCAATCTCGATCACGCCGGCAAGGCCGAGCGCGTCATCGAGCGCTCCGGGTCGGACTCGCCGCCCTTCGGCGTCGGGAGCGCCGATTCCGTACGCGTCCCAATGTCCGGCAAACCAGATCGTCTCGTCGGGCCGCTTTGCCCCGGCGACCTTGGCCAGAACGTTGTGGCTCTCCACGCGGCTGGTGGCGACGCTGAAATCCGCGTCCAGCCGCGCGCCGAGATCGATGGGTTTGAAGGCGGACGTCCGGGCCTGCCGCTTCACCGCCTCGAAATCCAGGCCGGCGCGGCGGAACAGATCCTCGGTCACCCTGCGCTGGATCCAGCCTTGCAGCAGCACCGGCTGCTGCGCACCGGGCTTGAGCACGATGTTGTAATTCTCCCCGCCCGGCGCCTGGACCGTATTCCAGCCATAGCCTGCGCCGTCCGTCTCATGGACGACGAGAGCGGCAATGGCGCCGCGACGGGCCGCTTCCTCGAACTTGTACGACCAGCGCCCATAATAGGTCATCGCGCGGCCGCCGAACCTGCCTGCCACCGCATCGCCGGCGACCGCCTCGAAATCGGGATCGTTGACCAGGAAGACGGCAACCTTGCCTTTGAGGTCGACGCCCTTGAAATCGTCCCACTGCCGCTCCGGCGCCGAGACTCCATACCCCACGAACACCATCGGCGCCGCCGCGATCCTGGCCCTGTCGACCTCGCGAACCGTGCTCAGATAAATGTCGTCGGGGACACGGAGCGCGATGCGATCGCCACCGCGCGCGATCTCGGCTCGGCCGGGCCGTTCGAGCTGAGTTCGGATCAGCGGCACCCGCTGGACGAACGTGCCGTCGTCGCCGGCCGGCTCCAGCCCGAGCTGACGAAACTGCTCCGAGAGGTAAGCGATCGTCTTCGCTTCGCCCACGGTTCCGGGCGCACGTCCTTCGAACGCGTCGGAGGCGAGAGTCCGGGTAATCTGCGACAGCCGTTCGGTATCGATCGGTCCGGCGCCGAATTCGGCCGGGCGATTGCCGCCGGCGGCGCAGCCGGCGAGAAGCAGAGGCAGGAGAAGCAAGGCAGATTTCATCAGGTGTGATTTCCACGCAAGGAGGAGACGTCGAAGCGTCCAACCCCCGGTCGGTGGCTTCGTTGCAGAGGACCCGAACCGCCCTCACGCTGCCACCGCTTTGCGGCGGGACGTTGAACGGAGCCACGGCACCGTCAGGCGGGGCACTTCCCCGCGCCTCGTCCTTTCACGAACCGGCCCGGCGTCGCACCGACATGCTCGCCGTCGCGCAGCACCTGCATCCCATTGACGAAGACATGGCGCATGCCGATCGCATAGCTTTGCGGTTTCTCGAAGGTTGCAGTGTCGCCGATCTTGGCGGGATCGAACAGGACGATATCCGCGAAATAGCCGGGCTTGAGCGCGCCGCGATCCGCGAGGCCGAGATTGGATGCCGGAAAGGCGCTCAGCCGCCGCACTGCCTCCTGCAACGACAGGCGCTTCTCGTCGCGCGCATATTTGCCCAGCACGCGGGCGAAATTGCCGTAGGCGCGCGGATGGGTGCTCGACTTGAGGAAGACGCCTTCGGGGGCCTGTGACGAGGCGTCGGAGCCGAAGCTGACCCAGGGCAGGCTGGTCTGCCGCGCGACATTTGCCTCGTTCATGCCGAAATAGGCGACCTGGATCCGGGTATGATCCTCGATGATGAGATCGGCCGCGGTCTCCTGCGGCGATTTGCCGCGGATGCGGGCGACATCGGCCAAAGTCTTGCCGGTCAGCGGCTTCAGCGCCGGGTTCTTGAAAGCCAGCAGCAGCACCTTGTCGGGCTCGTGCACAAGCAATTTCATGTTCTCGGAGCCCTCGGCCCTGCCCATCTCGGCAAGCAGGCGCGCCCGTGTCGGCGGATCCTGCAGCCGCTTCACCCACGCATCGATACCGCCCTCCTGCACCCACAGGGGCATCGCCGCATCGAGCCCGGTCGAACTCGCCGGATAGGTATACATGTCGGCGGTGATCTTGAGGCCGCGGGCCCGTGCGGCCTCCACTCGCGCGATCGCTGCGTCGAGCTTGCCCCAGTTCTCGCGACCCGATTGCTTCAGATGGTAAATCTCGGCCGGAGCGCCCGACTTGTCGGCGATCTCGATCAGCTCGTCGATCGATTCCAGCAGCTTCGGCCCTTCGTCGCGGATGTGGCTGATGTACAGGCCGCCGCATTTCGCGGCCTCGCTCGCGAGCGCGATCAGCTCGGGCGTCTCGGCGAAATAGGCCGGCGCGTAGATCAGCGAGGAGCCGACGCCGAGCGCCCCCTCGTTCATCGCGTCGCGAACCAGGCCGCGCATCCGATCGAGCTGCGCAGGGGTCGGATCGACATCGTTGCGGCCAAGCTCGTGGACGCGGACCGTGGTCGCACCGACGAAGCTGGCGACGTTGGGAGACACGCCCTTCTTTTCGAGCATGGTGAGATACTCGCCAAGCGACGTCCAGGTGATCGGATAGCGTATATCCCCCTGCTCTTCCGCTTCCTGCCGCTTCATCTCGGGGTTGAGCGGCCCCATCGAGCTGCCTTCGCCGAACACTTCCAGGGTGACGCCCTGGCGGATGTCGCTCTGGCTGCGCCCGTCCTCGATCAGGCTCTCGGTCGCCCAGCTCAGCATGTTGATGAAGCCGGGCGCGACCGCGAGGCCGGCGGCGTCGATCTCGCTCCGGCCGCTGCCGGAGATGCGCGGCGCAACCGCGACGATCCGATCCTGCCTCACCGCGACATCGCCGATGAACGGCGGACCGCCGCTGCCGTCGTAAATGGAACCGCCACGCAGGACGAGATCGAAGGCCGGCGAGCCAGCGGAGGAAGCTACCGCGCTCGGTGCGGCGGCACAGCCGGCGAGCAGCGCCGAAGCGGCCGAGACGAGGACGAAAGCACGCACGGACATAAAAATCCCCCTTTCACGAGCCGCGAGGCTAGCGAAAGGGGGATGGATGTCCAGCCGCCGGGGGCATGGCCGCTGGACGCGGGTCCGGCGTGGCGTCCTGGGAGGACCGACGCGCCGGACCGTTCTCAGCTGCGGCGGCGCATCTCGCGGGCGGCCTGGCGCATCTCGCGCGCGCCCTCGCGCATGCCCTGCGCGCCTTCCTCCATGCCCTCTGCCGCCTCGAGCAGATCCTCGTGGGTGACGCGGTGGCCGCGCGCCGCTTCCTTGGCGATCTGACGCTCGCGATAGTTGCGATCGCGCAGCCGGCGCGCTTCCTCGCGCATCCTGTCCGCGCCGCGCTCCATGCCGTCGGCACCGGCGAGCATGCCATGCGCGCTTCCGGCCAGCGCCGCGTCGGCGGCGCGCTGGGCATCGGCGGCAATCCGCTCCGCGTCGATGCGGACGTTGACGCTGGTCCGCATCGCCTCGGCGACTGCGGCGTCCACCTCAGCCTGGATCGCTTTCTCGTCGATCACCGGTGCTGGAACACGCGGCGCGAAAGCGAGCGCCTGAAGCGAAGCGATCGGCGGGCGTGGAGGAGCCGGCGCCGCGGCGGGAGCGGGCGCGGCAACCGGCGTCGGGTGCGCGATCGGTGCCGACGGCGCGACAAGGCTCGCGCGAACCGGTGGTGCCGGGGCAAGCGGCACGGTCGCGAGCGGGGCATCCGCGGCTTCGAATTCCGGCGCTGCCGGCGCGGCGGGCCCCTCGGGAGTCTCGACACTATCCGGAAGCTCGGGCGCTTCCGGTGCCTGCGGAACGAACTCCAGCGCCGCGACCGGCGCGGCGATGGCGGCGCAGGCAGCCATGGCGGCAAAGGTCCAGACGGAGCCCGAACGTCGGCCGGCACGGCCGTCGAGAAGGGCGCGCACCCGGCGGGCGAGACCATGCTCGCTCCCCGCCATCGCATTGGCCGGAACCAGCCCGCCGCTCGTCCGTGCCCAGTCGAGCAGGGTCTGGGCGTAGCGGGTCGGCTCGACCCGCGCGATGGCATAGCTGTCCGCCGCTTCTTCGGCTTGCTGGGCGACTTCGCGGTCCAACCGCCAGACCAGCGGATTGAACCAGAACAACGCGACGGCGACACGGGAGCAGATCAGCGACGGCCAGTCGCCGCGGACGATGTGCGCGACCTCATGGGCAAGAATGGCATCGGCATCGTCCGGGCGCCGGAGCGTGTCGGGATCGAGCAGGATCGCCGGCCGGCGCCAGCCCCAGCTGAGCGGCGACTTGACCTCGTCGGACACGAGCAGACGGACGCCGCGACCCGATGCCGCGCGGGCGAGTGCCGCCTGCCATTGGCCGCATTCGACGTCCGCCGCCTCTGCCGTCCAGCGTGCCAGGGCCCGGACCCCGATGGCGAGGCGACCGCCGACCATCAGCAATCCGCCGACGTAGAGAAGCAGGAACAGGATCCCCGGATCGTTCCAGTCGCCGGTGAGGTCCGCCGAGGCGGCCATCGGAGTCATCGAGCCGGGCGCGGCAAGGCTGGCGCCATCCGGAAGGGCGGTTGCGGGGGCCGCGCTTGCGGCAAGAAGAGCCGCCGGCTCCGGCACCCGTGCCGCGACGGGCGCGGCTTCGGGCGCTGCCGTCTCGACGATCAGCGAGGGCAGCAGCAGCGACACCACCGGCAGCAGCAGCAGAGTGACGACGCCGACCCGCAGCAGGGCGCCGCGATCCGCCGCCGAACGGCTGCGCAGCAGCATCGCGAGGGCGAGCACCGCGCCGCTGATCGCAGCCGATTTCCACGCCATTTCAAGAAGGAAGGAATAGCTCATCACTCAGCGCTCCTTTGCCTCGTCGATCGCCCGTTGCAGGGCATCCACCTCATCCGGCTTCAAGGTCCGCGTCAGGCCGAGAAGGGCCGTCGCGGCGCTCGCTGCCGATCCGTCGAAAAACGTCTTCACCAGCTGCTGCAGCGCGGTTTCGCGGACCTTCGCTGCCTGCGGGACGCTGCGATAGACATAGGCCTGATCCACGGTGCGGTGGCTGACCATGCCCTTGGCCTCCAGGCGTGTGAGCATGGTGCGAACCGCCGAATGACTCGGCGGATCGACCATCGCCTTGCGCACGTCGGCCGCGGTGGCCTCGCCCGCCGTGACCAGGATCTCGAATATCTCGCGCTCGCGGCGCGGAAGGCTGCCAATCATTGTTCGACTCACTTCGGAGAACATCCCTGCTACATCTGTAGCATGCCACATTTGTAGCAGCTTGCAAGTCCGTTCGTCGGCGCCAGCGGCAGGTTGGTCGACGATGCCGCCTCGGCGGCCGGAGCCTCGCGCTGGTCCCACTGAACCGGCGGACGAAACGGCGACCGGCGCAGATTGTTGAATCCACAGCGGCCAGTGGGCCGGCCGCGGCGACATCGGATCGGGAACGCCGCCGGACCATGGCGATCTCGGCGACGGCGCTGCGAAAACGATCCCCGGCGCCACCGCCAGCCCGGACCGACAGGCCCGCGCCTGGCCTGCGATGAGACGCGACAACGCCTGATTTCAGGACAGTCCCGCGCGCGAATCGCTTGCACCTGTTCCTTGTTCGTTCCACGCGTGCGGCATGGAAGGTCCACGACAGAAATGGCCGCGGGGCGAAAGCGCGATCGGATCGGGCGCGGCGCGTATCTGGCCGCATTGGGCGCGAAGCCTCGGAACGATGATCGAAGCGGGGACGCAGGTGCGGTTCGCCTGCCCCGCCTGCAAGCGCCTCTATGACGTCGATCTCGCCGCGCTGGCGACTCTGAAGGGCCGCGACTGGACTCTCATCGACCGGCGCGCGCGGTGCAAGGCGTCGCGCTGCCGCGTGTCGGGACGCTTCGTGGCGGCACCGGCCGACGATCAGCCCTTCCTGTTGCTGAGCGGGAGCGAGCGCCTGCCCGACTGGCTCACCGGCGCCCGGCCGGCCGACCACGAGCCGCCGCCGTCGGCACCGCCCAACCCACCGGCGCCGCCGGGCGTGGACCCCGTCCGCTGGGCCTATGCACGCGATGATCGCACCCGCAAGCGCCTGCTTCGCGAGGCGCGGGGCTGAGCACCGCCCTCGTCCGTGCCCCCGCTCAGCCGGGGGCAGGCAGCGCGATCAGTCCGGCCGCCGCCGCGAAGGCGAGCGTGTCGAACAATTCGAAGAAGCGGGTCGCCCGGCCGTCCTCGAAATGCCAGATATCGACCTTGGCGGTGGCAGCCTCGCGTCCGCTCGCGCGGTGCCGCCAGTGGCAGCGGCCGATCACCACGACGTCGTCCCCTTCGGCATCGACGATGAAGCGCTCGGCGGCCCAATCGAGCATCTCCCATTCGCCGAGCAATGCACCGAAATAGGCGCGTGCCCCGTCCTTGCGGCGATGGGTTCCGGCAAGCGGATGCGCGATCTCCTGCGGTGCCAGCGATCGCATCTCGATCTCGTCATGCATGAGGTCGAGGATTTGATCGACATTGCCGCCCCTGGTCTCGGCCCACGCTGCATAGCCTCTGGCCAGCGCGGCGACATTAGGGTTGGCGGATCCGACGGCGGCGTCTGCGGCAAGCATGCGCGTCTCCCGAGTTAGGTCCCGACCATAGCAGAGAATCGGTTGCCGCGCGACGAGATCGGAAGGTGCACCCTGCCGCTCGGTGGCCCACCGATTGCGGCAGATCGAGTGAGTGACCGGCGGTCGAAACGCGCACGTTTGGCCGCCGCGTCGACGGTGGGCATTGCCGCCTTGGCCACCAGCCGGCTGGCAGAAGTTCCCACCCTGCGCTAGACGCGCGAATGCACGAATTCGAAGTGGAGGTAGGTGGGGTGCGCGCTGGTTTCTGGTCCGATCTCCGGCCTGCGGGCGCGGCACTATTCTCGCTGTGCATCCTGTCGGCAAATCCCGCCGCCGCCGCCCCGCCGCCGTCCTTTTCCCCGGCGGAAACTGAGGCGCTGCGCCTGCTCGCGCCGGGCGAACTGGCCAACCCGACCGAAGTCAGCGTCTCCGACGCGCACGCCGTCGTCGAGGCCAATCCGCGCGACGCCGATGCCTGGCACCAGCTCGGCGAGGCGCTTCAGGTTGCCGGCAATCTCGACGGCGCGGTCGAGGCCTATCGCAAGGCGACGACGCTCCCGCCCAAGGACATCGGCCGCGCCTATCTCCACCGCGACCTCGCCGAAGCGCTCGAGCAGGCCGGCGATCTCGACGGCGCACTGGCAGCGGCGCGGGTGAGCGTGCGCACCTGGCCGGTCTCGACCCAGGGTCTGTTCTGCTCCGGTGCCGAAGTGCTGCTGCTGACCCGGCTGCTCGTTGAGACCCACGACGCCAAAGGCGCTGCCGCTTTCTACCGGCCGCTTGCGGCGGAGGCGGATGCGCCGGAGGAATGCCGCACGATTGCGGAGGCGCTGCGCAGCGCCGCCGAATGATCGCCGATCCCTCACGTCATCCTGTGCTCCGAGACTGGACATGGCTGCCGCGCCTCGACAGAGTGCGGGACGAACGGGATGGGAGGCCTTGATGCCGAGTGGAGGATGTCAGTGTGGAGCGGTGCGCTACGAGGCGGCCGGCGAGGTTCTCCACCACGCAATCTGCCATTGCGAGGATTGCCGCCGCTCTGCCGGAGCGCCGATGGTGGCGTGGATCGCGTTCAAATCGGATCAGGTGCGGATCACCGCCGGAACACCCAAGGTTCACGCCTCGTCCGAACATGGCCGACGGCATTTCTGCGGCGACTGCGGCACCGGCTTACTGTACCTCAACGAAGCTTTCCTGCCCGGGATCACGGACATTCAGAGCGCGACGCTTGACGATGCCGCAGCGCAGGCGCCGGGGGCGCACATCCAATATGCTGAGCATCTTGCCTGGACCGAGCAGTTGGACAGCCTGCCCAAGTTCGATCGCTACCCGGCCTGACCGGCGGGCGCGCTGACGGCGTGCGGCGAAGAGCGCCAGTTCCAGCGGGATCGGTTCCAATGATCGGCGGCAACGCACATGCTTATGCGTGGTGTCAGCAGTCGCGCCGAAACGAGCCTCCGCCGCGCCCGACACCCCGGGCTACAGGTAACGTTCCAATGATTTCATGCTATTACCCGGGGATCGGATCAACGGCGCGGGGATAAGTGAATGCGGGCGAATGCGGTGCTTCTGTGGTGTGCGGCCCTTCTTGCCCAGCCGGCCTGGGCGCAAGCCGTTCTCCCCCCGCTCCCGCCGACCTCGAACGCAGCGCCGCTGACCGCCTCGCAACTGGCGCCGCCGGCGCAGACCACCCCCTTGCTCAGCCCGGCCCCGCTCGGCAGCCCGCTGCGCGCCGCGCCGGTGCCGTCGGCGGTACGCCCGGCACCGCTCATCCCCGCCCGTACGGCATCTCCGGAACTGATCGCACTCGAGCAGCGTCTGGCGGCGGTCGCCGCCAGCAACCCCGGCGAATTCGGTATCGCCGCGCTCGACCTGGCCAGCGGCGAGACGGTCAGCTTCAACGGCAACGAGCCGTTTCCGATGGCGAGCACGATGAAGGTCGCGGTCGCCGCCGCCTATCTGACCGAGGTCGATGCCGGGATCCGATCCCTCGACGACCAGATTGCCGGAGTCTCCGCCGCGACCCTGATGGAGCAGATGATCACGCGCAGCGACAATCGCGCGACCGATCTGCTGATGAACCGGCTCGGCGGCCCAGCCGCGATCGATTCCTGGCTGCGGGTGCGCGGCATCGGCGGCATGCGCGTCGACCGCACCATCGCCCAATTGCTCAGCGATCGCCGCGACCTCAAGGACATCCGCGATTCGAGCACACCGGCGGCGATGCTGAACCTCCTCCGCATGCTGGACACCCAGCCGGTGCTGAAGCCCGAGAGCCGGCTTCGGCTGCTCGATCTGATGGCGCGCTGCAAGACCGGATCGAACCGGATGCGGGCGCTGCTCCCTGCAGCCGTGAAGGTCGAGCACAAGACCGGCACCCTCACCGGCTATACCGGCGATGTCGGCTTCCTGACTCTGCCGAGCGGGCGCCGCCTCGCCGTCGCCTTCTTCGCCCGCGGCGGCAGCAACCGCCCGGCGGTGATCGCGACCGCGGCCCGCGCCATCTTCGATGCGTTCGAACCTGGTGATCGCTCGACCTTCGCCGCCGCGGCCCAGCCGGGCGCTTCGGCGGAGTCCCTCGGCGGCGTGCTGCTGCAGCCGTAGAAGCCAAGCTGGAGGGGCGGCACCACGGCGGCTAGCCTCCACCCGTGCACGCCAGGATCTTCAAGCTCGACGCCTTCACCGCGCGCCCCTTCGCCGGCAATCCGGCGGCGGTGATGCTGCTCGAGCAGTTTCCCGACGACGACGTGCTGCAGGCGCTCGCCGCCGAGAACAACCTTCCGGAGACCGCCTTCGTCGTTGCGGTCGGCCAGGACTATCGGATCCGCTGGTTCACGCCGCAGGTCGAGGTGCCCCTGTGCGGCCATGCGACGCTGGCAAGCGCGGCGGTCATATTCGAGCGGCTCGAACCGCACGGTGACACCCTCCGCTTCCTTTCGGCGAGCGGGCCGTTGACGGTCCGCCGCGCCGGCCGCGGCTATGCGATGGATTTCCCCGCGCGCCGGTGCACGCCGATGGCGCCGCCTCCAGGTCTGGCCGAGGCGCTGGCGCGCGATCCGCAAGAGGTGCTGTGGGATGGATCCAACATCCTCGCCCGTTTGCAAACCGCCGACGCCGTGCGCGCGCTTGCTCCCGATCTGGCGGCGCTCGCGCGGCTGCCGGCCGCGGGCGTGATCGTCACCGCGGCGGGCGAGGACGGTTACGATATCGTCAGCCGCTATTTCGCGCCGGCCAAGGGGATCCCGGAAGATCCGGTGACCGGCGGTGCCCATTGCGGCCTGACGCCCTATTAGGCGGCCCGGCTCGGCAAGACGGTGCTGCGGGCCTGGCAGGCGTCGCGCCGGGGCGGAGAGATGATCTGCCGGCTGCGCGGCGACCGCGTCGAGCTCGAAGGACGCTGCGTCTTCTTCCTGGAGGGCGTGGCGCGCTGGTAAGGCCGACGCGGGCCTTCAGGCGGTAAACAGCGCCGCATCCTCGCGGAGCAGCTTGCCCGCGCGGAGCGTCGCCTCCCGCGTCTGATTGGCCAGCGCCTTCACCTCGTTGGCGACGACGCCGAAGCAGCGACCGGCTTCGCCGGCCCGGGCGGCCTCGATCGTCGCATTGATCGCCAGCATCCGGGTCTGCCCCGATATTCCCTCGATCGTCGTCACCACCTCGGACAGATGGTGCATGGTATGCTCCAGCGCCGCCTTCTGCGCGTGGAGATCCGTCTGGAACGCCATCGCTTCGGCGATCCGCGCTTCGAGCGCCGCGTTCATCGCGGTCAGCCGCTGATTGGCGTCGAACAGCTCCTGACTCTTGCGCTCGAGCAATTGCTCGGCCTGCTCCCGCGCCGCCCGCTCGCGTTCGAGCCGCTTGTGCAGGCGTTCGAGGGACGGCTCCGTCATCGCAGTCAGGCGGCCATCAGGCTGCGCGCGCGCCGGATCTCGAAGCGGACCGCGTCGGTCCCCTGGCGGTAGCCGATCTCCACCGGTGATCCGAGATGCTCGGCGGCGCCGCGGATCACGCCGACGGCGAGGTCGGCCAGCGGCTTGCAGCTGACATAGTCGACGACCAGCCGGTCGGAGTCGCGGGTGATGACCTTGAACGAGGGCAGTTCGGCGTCCGGATAGAGCTTGCGCACTTCGGTCTCGTGAAAGCCGTCGATCCCGGCGAGCACGTCGAACAGATCCTTGCCGTCGAACAGATGCGGGAATTTGGTGACCCAGGTGGCGAAGCAATGGGCACCGAACGCCTCCAGCATGGCCGGCATGGCGGTGCCGGTAGCCTGCACCGCCGCCGTGATCAGCGCGACCATCTCCTCGAACGGATAGGTGCCGACGCTGGTATAGGCGCCGCCGTTCGGCAGGTTCGCCCCCTCGATCACGTCCTCCAGCAGATCGGCGCCGTAGCGCGCTTCGCAGAAGCTGAAAAATGTCGTGAAAACCAGGCCCTTCATGCGCTTCTCCAATGCTTCCGCCCCGGTGCCAGAGCAGAGCTAAGGCCGCGTTAACAATGGCATGGGCGGTTTCACCGGGCGCAGGGCCGCTGCGCGGCCGGCGCGCCTCTGTGCCGACCGGACCTGACCAGCTGAGCTCCACGGCATCAAGGCGAAATTAGAGGGTCTCTCCAGCTTTCTGAGAGCCCTATTGATAATAATTGTTAATAGTCTTTCCAGGCTAAGCCACATACGTCCAATTCAGCACCACTGGACAGCAATCACTATCCATCCGGATTGGATTATCTCGCCGGTTGACCGTTCGAAAACTTGATCTCAATCTCATGCGGAGGCCGCCATGATGAGGTAGCAACGGCCTCTACACGGAGAGGGGGCTCAAAATGATTGAATTCCTGTATGTGGATGCTGGGACGACAACGATCGATCCGTCGCTCGATTACGTCTCGACCGTCGGCTATTACGCGATCGCCGATGGCGGCGACGCTCGCTACCGGCGGGTCCCCTCGCCGCCGGCCCATGACGCCAAGTTTCAGAGTGCTGACGGGGCCTGGTGGGAGCTCTACGTCCCCTATCCCGATCCGAGACAATGTGGCGCAAAGCCCTTCTCCGGTACCTACACTGACCAGCAGCCTGCCATTCAGACGGCGCTGCAGGCATCGCTCAACGGCATGATCCGCGTCAGCCATTTCTACGTGATCAACGCACCGATCGCGCTTAACCACGGACAGGGTATCATAGGAATGAGCCCGCACACCTCCGGCTTCCTAACCTTGTCGACCAATGCGGAACTCGGCCTCGGCGAAGGGCTGATCACCATCCATGGCGATGGTTGCCGGGTCGAGGCGCTGACCCTGGATGGCAGGGTCACCGGTTCCATTTCAACGCTGCCGCCGCAGCGCAGCTCCGGAATCCATCTGCGCCACACCTCGACCAATGCGGAGATCGGCAACGTCATTGCCAAGAACATGACCAAGCACGGCTTCGCTATTCTCGGCTCCGGCCACCGCCTCACCGGCATCGTCGGACAGAATACGGTCGCGGACAATATCAGCTGCGGTGACGAGCTCGAGCAGTCGGACGCCACCAGCAACATCCAGATCCGCGACTTCACCTGCCTCGGCTCGCAGCTGCGCGGCGCCTTCGAAACCAATGACGGCTGCAAGGACATCCTGTGGGACGGCTTCCGCGCCGAAGGCTTCTTCAACGACGAGGTGATCGTCATCAACGATCACGATCACGCGAACCAGAGCAATCGGCGGATCACCGTCCGCAACGGCTCGATCAAGGGCATCGGACTCGATCGGAATGCGCCCGGCATCAACGTCTATGCGAGCGGCACTAACGAGTGTCGCGACATCCTGTTCGAGAACATCGTGATGGAAGATTGCATGACGGCGATAAAGCTGGAATTCAATGTCCAGCGCGCGACCTTCCGCAACATTACGGCCACCGGCGTGCGGCGGGGCGTCTTTCTTTCCGGCGGCCCGAACGTGATCCGGGACATACTGTTCGACAACGTCCGCCTGATCGGGTCGGATCCGCCGGCTTGGCCTTCATACCCTGCGCGCGGCTATTACCTGAACAAGTGCCAGAACATCAGGATCGAAGGCGGCCGGGTGACCCGCTTCCGCATTGCGGGCGTGTTCGTCGACGCGAATTGCGACGATATCGACATCGATGGGCTCGATGTCGATCAGGTCAATTACGACAATTCCGGGCCGACCGACAATAATGTCTTCGCGATCGATGTCGGAGCGGTGCCCGCGTCAGGCACCGTTGGTCGGATTCGGATTACCAGCTGCAAGATCAGGGACAATTACAGTCCGCACCGTATCACCGGCGGCATCCGCATCCCGTCGACCTGGCGGGACGCGATCGTCACCGGCAACACGATCAACGGCTTCCGAACCGGTCCGGGCATCTCGGTTACGGGTGCGACGCCCAACAATCACGTGATCGCCCAGAACATCATCGTTCCGTGACGTGCCAACCGTCGCCGCTGCGGGAGGGTACCGACGGGCAGGCGCTTCGGCGAGGCGCACTAAGACCGCCGAACCAGCGGCACCCCTGATCCACAGCCGTGGAGGCGAGAGAAGAAGGAGAGCCACCCCCTGCCCCCTCCGACAAGGGTCGGAGGGGATGGTAAGGCGTGACGGTGTGCGCCGGGCGGAACGCGGCTCCACATTTTGGCTGGGCGCGGTAAAGACAGGCATGATCATTCGCGCCGCGACGCCCGCCGACATTGCCGTCATCCACTCTTTCGTGCGCGAACTCGCCGCGTTCGAGCAGGCGCCGGACGCGGTCGAATCGACCGATGCGATGCTGCACGAGGCGCTGTTCGGTGAGGATCCGGCGGCCGAGGCGCTGATCGCCGCCCGCGACGACACGCCCGGCGAAGCGATCGGCTTCGCCATCTTCTACCGCACCTTCTCGACCTGGACCGGCAAGCGCGGGATCTGGCTCGACGATCTCTACATCACCCCCGACGCCCGCGGCAGCGGCGCCGGCGCCGCTTTGCTCAAGGCGATTGCCGGCATCGCCATCGACCGGGGCTATGCCCGCTTCGAATGGTGGGTGCTCGACTGGAACACGCCGGCGATCGACTTCTATCGCGCCAAGGGCGCCGTTGCGCAGGACGAATGGACGGTGCAGCGTGTCTCCGGCGACGCGCTGCTGGCACTCGCCGGGCGCGGCTGACGATCGTCTCTGCCGGCGCGCCTGCTGCTCTGGACAGTCCGGCGAGGGTCGGTTCTACTTCGGCGATGCTGCAATCTGCGAAACGCCTGTTTCTCCTGCTGGTGCTGTCGCTGCCGCTGATGAAGCTGTCGGCGACGATCAGCGGGCTCGAGGCGAATGCCAGCGACCTCCTGTTCCTGCCCTGCGCGGGCGTGTTGGCGCTGGCCGTGCTGACGGGGAGGACGAGACTGCGCTGGCATCCTTTCTACGCGATCCTGATCGTCTATTTCCTGGCGATGCTTGCCTCCGCTTTGGTTTCGCCCGAGCCGGCTCGGGCGGCGGTGAAGCTCGTCGCTTCGGCCTATCTGCTGGGTCTGGCGGTGCTTGCCTGCCAGCTGATCGACGGCGAGGAGGATCTGCGCCGCCTGTTTCGTTGGTGGCTGGCCGCGAGCGCGCTCGTCGCAACTGTCGGCGTGGTCACCGTGCTGCTGTTCGCAGCGGGGATCCGTGGACCGCTGCTCCACTATGGGCTGCACGAATATGGCACCTTGGCCCCGGGGCGCTATCCGCGGATCGAAGCGACGTTTGAATATCCGGCGCTGCTGTGCAACTACCTGACCGTTTCGCTGATGCTGCTGCTGGTGTCGCGGCACCGGGGCTGGATCCGCGGCCGCAGCTTCTGGCCGCTGCTGGCGGGGATCGCGGTCACTGCCGCATTCTCGCTGACGCCGGGGCTCGGCGGATTCCTGCTGGCGGTCGGCCTCTGGTCGTGGCTCCTCCTGCGGGATCGCTTCCGCGGCGGCGCCGCGATGCTTTTCGCCGGCGGCGTTGCGGCCGCCTCGTTGTTCCTGGTGGCGGCATCCGTGACGCCGATCCTTCATCCGACGGCGCCGTTCCTGATCGATGTTCCCGGTACCGACGTACGGCTCGCGCCCTCGGTCCGGATGATGACCTGGCTCGACGCCGGCCAGGCCTTCCTCGCTCATCCCTGGCTCGGCCTCGGCCTCGGCATGCCGCCGGCTCACGTCTTCTACATCGGCCCGGCCGGCGCCCACCATCTCCAGACCGACGCGCACAACGTCTTCCTCAACCTCGCCGCGCAATCCGGGCTGGTCGGCCTCGCCGCCTTGCTGCTGCTGATCGGCGCGGTCGTCCGCGAGACGCTTCCGCTGCGCTTGACCATGACCGGCAGTCTGGCGCTCGGGCTCGGCCTCGCCTGGCTCAACGCCTTCGCCTATCAGGGCCTGACCGGCTCCTACGAGGATGCGCGCCATCTGTGGGTGCTGCTCGGCCTGTTTTTGGCCGCAGCGCGGCTGCGACGTGAGAGCGCCCCGCGAGGCGTTGCGCCGCAAGGATGAGGCCGGAAAGTCCTGAGCGTTGGGCCCGCTCCAGACGATGGTGCAAGGACACTTCCGGCATTATGCTCCGGCTGCGGAAAAGGAACCGGCCCGATGCGCGATGGCGAAGACCCGTGGGAGGTAAACGATTATCGCTTCGAACCGCCTTTGTGGCTGGATCTCCTGTTCAGCCCCTGGACGGCGGTACCGCCGCTCGCGCTTGTTGCAATCATCCTCGTGATCGGCTGGCTGCGCTGAGGAGCAGCCCCGCGGCGATGCCGCGATGCGAACCGCGAAGCAGGCCTGAACACAGCTCGTGGCGAAGAAGAAGGGACCTGTCGCTGTGCCGGAGCCGATCGACTTGCGGCTCGGGTCGTTCAGGATGATGCCTGCTGCCCGAACGAAGGCTTGGCGATCGAATTCAGTACCGGGCGACGAGCGCGAGCCTTCGAACGTCTCTAGACTTCGATCGTCGTTAACCCGTGTTGATGATCGCTTCGGCTTCAGCCGTGCGTGACGGCGGCGGGGCTCGCGAGGCGGCTCAGCCGGTGTTTCCTTCCGCCGCGCTGGCCGTCGGCGCCGTCGCCCCTTGCGTCCGATCAGCGGGCGTGCCGGCCACCGTCTGGATCGCGCAATTACGCAGCCAATGCTCGTCGCCGGTTTCGGCAACGCGCTCGCAGCTGAGGGTGATCGTCTGTCCCGGACGAAGGCGGGTCGCCTGGTCGTGCGAGGCGCGGATCAGGTCGATGCCGAGCGGCGCATCCGGATCGGGTGTTTTGAGCCGGATATCGGGATCGCCGCGGCCGTCGGGCGCGATCCGGACGAATTCGCCGGTCACGACGATCTCGCGGTGGCGATAGAGCTTGTCGGCGGCGCGCGGATCGTCGCGATAGGCCTCGAACAATTGCCCCGCCTGCACCGTCGCCGCGCCCTTCGGTCGTTCATGGGACTCGTGATCGATCGCTGCGCCGAACCAGGAGAGCTTGCCCGCAATCCCGATCGTCAACAGGATTGCCGCGCCGGCGATCACCACTTTCCTGCGGGTGCGCTTCAGATCCTCCTCGGAGCGCTCATCAGCGCCGCCGCGATCGCTGAGGCCACCGCCGATCGGCGTTCCGCAATGCGGGCAGAATTCGCGAAGCGGGGATACCTCGGCCGCACATTCCCGACACTTCACCCTGTCCGTCTCCTTCTTCCCGACGCCTGCCGCGCTTGTGCCATAGAGACCTAACACACCGCCAGCGTTTTTCCCTTTTCGGGCCGCCTAGACGCGCTGCCGTACGCGGTCGCACCGTTTCGGAGCGACAAAGGACTGGACGGACACCGGGCACCTCGGCCAAGGCCTCGCACAGATGTGTGCGCATCGGGAACCGATTGCCCCGCCGCCGCTTACCCTCTTCACAGACCAGGATACGAAACAAGAATGTCGTTCAACGATACCTTCCATGACCGCGCGGCCCGCGCTGCCGAAGCCAAGAACAAGGCGCTGGAAAAGCTGCGCAACAAGCCGCCGATCGACCCGGCCGTGCTCGCCGAGCGCCAGGCCGCCGCGCGCCGCCGAGAGGAAGCCGCCGCCGCCAAGCTCGCCGCCAAGAAGGCGGCCGAGGAAGCCGCCCGCGAGGCCGCCGAGCAGGCCAAGGCCGACGCCCTTGCCGCCGCCGAAGCGGCCGAGGCCGAGCGCAAGGCGAAGCTGCCCAAGCTGCAGACCGAAGCCGAACGCAAGGCCGCCCGCGACGCCCGCTACGCCGCCCGCAAGGCGCGAAAGTAAGGCCCTTCGGCGCTGCCGGGGCGGACCGCCGCGTGCGGCGGACCTGTGCCGCCTGCGAACTTGCCGTCGGTGCCTGATGCCAGCGACACGCGTCCGCCCCTTCCGCATTCCGCACCAAAGGTTGCCGAATCGACTGGCTTTTCCGTCATCCTGGAAGGGGCCCTCATCGAAGTCCCACTTCGAGAAGATTCTTCGGACGCAGGATCTCCAGGAGCATTCGCGCAGACACGGCACGCGGCGCAGAGCCCTTTCGACCTGATGGTCCGGCTGTAATTCTCCTGAGCAGGTCCAACGGGTGGATGTGAGAACAGGGGTCGGGATCGCATCGCGACGACCGTATTGGCCGTAATTACGGTTGATTCACACGGTCCCGCGGATGCCTCACGCAGCCGGCTGCGGGCCTTTCGCAGCCGTATCCGGGCGGGCGCAACCGGAGCTCACGATGCCCGGCTGAGATCCGGCGCCGGAATGAAAGGGCAGGATCGGACGCGTGCCGCGCCTGGTGGCTGCGAAGGCATTTCGCCGACCGTATTCACCGTTATTACGGTCGATTTTCGCGCCACCGCCTTCTGCCCGGCTTCCGTTGAGGTGCTTCCTCTCGCTGGAGTTCAAGGCGGCCTCGATGCCCAGGAAGCGGCCGGCGCCCACGCGCCGGCCGCTTCATTCAATTTGCTTGACCTTCGCCTTCAAAGACGGCGCGTGCCACTGGCGACGGATGGGATACCGCGGGCCTGCCGCAGCAAACTATGGAACATAGCAAGAACGCAATTGCTCGTCAATGGCGTCCAATTTGGGGTTCGAGGAACGAACGAGGTCGCCAAGCCCAAGCGCGATCACGCACTGCGCCCCGCATCACGGTCCGCGACAGCGTGCCGCACCTGGTCGTCAGCAATCCCCCGTACCGAACCCTTCGCGCCTTCGCGGCTTTGCGTGCCAACCCTCTTTCGCAGCGCCCGAATGGAGAGGTGGATTCATGATCACGCAAAGCCGCCAAGCCGCAAAGGTTCTGCGGAGACGGATGACAGGTCGCGTGACCTGTCGGCGCGGTGTGATCTCGTCGCCTCGACGGTTGAACATGAGCTTTCAGCGGGAAGTCGCCCTGCGCTGATCGGGATCGGCTTCCCCTCGGGAGCAGCGCGGCTACAAGGATCGGATGGATCGAACCGACACGCCGACGCGGCTCGACGCGGGCTTGCTGGCACAAGCCTTCCCTGCGGCCCTGCGCACCGAAGCGCTGGCTGCCGGCGAAGCGATCATGGCGCGGTTGCATCGAGACTATCCGACGCGGCGATATCCAGTGCGCGTGGCCGGGGAAGAGATCCTCATTCCCGACCGTCTTCATCTTCGTTCAACCTTTGGGGTGTCGGCGCTCGCCGGCACCCCTCGCCTGATGACCCGCTGCCTCGAGACGCGGAGCCTCGACGGCTACCAGCGCCAGCGTGCGGTGCGGGAGGTTCTCGACGATATCCAAACCTGGGCGGTGCCGTTCGTCATCGAACTGATCGGCTCCTACGTCGTCGAGATCCTGTCAGACATTCATGCCGCGCTGACGCCGAAGAAGATCGCCACGATCGTGCCGTTCCTCGCAGCCAACCCCGGCTATTGGCGCTGCATCCGAGCGCAGGTGATGAGCTATTGGGATGTTTATTACCGGAACGTCCCCCGGTCGGAATATGTCGGCTTCACCCTCGTGGCGCTGCTCGACAAGGCGGCTCAGCCGGCCTTGGGCTCGCTACCCCCTATGCATGGACGCCGCTCCCGCTGCATATCGAGAGCAAAGGCTCGTCGGATCCGATCTAGGGATCTCGAAATCTGACATGGCCGATTGAGAAAGAGGGATCTTCGCATCTCCCGGCATGATCGAGTCGTTCCTGGAACCGCGCCGTCTTTGGTGGCGCGTATGGGGCAAGAACGGAAAACCTTGCCCCGGATGAATGGAACTGCGTCGATTGTCACCGACATCTTGTGGACTGCCGACCCTATTTCGAATTCGCTGGGTATCGGGCGTTCTGCCTTACGGCTCGCAAGCCGCCCGCACATTGTGGATGAAAATGTCCGGCCTTTGCAGACGATCGAAGCGCAGCCGACGCGGCGACCAATTGTAGACCTCTCGTCCGCCCGGCGCACCGACCACCAACAAGCCGTGGAAATACCAGCGGGACGTGTTCTTGTAGCCGCTCCCTGTCGTGTAGAAGGCGAAGATTCTGAGGTCCCAAAGGCCGTCGATCGGCGCTGGACCATCGTCGCTTCGGGCCAGGCAATGCCGCGCGCCCCCGGCGATATGAAAGGCGGCAATCGAGATCCATGCCGCGCCTGCTAGCGATAAGATCGCGGCTGTGGTCGGGATGAGCGAACGAATGCGGCGACTGTCCGGTCCCCGGTCGATTGGCGGTGCCACCCTGTCCAGAGCAGGGTTCCTGAAATGGCGAGAGTTACCACGCCGCCATGGATGAGGACCAACGTCTCGCCCCCGCCCGAAAAGTAGGCGACGAAAGGAGTGAGGACGAGACCGATCGGCAGAATCAGGACACCGAGCCATCCGGCCATACCGGGCGGCAACGACACGCTGCCTCTCGCAACGAGCAAGGCGACGATGAAACAGAGCAACGGGCTGAGTTGCGCAGCCACGCTCAGTCCATAGACGAACCAGGCCCAAGGACTGGAGGGGAGATCCGTTTCCCACACGAACCAGTCGCGCGGTGACTGTAGAAAGCCGAGCGCGATCAGGCCAGTGCAGACCACCATCCCCCGCGGAGTCCTGGGGAAAAGGCGCGCCAAATGCGCGCTAATGCTACCGGTTGGCTGGTCCATGCCCCTCCCGACCGAGTGAAGCAGGGTTCTCCCATCCTGTCCATGCGCATCCGGGGCTCCGGAGAGTCACCATTGGTAAACCTGTCTCTGCAATCCTGCCCAAGTCAGAAAGCGAGAGAAGATGGGAGAGAAGATGCCCTTCACCGACGCAGAGCGCCTTGCCTGGCACGAGCAGAAGCGGCTGCGGGAGCACCGCCCTGACTTCAGATGGGCTGAGCCACCGGTTGCGACCTGCATCTGCTGCCAGCGGCCGTTCGGCATTTCCGAGGGTTCCGCGTTTTCCGAGGTCCCAATCTGCGACGTCTGCAACGGAGATTGAATGCGCCTTGGGGTGGGCTCAATGCAACCATCGCTGCGAAGTACGGGATGAGCGGCGTCCTTCTCGCGTATCCCGGCTTGGTCATGGAGCTCGCTGCCTCAGGCATCCGCAGGTTAAGGATGAAGATACGAGCGGGCGTGCAAAGGTCGCCAAGCACGACCGCTCCCTCCCGCGTGCAGCGTTGTTGGAAGTCTTCGAGGCGCAGAATTGCCGACCATGCTGCCGCGATCGGAGCGAGAGTGTCGGCCTAGAAGCGGGCGCGATCCCGCAGCTCGTCGCGTGCGATCGCCAAAGCGGCGACGCCGGACATCAACAGAAGCCAAATCATGTCACCGTCCCTCGGCTACGACCAGTTGGTCCGGGCGTACGGCAAGCGCAACCTCGTCGCCATTCGTGTAAGCTACGTACGCGTTGGGTAACCACGCCTGAGGGGCTGCGCTTTGCGGGTGGAGGAGACCGGAGAGCCTGCTTCCCAGCGCTACCTCGCCTCGCAGGTCGGTCTTTCCACACGACGTCACGGAGGAGGTACGAGGCCACGAATGGGATCAGTCCTGGCGAGCGGAGCAGCGGGCGAACGGGAGCTCCTCCCGAGACGCAAACCTGAGGTGAGGTGCTGAAGCCGGTTGGCCGCCTTCGTGGCTCTGCTTCTTCATCGTGGCTTCGTGCGGGAATGCAGAGTTCGCGCCGTATGGGCGATCGAGTTACGCTCTTACTGCCTGCGCCCCTCCCCGTCATCCCAGCGAAAGCTGGGATCTCGCAGTAAACCGGCTCAGACGGCGATGCAGAATGCGGCGCCTCTTCCGGCCTGAGATCCCAGCTTTCGCTGGGATGACGAAAAAGGATCAGGATCTTCCTGTAAGTGCCCGGCGAGGCTTGCAGTCGCGCCGGCGGCGGTAACGACCGGTCATTCCATGCCGCAACACCTCGCCCTCCATCATCCACTTCGCTAGCGGTCAGGATCGGCTGCGCAGTGCGCGCGCCAGCGCCGAGTCTTGGCTGGTCATTCCATGCCGCCTCACCCGGCCCTCCACCACCCGCTTCGCGGGCGGTCATGAGCAAGTGCAGGCTACCCCGTAGCCTGCAATCGTGCCGGGGGCACGATGGGCTTGCTCATCCCCGAGCGAGCTCGGGGAGGATTGCTCATTCGGCGGCTTCGCGTTCGGCGTCGCCCGCCGCCTTCCTCTTGCGCGGCTTCTTAGGGACGGCTTCGACGGGTCCTTCGTCTCCGCTCAGAAGCGCCCCAGCCCGAATGGCTTTGGACGGGTTGAGCAGCGGCGCGAGATACTTGGCCGTGTACGACCGGGGTTCCTTCGCCACCTGCTCGGGCGTGCCTTCGGCGACGACTTCGCCGCCCTTGTCGCCGCCCTCGGGGCCGAGATCGAGGATCCAGTCGGCGGTCTTGATCACTTCGAGATTGTGCTCGATCACCACGACCGTGTTGCCCTGCTCGACCAGCGCATGGAGCACTTCCAGCAATTTGCGGACGTCCTCGAAGTGGAGGCCGGTGGTCGGCTCGTCGAGGATGTAGAGGGTCTGGCCGGTGGCGCGGCGGCTCAGTTCCTTGGCGAGCTTGACGCGCTGGGCCTCGCCGCCGCTCAAGGTGGTCGCCTGCTGGCCGACTTTGACGTAGCCCAGGCCCACTTCGGCGAGCATCGCCATCTTGTCGCGAATCGGCGGCACCGCCTTGAAGAATTCGACCGCATCCTCGACCGTCATGTCGAGCACGTCGGCGATCGACTTGCCCTTGAACTTCACTTCCAGGGTTTCGCGATTGTAGCGCTGGCCGTGGCAGACGTCGCAGGTGACGTAGACGTCGGGCAGGAAGTGCATCTCGATCTTGATCAGGCCGTCGCCGGTGCAGGCCTCGCAGCGGCCGCCCTTGACGTTGAACGAGAAGCGGCCCGGCTTGTAGCCGCGCGCCTGCGCTTCCGGCAGGCCGGCGAACCAGTCGCGGATCTGGGTGAAGGCACCGGTATAGGTGGCCGGGTTCGAGCGCGGCGTGCGGCCGATCGGCGACTGATCGATGTCGATCACCTTGTCGAGATATTCGAGGCCGGCGATCTTGTCGCACGGACCGCAGACGACGCGGGCGCCGTTGAGCTGGCGGGCCGCGCCGGCATAGAGCGTGTCGATGGTGAAGCTCGACTTGCCCGAGCCCGACACGCCGGTGATGCAGGTGAAGGTACCGAGCGGAAGGGACGCGGTGACGTCCTTTAGATTGTTGGCGCGGGCGCCCTTCACGGTCAGCTTCTTGCCGTTGCCCTTGCGCCGCCTGGCCGGCAGCGCGACCGCGCGGCGGCCGGTGAGATAGTCCGCGGTCAGGCTGTCCTCGTTCGCCAGCACTTCCGGCAGGGTGCCGGCGGCGACGACTGTGCCGCCATGGACTCCGGCGCCCGGGCCCATGTCGATGACGTAGTCGGCGGTGCGGATCGCATCCTCGTCATGTTCGACGACGAGCACCGTGTTGCCGAGGTCGCGCAGGCGCTTCAAGGTCACCAGCAAGCGGTCATTGTCGCGCTGGTGAAGGCCGATCGACGGCTCGTCGAGCACGTAGAGCACGCCCGACAATCCGGAGCCGATCTGCGACGCCAGCCGGATCCGCTGGCTCTCGCCGCCCGACAGGGTGCCGGAGGTGCGATCGAGGTTGAGATATTCTAGTCCGACATTGTTCAAGAAGCCGAGCCGCTCGTTGATCTCCTTGAGGATCGCGCGGGCGATCTCGCGCTGCTGCGGGTTCAATTTCTCTTCGAGCGTGGAGAAGAAGTCGAGCGCGTGACGGACGGCGCGGCGGGTCGACATCGAAATGTCCTCGCCGGCGATCTTCACCGACAAGGCTTCCGGGCGCAGGCGCGCACCCTTGCAGGTCTCGCACGGCGCGGACGCCTGATATTTGGCGAGCTCCTCGCGCATCCAGGCGCTCTCGGTCTGCAGCATGCGGCGGTTCAAGTTGCCGATCACGCCTTCGAACGGCTTCTTGACGTCGTAGCTCTTGCGGCCGTCGACGAAGGTCAGGGTCACCGGCTTGCCTTCGGTGCCGAACAGGATGGTCTTGCGAACCGACTCCGGCAGATCGTTCCACGGCGTCTCCAGGCTGAAGCCGAATTCGCGCGCCAGGGAGCCGAGCACCTGCATGTAATAAGGGCTGGGCGGGTTCGATTTCGCCCAGGGCACGACCGCGCCCTTCTTGATCGACAAATTCTCGTTGGGAACGACGAGCTCCGGATCGAACAGCAATTTCTCGCCGAGCCCGTCACAGGCCGGGCACGCGCCCTGCGGCGCGTTGAACGAGAACAGCCGCGGCTCGATCTCGGCGATGGTGAAGCCCGACACCGGGCAGGCGAATTTCTCGGAGAAGACGATGCGGCCCGGGGGGGCGTTGTTGGCGAGTACCTTCCTCTCCCCTTCAGGGGAGAGGGCAGGGAGAGGGGCAGAGTCCGAGCCAGCACCGCCGACCGGAGAAGAGTCCGAACTTCCCCTCCCCTCGCTCGCTGCGCTTGCTTGCCTCTCCCCTGAAGGGGAGAGGTTGGAGTCGGCCGGATCCATGTAGACGAGGCCGTCGGCAAGCTTCAGCGCCGTTTCAAGCGACTCCGCCAGCCGGGTCTCGATGCCCTCGCGCACGACCAGACGGTCGACGACCACTTCGATGTCGTGCTTGTACTTCTTGTCGAGCGCCGGCGCGTCCTCGATCGCGTGGAATTCGCCGTCGATGCGGACCCGGCTGAAGCCGGATTTCTGCCACTCGGCGAGTTCCTTCCGATACTCGCCCTTGCGGCCGCGGACGACCGGGGCGAGCAGATACAGGCGGGTGCCTTCCGGCAGCGCCATCACGCGGTCGACCATCTGGCTTACGGTCTGAGCGGAGATGGGCAGGCCTGTGGCGGGGCTGTAGGGTATGCCGACGCGCGCCCAGAGCAGGCGCATGTAATCGTAGATTTCGGTGACGGTGGCGACCGTCGAGCGCGGGTTGCGCGAGGTCGTCTTCTGCTCGATCGAAATGGCCGGCGACAGGCCCTCGATATGATCGACGTCGGGCTTCTGCATCATCTCGAGGAACTGGCGCGCATAAGCCGACAAGCTCTCGACGTAGCGGCGCTGCCCCTCGGCATAGATGGTGTCGAAGGCGAGCGACGATTTGCCCGAGCCGGAAAGGCCGGTGATCACCGTCAGGCTCTCGCGCGGAATGTCGACGTCCACGCCCTTGAGATTGTGCTCGCGCGCACCGCGCACCGAGAGATGAGTCAGCATGGACCGCCTTGTTCCAGATTTGTTCTCAGGGTTCAAGAGCCCGCGCCCGCGCTGCTCCATGGGGCGAGATGGGGGTGCGGCGGGGCGATGGCAAGGCGGAGATTTGGTCAGGGCGTGACGGTCGTCACGCGCTCGGGCGCGATCCTAGCCTAACCGGACTCGCAACAGAGACGGAGGCTAGGATGCACTACAAAGTCACGGTTGAGCCGGCCGACGGCACAGCAGCTGGTTGGTTCGTGCAGTATTTCAGATGGGTAAGCCCGGACGCACCCGAGCCTCAGATGCACGATTTGCTAGCCTGGACGGAAAAAGGGGGCAAGTTCACTGCCGAAGTGGATCTGGCGCCCGGGGAATATGGCCTCGTTTGCCACATGATCCTCGCAGGACGCGAGGTCAGCGTTCGGCTCGACCCGGCACCGAAGGTCACTCAGCCACGCGGTCAGCAATGGCCGCTGGCCGTGTCAGTGCCTGCAACGCGGACGCAGATCACTGGAACTCGCTACTTTCTCGTCCCTTAAGGAATTAGCCGATGAAGCTATCAATTGTGGCGAGCATACTTCTCGCATGCCCATCGATCGTGAACGGCCAGTTGCCAGCGGAGCAGAACCTCAGTGATGAAGCAGAGGTTGCAGCGCGCGTGCCCCTGCCCCCGAGCGGTCGGACAGATAACCTTCTGAACGGAGTTAGCTTCGATCTTGCGGTTAGCGAGAACGACTCTGCGGCGTCGATGGAATATGGCGAGTACACGGTGCGGCAGGGACTCGCCGGATCTCGCCAATTGAACGAGAGTTGGGCGCTCAAGCTGAGCGTTCCTATTGGCGGAAAGGACGATCTGACGTCCGGCGCCACCCTCGACGCGCTCTCCAATGGACCAAAGGCAAGTTTCACCTATAGTTTCTTCAGCTTCAACCCAGGACCGCGCTACGGAGGCAAGTTCCATACCATAATGCGGCATGCCAGGGAGGAGTGCGCAAGTGCGCCTCAGCCGCCAGAGACACCCAAGGATTGCAAAAATGCGGGACCAAGTCAGCAGTTTGCTGAAAAGTACTCCACTACTTACAGTGACGTTGATATAGCGCGCTCGCTTTTCTCGCCGATTTGGCGCTTTGGCGTTACTTCGAGCATCGGATTTAAGCGGCATGAATACATCGTACCGGCATCAATCACGTCCAAGAATCAGACTAAGCCGGAGTTTGGCTTGGCCGTGTTTGGCGCCCTTTATCCTGCTGACTCAGTCAGCGCTTTCATTCTAAGCGGGCAATACCAAAATGTCTATGAGGACCGCGATGATGAGATTGTTTGCAAACCTGTCATCACGAATCCAGACCAGGATTGTGAGAACGGTCCTTCCGCGCCTCCCGAGAATGTCGAACGCTTAAACCTTTCCGGCGAGTATCGCAGAGTTTTCTCAATTGGAAGTGGCAGAACTCAGATCGGGATTTCCCCTAAAGGAACCGTCGATTCATTAAGCGGAGATTACTCATTGGAGTTTCCGCTCTATATCATCCCGGATTGGGACCTACCAGTCGCCCCGGGTCTAACCGTCTCCTATTCAAGCGACCAAGACAAGTTTGCATTCGGTGTGTTCATGCGTGCGTCGTTCACCCTGGGCGACTAGCAGGAACAGGAATTCCCCCATTCCGGATCCATCCCCGGCACGGCGCCTACCGGCGATGCAGGCACTCGGGTAGACTGACCCGGCCTCGAAGGTGCCGGACGACGTCTTTCCCGTTGCTTATCTCTCAATTGCGAGTCTCGCCCGGACGACCGTCGATGCCCAATAAGGGGGAGAGGGATCATGCGCTATCTGCGTCTTGCATGCGGTATGAGTTCGGTGGCCGCACTGGCGGTGCTCGGGGCTTATTCGACGAGCGGTGCCGCCCAGTCAAACGTCAAACTGAAGCCGAGCGCAAGCCGGCCGCAAGTCGGGCCCGTGCTGAAAGGCCCAGTTCTGCTCACCGGCATCCGCAAGTCGATCACCGCCTTGTCGGCCGCCGAGGTCGCGTCCTTGCGCAAGGGTTATGCGCAAATGATTGCGTGGAATTCGGCACCGCCGGGTAGCGCCAATTTCCGCCGAAGCCTCAAATACTGGGCGAACATGCATGCCTATTTCGGCACCGGCTGCGCCAACGCCTCGGGCCTCTCCAACCCAGGAATGAACGGGCTCGCCGCGCAGGCGAAGAGCAATGCGGACGAGAATGCGACCTGGTGCACCTGCCAGCACGGCACCAGCCAGTTCCTGACCTG
The DNA here is from genome assembly GCF_004135585.1 of Sphingosinicella sp. BN140058. Taxonomy (NCBI): domain Bacteria; kingdom Pseudomonadati; phylum Pseudomonadota; class Alphaproteobacteria; order Sphingomonadales; family Sphingosinicellaceae; genus Sphingosinicella; species Sphingosinicella sp. BN140058. Next base: position 4,280,101 of record NZ_CP035501.1, on the reverse strand, counting down.
GCACCGGATGTATCTCTATTATTTCGAAAAGGTGTTGCAGGCCGCGGCCGGCGATCCGAAGCTGCGCCTGCCCTATTGGGATTATGAGAGCGACGCTCACGTGCCCGCCGCCTATCGCGCCCAGACCTATGTCGACGGCAGCGGCCAGACCGTGCCCAATCCGCTGTTCGTCGCCAACCGGCAGGCCCAGCTCAATGCCGGCACCGGGACCTTGAGCCCGGGCGTGGTCTCGACCGCCGGGGCGATGCCCGCCAACGATTACCTGACCTTCAACGGCGCGATCGAGCAGACCCCGCATGGCGCAGTCCATTGCGCGACCGGGGTCGCCAATTGCCCGAGCGGCTATATGGGCGCGGTGCCGGCGGCCGGGAACGACCCGATTTTCTACAGCCACCATGCGAACATAGACCGGCTCTACGAATGCTGGCTGAAGGTCAATCCGGCGCAGCGTCTGCCGAGCGGCACGATCCTCAATGCCAGTTTCAGCTTCATCGACGGCAGCGGCAATCTCGTCAGCCGCATCGTCTCGCAGATGAAGACGGTGCAGCAACTGGGCTATACGTACACCGTCGGCGGCGGCTGCCCGGCGGTGCGCCGGCTGCCGCCCTTCGCGCTGCAGGCGGCACGGACCGTGCCCCTGCTCGGCCCGACCCCGATCGAGACCGGGACGACGAGCGTGCCATTGCCGACCGTGCCGAGGATCGCTGCGCCGAATTCTGGCAACCAGCCCGAAAGCGGCGGTGCGGCCCGCCAGGCGACGCTGGTGATCGACGATCTCAGCTTCGAGGAAGCGCCGGGGGTGATGTACGAAGTCGCCCTGCAGGACGCCAATGGCCGGCGGATCGTGGTCGGCGTGATCAATTTCTTCAACCGCACTGCGCCGCATGCGCACAGCGCCGCCGAAAGCGGCGCGGTCGGCGCCGGCGACCATCGCTTCGACGCCACCGCGGCGCTGCAGGCGCTCGGCGGCGGCCAAAATGCGAAACTGGTGCTGCAGCCGACCAGCGGCATCCTCGGTGCCGGCACCGAGGCGGCGGTCGTGCCGAACCCGCGTGCCAACGTGCGGCTGGGCGCGGTGCGGCTGGAGCTGCGCTGACGGCGCGCCCAGCGCCCCATCGGGCGGGTGCAGGGTCGGCGTTCAGGCTGGGCTCAGAGCATCCCGCGTAAAGCGCCGGCTCTGGAGGTACGGTCATGCGCGGAGTGACGATCGCTATGTTGGGGGCGGCCCTGACGGCGGCGGCGGCGGGCTGCGCCGCGGCCGGCGCGCGCGCGGCGGCCGAGTCCACCCTGCTCGGCGCGGGCGCGACGGCCGTGCCGCTGGCGATCGGCCGCGGCAATGGCCGCCCGATCGTGATCGTCGAAGGCGTTGCCGCCGACGCGCCGCCGCGGACGCTCTACGAGGTCCAGCTCGAGGGCCGCGGCGGCCGCCGTGCCGCGCTCGGCACGATCAGCTTCTTCAACGAGAGCGGCTATGGCGGCGACGGCAGCAGCGCGCCTGCCGCGCGCCACTTCGACGCGACCGAAGCGCTGGCGCAGCTCGGCGGTGAAGCCGTGGCCGTGGTCTTCGTGCCGAGCAGCGGCGTCACCGGCGTCGCGGCCAGACCGGATCCCGCCGCCCATGCCCGCGTCGGCCGGGTGCGCGTGGAGCGACGCTGATCGGCGACCTTGCGCTCAGCGCGGCGCCGCTGGAGCGCGAGGATGCTCGAAGCTTGCCGCCTAGCCGCTACCGGCTTGGGGCGGCGCAAGCGGAGAGTCAGTCCCACCCCTTAATCCCCTCCCGCAGGGCGGGAGGGGAGATCGGAGGCGCTTCGCGAGAACGAAAGGGCGTCAGACCGCGGCTTGGGCTTCGTCCGCGAGGATCCAGTCGACCGCCGCTTTGGCGTGGAGGGCGGTGGTGTCGTAGACGGGGAGGACGTTGGCGACGGGATCGACGAGCAGGACGAGCTCGGTGCAGCCGAGGATCACCGCCTGCTGTCGCGCCTTGCCCATCTCGGTGAGGCAGGTCTTGAGCCGGCGTTCCGACTGGCGCGAGACCTGACCCCTGGTCAGTTCCTCGTAGATAATCCGATCGATCTCCTGCGCGGTGGCCGGATCGGGCGTGGCGACGGCAACGCCGCGCGCCTCCAGCCGGTCGCGGTAGAAGGCCTCGTTCATGGTGAAGCGGGTGCCGATCAGGCCGGCCCGCTTGACCCCGTCGGCGACCAGCTTGTCGGCGGTGACATCGCCGATGTGGAGGATCGGGATCGACACCGCGGCGGCGATCTCGTCATACGGCTTGTGCATGGTGTTGCTGCAGAGCAGCAGGCCCTCGGCCCCTGCCCCCTCGAGCCGTTTCGCCGTTTCGGCCATCAGGATGGCGAGCCGGTCCCAGGCGCCCTCCGCCTGCAGCGCGGCGATCGGCGCGAAATCGAGGCTTTCGAGCAGCACGGGCGCGGAGGCGAGCCCGCCCTTCCGGCGGGCGATGCCCTTGTTGATCTGCTCGTAATACATGGCCGTCGAGACCCAGCTCATCCCGCCGATCAGCCCCAGCTTACGCATACCCACGTCCCTGTCCTTGCCCCTCGCCAAGGCACCCGCGAGGGAAAGGCCGCGATTAACCATCTCGCCGGACGGAAGAAAGTGCGGATTGCCGTTTCACGCCAGGATGTTGCCCTACGGACGCGGGATCTTGATCCGATCCGGTGCGAACGTCGTCCCTGCGCTGCGCCCGTGGGCTTCGCTCAGGCGAAGGTCTCGGCGACCGATTCATCGGCGACCAGCGCCTTGGCGGCGCTGGCGGCAGAACCGCCGAACAGCGCGATCATGATCGCGCCGGCCGCCGCGCTGACCACCCAGCCGAGGAGCGTCATCGCCGAGATGCTGCCGAACTGCTGCTCCATCTGGGTCATCATCGCCTGCCGCACGGCGTCGGGATTGTTGGCGTTGGCGAGCAACGCGCCGAAATAGGAGCCGCTCGTGACCAGCCCGGCAACGGTCAGCAGCACCAGCACGATCACGAAGATGACGAGATAGCCGCCGAACAGAGGCCAGAAGTGGCCGCGTGTGCGGCGCCAGGATTCGCCGATGACGAACTTGCGGCGCAGGATGGTGAGCGGGAAAGCGAGGGAGAGGCGGACCTGCAGCCAGACCACGACCGCGAACACCGCGATGAACAGGACGATGCCGACCGCGGCCGCGGCCCAGGCCCCCAAAGCGGCGCCGGCGCCGGCGGCGAACAGCGCCGCGACGATCCCCAGGAAGAAGAAGGCGACATAGAAGCCGATGATGAACAGGAACGTCAGGCCGAGGATCCGGGCTTCGTCGCCGCCGAGGCGGATATAGGCCGACGCCCGCGCCTCCGGACGCAGCACCGCACGTTGTGCCGCCGTCATCAGCACCACGAAGAGCAGCAGGAAGCCGAACTGGAGCAGGAAGACCGTTCCCATCGTCGACCCCATCGCGGCCACGGCCGCTTGCGGATCGCCGCCCATCGTCGCCAGCTGCGCCTCGACGAACGGACGCATCGCCAAAGCCATGATCACGCTGGCGATCAGGTACAGCAATCCCCACATTGCCACCGCCAAGGGGCGCTCCCGCACCAGCCGGAAAGCCCCTTCAATCATCGTTCCCGCGGTCAGCATCTCGTTCCCCCTGTCGTTACCCTGCGGCAGTTATGAGCGATGGCTGCAGCTTGTAAAGGTGGGGGGGCTCTCGACGCCGGAGGGCCCCTCCACCAGCTTTCAGCGGGTCATGAGCAAATGCGGATTCGATTAGCCCCGGCGCCTGGGCGTGCCCCAATGATTTGCCAGATCGCCACAGGGATCGCGCCCCGCATCATCCCGAAGATCGACGACGTCGTGAAGTGGCCAACGGCTGCTGCGCAGCCGGTTCCGGCTCTCGGCTTCCTCCCGGGAGCCCGAACCTCCTGCACCCTCCGGAGCTAACCTAAGGACTTCACGATCTCCTCGACCATCTTCTTGGCGTCGGCGAGAAGCATCATCGTGTTGTCGCGGTAGAACAGCTCGTTGTCGACGCCGGCATAGCCGGCGCCGCCCATCGAGCGCTTGATGAACAGCACCGTCTTGGCCTTTTCGACGTCGAGCACCGGCATGCCGTAGATGGGCGAGGATCTGTCGGTCTTGGCGGCCGGATTGGTGACGTCGTTGGCGCCGATCACGAAGGCGACGTCGGTGCGGGCGAATTCGGAATTGATGTCTTCCAGCTCGAACACCTCGTCATAAGGCACGTTGGCCTCCGCGAGCAGCACGTTCATGTGACCGGGCATGCGTCCCGCGACCGGGTGGATCGCATATTTGACGCTCACCCCCTCCTTCTTGAGGAGATCGCCCATCTCGCGCAGCGCATGCTGAGCCTGGGCCACCGCCATGCCGTAGCCCGGAACGATGATCACCTGCTCGGCCTGCTTCATGAGGAAGGCGGCGTCCTCGGCGGAGCCGCGCTTGTAGGGACGGTCGATAGCCCCTCCGGCCGCGGCCGCCGCCGCGTCGCCGCCGAAGCCGCCGGCGATCACCGACAGGAAGCTGCGGTTCATCGCCCGGCACATGATGTAGGAGAGGATCGCGCCCGACGCGCCGACGAGGGCACCGGTGATGATCATCGCACTGTTCTGCAGGGTGAAGCCCATCGCCGCGGCCGCCCAGCCCGAATAGGAATTGAGCATCGAGACGACCACCGGCATGTCGGCGCCGCCGATCGGCACGATCAGCAGGAAGCCGATCGCGAACGACAGCAGGATCGCGGTCCAGAACACCCATGGGCTCTGATCCTGGGTGAAATAGGCGACGAGGCCGACGATCAGCGCCAGCACGCCGAGATTGAGGACGTGGCGGCCCGGCAGCAGGATCGGCTTGCCCGACATGTTGCCGTTCAGCTTCAGAAAGGCGATCACCGAGCCCGAAAAGGTGATCGCGCCGATCGCCGCGCCAAGCCCCATTTCGATACGGCTGACCGGATAGATGATTCCGCCCGTCGCGATCCCGAACGCATCGGGGTTGAGATAGGCGGCCGCGGCGACGAGCACCGCCGCGAGGCCGACCAGGCTGTGGAAGGCGGCGACCAATTGCGGCATCGCGGTCATCGCGATCCGCCGCGCCGTGACCAGGCCGATCACCGCGCCCAGCGCGATCGCCGCGGCGATCTCGCCGAGCGTCAGCCAGTCGATGGTCGATCCGAGATCCCGCGCTTCGCTGCCCAGGAAATCGTCGTCGAGCGCGATCCTGGGCGCATAATGAAGCAAGGTCGTGACCAGCGCGATTGCCATGCCGGCGATGCCGAAGCGATTGCCGCTGCGGCTGCTGGCCGGGCTCGACAGCCCACGCAGCGCCAGGATGAAGAACACGCCCGCGACCAGATAGGCGAGAGCGACCCAGGACGGGAGAGCGGAACCATGCATCAGCGGCGCTCCCCACCAGCGGGTCCGACCACGGTCTTCTTCTTGTACATGGCGAGCATTCGTGCGGTCACCGCGAAGCCGCCGAAGATGTTGATGCTGGCGAGCACGATCGCGATGAGGCCGAGCCATTTGGCGCCGGGCACCCCCGCTGCCGCCGCGGCGATCAGCGCGCCGACGATGATCACCGAGGAGATGGCGTTGGTCACCGCCATCAACGGCGTATGCAGGGCGGGCGTGACCGACCAGACCACGAAATAGCCGACGAAACAGGCGAGCACGAAGATCGACAGGATGGTGATGAAGTCCATTTACTCACTCCGCGGCGGGTGATGGAACGGGGGCGGCAAGCGCGGCTTCGGCCTCCTCGCGGAAATCGGCGAGGTTGATGCGGTAGACGGACAGGGCCGTCTGGCAGCTTCCTTCGGCTTCGGTGGGCGGTTTGGGCGGCGAAAAAGGCTTCTTGCCGTAGCGCTTGATCAAGCGTGCGCGCAGCGCATCGAAGTCCCGGTCGAGATCGGCGGCGCCGCAGCCGAGCGCCCGCGCATAGCCCTGAAAGGCAACCATCCGGTAGAAAGCGAACAGCAGGCCCGGCGGCGGTGCGGGCGCGGGCACATCCGCCGACGCGAGCAGGGCCGCGAGCACCAGGCTCACCGGCGCCCCTGTGCGGCAATTGTGCGGATCGTGCGGAAGTGCATGCAGGCGCCCCTCGTCCAGAAGCCCGCACCTTGACCGGGGACACGGAGGATGTCGAGGGGGCCGATGACACCGCCTGCCAATGAATCGGCGCGAACCCACCGCACGATGGTTTCGCGCCTATAATGGGGGGGATGGCAGAATTGCGACCAGGAGTGGGGATCGACACGGCGGCGGAAGCCGCGCGCCTCGACGCCTTGCGCCAGCTCAACCTGCTCGACACGCCGCCCAGCGAGAGCTTCGACCGCATTACCCGGATGGCCAGCCAGCTGTTCGGCCTGCCGGTCGCCGCGGTGTCGCTGACCGACGAGAACCGGCAATGGTTCAAATCGCGGGTCGGTATCGATCATTGGTCGATCCCGCGCGACAAGGCGCCTTGCGGCGAGGTCGCGCTGGCGCGCACCACGGTCGTGCTGCCCGATCTGCTCGACGATGCCTGCTATTCGACCAGCCTGCTCGCCGAGCAGGGCGTGCGTTTCTATGCCGGCGCGCCGCTGATCACCAGCGACGGCCATGGCCTCGGCGCGCTGTGCGTGCTCGGCACCGAGCCGCGGCAGGTGACCGAGGCGGAGATGGCGGCGCTGGGCGATCTCGCCGCGATGGTGATGTCCCAGATCGAGCTCCAGCACGCATTCGGCCGCATCGATCCCGCCAGCGGTCTCCCCAACCGCACCCAGCTGCAGGAGGATCTCGACGATCTCGCCGGCGACGAGGACGGCACGCGGCTGATGGTGCTGCTCGATCTCGCCCGCGCCGAACAGCTCAACAGCGGCCTGCGCGTGCTCGGTCCGGCCTATGTCGACACGATGGTCGAGCATGCGGCGCGGCTGCTGCGCGCGTCGTTGCGCGGCACCACCAAGGCCTATCACGTCGCGGCCACCCAATTTGCGTTCGTCGCCCCGACCGGAACCGACGCCGAGCCGTTCCTCGCGGCGATCCATGCCCGTCTGACCGCCGGCGACACACGCTCCGACCGCCATCTCGCCGCATCGATCTCGATCGGCGCGTCGCCGTTCGTGGTCGGCGCGGAGAGCGCCGCGGACGTGCTGCGCGGCGCCTATGGCGCGGCGCTCGATGCCCGGACGCGCAAGCTGCCCTTCGCGGTCTATTCGGCCGACGAGGACAGCGCCCATCGCCGGCGCTACCGCCTGCTCCAGGATTTCGAGGGTGCGCTCGGCCGCAGCGGCGAGCTTCGCCTTGCGGTCCAGCCGCGGATCGACGTCGCCAGCGGCCGCTGCGTCGGCGGCGAGGCGCTGCTGCGCTGGCGCCACCCGGTGCTCGGCGAAGTTTCGCCGGCCGAATTCATCCCGATCGTCGAGCATAGCGCCTTGTCGGCGCCGCTGACCCGCTGGGTGGTCGAGACCGCGGCCGAGCAGCTCGCCGCCTGGCAGCGCGCGGGGCTCGATCTCAAGCTGTCGATCAACATCTTCGCCGCCAATCTCGACGAGGCCGATTTCGCCACCCTCGTCCAGGCGAGCCTCGCCGCCCGCGGCGTCTCGCCGGACCGGCTCGAGCTCGAAGTTACCGAAAGCGCCGCGATCGCCGACACCGAGCGCAGCATGGCCCAGCTCTCCGCGCTCGCCGCCGCCGGCTTCGGCATCGCCATCGACGACTTCGGCACCGGCTATTCCAGCCTCGCCTATCTCCAGACCCTGCCGGCCGACACGGTCAAGATCGACCAGAGCTTCGTCCGCGGCATCGAGGACGATCAGCGCGCCGCCGCCCTCGTCGCCTCGATGGTCGCCCTCTCCCGCGGCCTCGGCTACCGCGTCGTCGCCGAGGGCGTCGAAACCGCGCAGGCGATGACCCTGTTGAAGGCGATCGGCTGCGACGAAGCCCAAGGCTATCTGCTCGCCCGGCCGATGGACGTCGAGGCGTTCGAAGCCTGGGTGGCGGCGGACACGCCGGCCGCAGCGAACCGCGCGGCGGCGTAACTCCTTCCCTGCTCTCTTAAGGTCCTCCCGGCTTGCCGGGATGAGCAAGCCATCGTGCCCCCGGGCACGACTGCAGGCTGCGGGGCAGCCTGCGCTTGCTCACGACCCCCCAAAGGATGTTGAAGGGGGTTCCTCGCGTTCATCCATGGAGCACGCTGACGAGATGCTCTTTTCCAGCAGCATCCAGTGAGGTCCCTGACCTTGGCACCCAGTCCTCCCTGTCGCCGCAGGCGATGGGGAGGGGGACCGCACGAAGTGCGGTGGAGGGGCCGACGACACTGGAAAGCCCCTCCACCAGCTTTCAGCTGGTCCCCCTCCCCATCCGCTGCGCGGACAGGGAGGATAATGACAGCATGAACAAGCCTCCTCCCCTTTCAGGGGAGGATCTTGGGTCACCCCAGCAGCCGCGGGTTCACCACCTTGCCGCCTTGGGTCAGCCGCACGCCCTGGACGATTTCGTCGTCGTCGGGCAGTACCACCCGTTCCGCGTCCTTGTCCCAGAAGCCCGACAGGAAATTGTACAGGTTGCGGGCGTAGAGCGCCGAGGCGTCGGCGGCGAGGCGGCTCGGCACGTTGCGGTGTCCGACGATGCGCACGCCGTGGCGCTCGACCACCTGGCCGGCGACCGCACCCTCGACATTGCCGCCCTGCTCGACCGCGAGATCGACGACGACGCTGCCCGGGCGCATCGTCGCCAGCTGCGCGTCGCTGATCAGCCGCGGCGCCGGCCGGCCGGGAATCAGCGCCGTGGTGATGACCACGTCCTGCTTGGCGATGTGGGCAGAGACGAGCTCGGCCTGGGCGGCCTTATAGTCGTCGGACATCTCGGTGGCGTAGCCACCGCTGCCCTCCCCCTCGATTCCGGCGACCTTTTCGACGAAAACCGCCTTGGCGCCGAGGCTCTCGATCTGCTCGCGGGTGGCGGCGCGGACATCGGTCGCCGAGACGATCGCGCCCAGGCGGCGGGCGGTGGCGATCGCCTGCAGACCGGCGACGCCGACGCCCATGATGAAGATGCGCGCCGCCGGGATCGTGCCCGCCGCCGTCATCATCATCGGAAAGGCACGGCCATATTCGGACGCTGCGTCGAGCACCGCCTTGTAGCCGGACAGATTGGATTGCGAGGACAGCACGTCCATCGATTGCGCGCGGGTGATTCGCGGCATGAATTCCATCGCCAGCGCGTCGAGGCCGGCGGCAGCATAAGCGTCGACCCGGTCGCGGCGGCGGAAGGGATCGAGGATCGCCGCGACCAGCGCACCGGCGGCGGCACCGGGCAGCGCGGCCGGATCGGGGCCCTGCACGCCGAGCAGGATGTCGGCGCCGCCGACCACGGTCTCGCGCATGCCGACGGTCGCGCCGGCCGCCTCGTAATCGGCATCGGCGATCGCGGCGGCGAGGCCGGCCCCGGCCTCGACCGCGACGCTGGCGCCGAGCGCGATGAATTTCCTTGCGGTCTCCGGTGTGGCGGCGACCCTTCGTTCGCCGTCTTCACTCTCCTTGAGGACGGCGATCTTCATCGATCAGTTCGCGATGATCAGCACGACGACCGCCGCGATGATCGCGGAAGCGATTGTGCCCCATTTGAAAAGGCTTACAAAGCCGGCATAGCCCTTTTGGTGGATTTGGGTTTCCTTTTCGAGGTCCAGCTCGGCCGCCATGTTCGATCCTTCTGTCCTGTGACGATGGGTTGGCGCTTCTCTAACAAGAGAGTGCGGGCTTCCCAAGCCCCGAATTAAGGCGACCTTTACCAGCTTGCCTTAGAGCCGGGCCGACTTCGAGAAGGGGAGTTTGGATGCGGCCCGAGCCTACGCGCTGCCTGTTGCTTATCGACGACGAGCCCGCCCAGCGCCGCCTCGTTACCGCCATCGGCGCCCGCGCCGGCTGGTCGGTGCGCGGCGCCGCCGACGTCGACGGGGCCGCGGCGATCCTCGCCGAGACCGAGGGTCCGCCCGTCGATGCGATCCTGCTCGATCATTGGCTTCCCGGTGACGAAGGCACCCAGCTGATCGAGCAGATCCGCGCGCTGAAGCCGGAACTGCCCTTGCTGGTGATGACGGCGCAGACATCGGTTGCAACCGCCGTCGAGGCGATGCGGGCCGGCGCCAGCGACTTCCTGGTCAAGCCGATCGCACCCGATCGGCTGCTTACCGCCCTGAACGCCGCCACCGATCGCCGTCAGCGCAATGGCGAGCTTCGCCCGCTGTCCGAAAAGATCTCGCAGCCGCTGGCGTTCGACGAGATCGTCGGCTCGGCGCCGCAATTCCGCGCGGCGATGGCGATCGCCGCCAAGGCCGCACGCGCCCGCGTGTCGGTGTTGATCGAAGGCGAGAGCGGATCGGGCAAGGAAGTGATCGCCCAGGCGATCCACACCGCCTCCCCGCGCGGCCGCAAGCCGATGATCACCGTCAATTGCGGCGCGATCCCCGCCAACCTCGTCGAATCGGTGCTGTTCGGGCACGAAAAGGGCGCCTTCACCGGCGCGTTCGATCGCCACATCGGCCGCTTCGAGGATGCCGACGGCTCGACCCTGTTCCTGGACGAGGTCGGCGAACTGCCGCTCGACACCCAGGTCAAATTGCTGCGCGCGCTCGAGACCGGCGAGATCCAGCGGATCGGCGGCCGATCGATCCAGATGGTTGACGTCCGCATCGTCGCCGCCACCAACCGCCGGCTGGTCGACGAGATCGCCCGCGGCCGCTTCCGCGAGGACCTCTATTACCGCCTGAACGTCGTCCATGTCGGCATTCCGCCGCTGCGCGAACGCTCCAGCGACATTCCGGCGCTCGCCCGCCACCTGCTCGGCCGCATCGCCGAGCAGCCGGGCATGCGCCGCCTGTCGATCACCGACGACGCACTTTCGGTGCTGATGCGCTACGGCTGGCCGGGCAACGTCCGCCAGCTCCAGAACGCCCTGTTCCGCGCCGCGGTGCTGTGCGAGGGCAATGCGCTGAGCGCGGTGGATTTCCCGCAGATCCGCCAGGAATCGACCCTGAGCCGCCGCGCCGACGATTATCACGGCCGCGCCCTCAACGGGGCCTCGCAGAGCGCCGCGCTCAACAACGGGGCCGGTATCACCCTCTACGGCGACGACGGCAACATGCGCTCGCTCGAGGAGATCGAGGCCGACGTGATCCGGCTGGCGATCGGCCATTATCGCGGGCGGATGACCGAAGTCGCGCGGCGGCTCGGCATCGGCCGCTCGACCCTCTACCGCAAGCTCGGCGAGCTCGGCATCAGCGACGCCGCGGCCTGACCGCTTGGAGGCGCGGGCGCGGTCGGTTACACCGGCGCAATGAACGATTTCGAAAATGCGGTGGCGCTGATTACCGGCGCCGCCTCCGGCATCGGCGCGGCGACGGCAACGGTCCTCGCCGCCCGCGGCGCCCGCAAGCTGATCCTCGTCGACCAGCAGGAGGATCGGCTCCGCGACTTCGCCTTCACCCTGCCGTGCGAACGCCAGGTGATCGTCGGCGACGTCACCGACGAGGCGATGTGGGCCAATGCCGATTTGACCGGCGTCACCCACGCGCTGGTCAATGCCGGGATCGGGGCCGGCGAACCGATCGACACGCTGCGCTTCGAGGAATGGCGGCGGGTGCTCTCCGTCAATCTCGACGGTGCCTTCCTGACCCTGCAGGCGGCAATGCGCGCGATGAAGGGCAATGGCGGCGCGATCGTGCTGACCGCCTCCGTCGCCGGCCTCAAGGCCGAGCCCGGAATTGCCGCTTATGCCGCGTCCAAGGCGGCGGTGATCCAGCTCGCGAAGGTCGCCGCCAAGGAAGGCGCGCCGGCCAGGATCCGGGTCAATGCGATCGCGCCAGGCGGGGTCGAGACGGCGATCTGGTCCGGAGTGCCCTTCTTCCAGACGCTGGTCGAGAAGACCGGATCCGAAGAGGCCGCGTTCCAGGCGATGGGCAATGCGGCGACGCCGATGGGCCGCTTCGCCCGCGCCGAGGAGATTGCCGAGCAGATCGCCTTCCTGCTCTCGGACAAGGCAGCGTTCGTCACCGGTTCCTGCCTGGTCAGCGATGGCGGCTATTCGCTGTAGCGCGATCCTCGCCGCGCTGCTTGCCGCGGGCTGCAACGCAGATCCACCAGAGGCTGGCGGAGAGGCGGCAAATGCGTTCGATCCGGCAAGCCTGATCGCGCCGGCGGCCTGCGAAAGCCGCCGCTTCGAAGGGACGCACTTCACCATCTGTCCGTTCGACACCGGCAAGGACCGGATCGAAATCGCTGTGCACGGCACCGACGGACAGCCGCTGCGCAGCTTCTCCGCGCTCGGCGACGCGCTCGGCGCCGATGCGCGCGCCAATTTGCGGTTCGCGATCAACGGCGGCATGTATGACGAGGATGGCGAGCCGATCGGGTTGTTCGTCGATCGCGGCAGGATCGTGAAGCCGCTCAACCTGCGTCGCGGCTACGGCAATTTCCACCTGCTGCCCAACGGCGTGTTCGCGGTCGATGCCGCCGGGCGGGTCTCCGTCACCCCTTCCTCGCGCTTTGCACGCGCCGTGCCCAAGCCGTTCTGGGCGACCCAGTCCGGACCGATGCTGGTGATCGACGGCAAGCTCCACCCCGGCTTCGACAGCGACGGCGAATCACGGCTGGTCCGAAACGGCGTCGGCGTCGCGAGCGACCGCCGCGGCTATTTCGCGATCAGCGAGGAAGGCGTCTCGTTCGGCCGCTTCGCCCGCTTGTTCCGCGACGCGCTCGGCTGCCGCAACGCCCTGTTCCTCGACGGCAGCGTCTCCAGCCTGTGGGACCCCGCCGCCGGCCGCAAGGATCCTTATGCGGCGCTCGGCCCGCTCATCCTGGTCAGCCGCCGCAAGGATTAGGCGACGAGGTCCTGCACGTCTGCGTGCGTCTCCACATAGTGGCGGACGAAGGCGCAGAGCGGCACGATCTTCATGCCCCGTGCCCTCACCTGAGCAAGCGCGCCTTCGATAAGGGCGCTGGCGATGCCCTGCCCTTCGAGTTCGGGCGGCACCTCGGTGTGGGTGAAGGCGTAGCGATCGCCTTCCAGACGGTAGACGGCGATCGCCTTGTCCCCGCCGACGGCAAGTTCGAAACGGCTTTCTGCTTCGTTGTGGACCACGTCGTGCGACATTTCGCATCTCCTTCGGCGAACGCTCTGCAAGGTTGGGCGTACTTTTCCAAGTCACCAGATCGATCAAGGTGATCGAAGCAATTGGTTTCGCCAACACAATATCCGCTCCGCGTCTCTCCCGATCGCTCGTTCCTGCAAATCAGGAACCAAGTCCAGGAAGAACTATTGCAGCGAACATCCCCGCAAGCGTGATGGATCGAGCAAGCAGGAAAGACAATCCTGGCCGCAGGCCGCCACACCGTCTAGGAGCTCTTAACATGTATTATACCGACAAGCTTCTTCAGTTTCCCGTGCGCGTAGAGAAGCCAAGCCCGATCTTTGCCAAGGCTCTGCAGCAGGCGATCGGCGGCGTCGAAGGCGAAATCCGGGTCTGCCTTCAATATTTCTTCCAGGCCTGGGGTGCACGCGGCGATTCCAAATATCGCGATCTTCTGCTCAACACGGCGACCGAAGAGATCGCCCATATCGAGATGCTGGCGACGGCGGTTGCGCTCAATCTCGAGAACGCACCGCTCAGTCTTAAGGAAGATGTCGCCGCCGACGTTGCTGGCGGATCGGTGCTGAACGGCATGGACATGCGTCACGTGCTGTCGACCAGTCTCGCCGCCTTGCCGACCGACGCCAATGGTGTGCCGTTCGACTGCAGCCACGTATATGCGAGCGGCAACTTGGCTGCCGACATGTTCTCGAACATCACCGCTGAGGCCACCGGCCGTAAGCTCGCTTACTCGCTGTGGAACATGACCGACGACCCCGGCATGAAGGAGATGCTGTCCTATCTGATCGCTCGCGATACCTTTCACCAGAACCAGTTCATGGCGGTGATCGACGAGCTCGGCGGTCTGCAGGCCAATCTGCCGGTGCCGAACAGCGTCGCGCCGGAAGCGGAGCTGGACGAGTTCAGCTACCAGCAGCTCGGCTTCCTGCGCGACGGTTCGCTGCCGCCGCAGGGGCGCTGGTCGGCTGGCCCGAGCCCGGACGGCAAGGGCGAATTCACCTCTCGTCCGATGGAGCCGCTCGGCGGCGAACCGAACCTTGCGCCGCCGCGCCCGGGTGGTGGAGCCCAGGTCCAGCAGATGACCGGAGGTGGCGACGGCGGCGGGCTGCTCCACAAGGCTGCGGAAGCGGTGAAGGACAGCTTCTCCTGAGCCGTAATCGATCGTGGTGCGGGACGCTCGGTGCTCCGCATTAACCACCCAAATGAATGAACCAGCGTCATTTTTTGAGATCAGGCGGAACGGGTGAGGCCGGCCGCCTGTTTCCCTGTCTCCACGTGGTAAAGGGAGCCCTGCCCATGTTCATTCACAACAAGAAGCTGCAATATACGGTGCGCGTGTCCGAACCGAACCCGGTTCTCGGCACCTTCATGCTCGAACAATTCGGCGGCCCCGACGGCGAACTCGCGGCGGCGATGCGCTATTTCACGCAAGGTCTCGCCGAGGACGATCCCGGCCGCAAGGACATGCTGCTCGACATCGCCACCGAGGAACTCAGCCACCTCGAGATCATCGGCTCGATCGTCGCGATGCTCAACAAGGGCGCCAAGGGCAAGATGTCCGAGGGCACGATGAGCGAGGCGGAGCTCTACATGGACATCGCCAAGTCGGCGAGCACGCCGACCCAGCAGATCGTCTATGGCGGCGGCCCGTCGCTGACCAATTCGGCCGGCGTGCCGTTCAGCGGCGCCTATGTCGACAGCCGCGGCGAACCGACGGTGGACCTGCGCTCCAACATCGCCGCGGAAGCGCGGGCGAAGATCGTTTACGAGCGGCTGATCAACGTCACCGACGACCCCGGCATTAAGGACGCCCTGACCTTCCTGATGACTCGCGAAGTCGCCCACCAGAAATCGTTCGAGAAGGCGCTCTATTCGATCGAGAACAATTTCCCCTCGGGCAAGCTGCCGGGCCATCCGGATTATTCGAGCCTCTACGTCAACACCTCCCAAGGTGAAGGTGATCTCGAAGGTCCGTGGAACAGCGGCGCCGAATGGGAGCGCGTCGACGACATCGTCAGCGCGATCCCGCTCGACGGCGGCGACGGCACCGCCTCCGTGCACGGCCTCAGCAGCCGCGAGAAGAAGGATCTGAAGGCGACTGCGGTCCGCACCATCTCCGATCCGACCCGCAACCCGACCACCGGCACCGATCTCGGCGCGGGCCCCGGCGCCGGACGCACCAAAGACGTGACCGAAGAGGCGTAACGCGCGGCCTCTCGGGGAACCTGGGAAACGCCGTGCCGTTCGCTATAGGATAAGCACGAAAGTGAACGACACGGCGTGACTCAGAGCATCATCTTCACGGGTTTCCTCGCCAGCCTGCTCGCGGGATTGGCGACCGTGCTCGGCGCGCTGCCGATCCTGAGCATCGGCAAGCCGACCGAGAAGCAGCAGAACGTCTTCCTCGGCTTCGCCGCGGGCGTGATGCTGGCAGCATCCTTCTTCTCGCTGATCATCCCCGGCATCGAACAGGCGCAGCTGCAGGGCGCCGGCAAGGCACAGGCGGCAGCGATCATCGTCGCAGCGGTGTTGCTCGGCGCACTCACCATTTCGCAGATCAACCGCTTCGTGCCGCCACTGGACGAGATCGGCCTCGGTCCCACCGGCATTGCCGAAGCCACGTTCCGGCGGGTGTGGCTGTTCGTCGCCGCCATCACCCTGCACAATTTCCCGGAAGGGCTTGCGGTCGGGGTCAGCTTCGGCGGCGGCGATCTCGGCGCCGGCACCACTACGGCGCTCGGCATCGGGCTGCAGAACATCCCGGAAGGCCTCGCCGTCGCCGCCGCGCTGACCACCATCGGCTATTCGGCGCGGACTGGCGTGCTCGCCGCTTTGGCGTCGGGCCTGGTCGAGCCGGTCGCGGGCCTGTTTGGGGTGACCCTCGTCTTCCTCTCCGCGCCCCTCCTGCCCTGGGGTCTGGGCTTCGCCGCCGGCGCGATGATCTACGTCGTCGCCTCCGAAATCATCCCGCAGACCCACAGCCGCCTCGAGCTTCGGCCGCTGGCCAATGTCGGCCTGATGGTGGGGCTCGGCGCGATGATGTTCCTGGACGTCAGCCTGGGGTGAGGTTGCGTCCCGTCTTTCTCTGCTCCGACGGAAGAAGGAGAGGGCTTCGACAGGCTCAGCCCGAACGGGGAGAAGGAGACGAAAGTGCGCCCCGGACCGCAGGCCCGCTCCTCTCCGCCGCCGTTCGGGCTGAGCTTGTCGAACCCTCCCCTTCTTCTGCGCAGAGCAAAAACTTCGCGCCCGAACCGCGAACACTCCGGAGCAGGTGCCAACCCGTTGCAGCCCCATCCCTCACCCCGGCGTCAACGCCGCGTCGCGCAGGCCGCGCCAGAGGCGGAGGGCTTGAACCGTCTCGGGTACGTCGTGGACGCGAACGATCTGCACGCCCTGGTCGGCGGCCTTGAGCGCGAGCGCCAGCGAGCCGGGCAGGCGCTGGTCGGCCGGAGCCTCTCCGGAGAGCGCGCCGATCATGCGCTTGCGGCTGGCGCCTAGCACGATCGGGCAGCCGAGCCCGTGATAGAGGGCGAGATGGTTCAACACCGCGAGATTGTGCTGAACGGTCTTGCCGAAACCGATGCCGGGATCGACCAGGATCTGCTCCCGGGCGATGCCCGCGGCGATTGCGGCCTCGATCCGTGCCTCGAGCCAGTCGTAGACGGCATATTGGACCGGGCTTTCATAGTGCGGTGAGTCCTGCATCGTCTCGGGCGTGCCCAGATGGTGCATCAGCACGATTGGACAGCTGGCACGGGCAACCACCTTCGCCGCATCGGGATCGAAGGTAAGCGCCGATACGTCGTTGACCAGTCCCGCGCCTGCGGCCAGCGCCGTCTCCATCACCAGCGCCTTGCGGGTGTCGATCGAGACGGCCGTGCCGGATCCGGCGAGACGGCGGACGACCGGCTCGATCCGGGCCGCCTCGTCCTGCTCCCACACCGGCTTCGCCCCCGGCCGCGTCGATTCGCCACCGACGTCGATCAGCGCCGCGCCTGCCGTCGCCATCGCGAAGCCGACGTCGGCGGCGGCTTCGGGCGCGCCGAAGCGGCCGCCATCCGAGAAGCTGTCCGGAGTCACGTTGAGGATGCCCATCACCTGCGGCTGATCGAGGCGGATGGTCCTGGCGCCAAGCTGAAGCGGCGCGCGCGGTGCGACGATGTTGGTCCACGCCTTGCGCGCAGTCGGCCCGAGGCGGTCGATAACCGCCTCGATCTGCCCCACCGGAACCAGGTCCAGCCCCGTCCGGCGTCCATTCTCGACCGCGGCGATCTCGACCGCCGAGAAGAAGAGCATGCCGCCGGCAAGGCGGGCGACCTCCCCGTCGAGAAGAAAGGGCGCGTCGACAAAGGCGACGGGGCGAAGATAGTGACGAACGGGCATGGCCGTTCCTCTCGCCTCGCCGCCGCGATGTCCAGAACAACGTCGCGGTCGCCCGACCGTACCGTACCCTGCCGGCGAGGCGAATGGGCGACGTCAGGCGTGTGCCATTCGACTAAAGGCGGGTTATCGGCCCGACTTGATCCATGTTATGCAGGACAACCAACCGGATCGGCTAGGCGCCAGAAGCTGCACAACGTTCCGGTCGACAGCATTGAAGGTGGCGACCGCCTCTTGAACGAAGGCCAGCAGGGTAACTGAGTCTCCATAGGTGCGGATCGTCATGGTGGGCATGACTATGATCCGCGCCGCTTCAGCGCCCAAAGGGGCTCCCGCAAACCTCCCGTGGTCAAAGGCATGCGAGCGATGAGGCGTGAAGGGACGGTCGCCGCCGCAACTTTACTCCATTTCGGAGGCGTGTCGAGCGTCTTCCTTACGCGCACGGGCCGATTCTCCTCCGCGTTCGTCCGATGCGGACTGGAAACGCTCCGAAATGGCGCGATTTCGCGCCCTCGCACCCGCCCATCTTCGAGCCGTGCAGCGCTTGGCGCAGCCCGTGGGCGCCGCAAACGACTCGCGGCTCAGTCCATCATCAGCAGATAACGCTGCCGCAGCGCGTCGATGGGCGTGAGCACGCCGGCTTCCTCATAATGCCAGAAGGTCCATCCATTGCAGGCGGATGCGCCTTGCGCGGCGGCACCGATGCGGTGGATCGATCCCTGCTCGCCTTCATGCTCGATCGAGGCGTCGGCACCGACGCGCGCTTCCCAGCGCCGCTTGGCGTCGGTGAGGATGGTCCCCGGTTTCAGCATCCCGGTCTCGACGATGGCGCCGAACGGGACCTTCGGCTGCGCGCGCTTGGACGCCATCGTCTTCATCGCGCTCTCGTCGAGCTCGAGAGTGGAATCGATCCGCTCGCGGGCGACCTTCACGTAGCGCTTCTCGCGCTCGATGCCGATCCAGTTGCGACCCAGCCGCCGCGCCACTGCGCCCGTCGTGCCGGTGCCGAAGAACGGGTCGAGGACGACATCGCCCTTGTTGGTGCAGGCGAGCAGCACGCGGTAGAGCAGGCTTTCCGGCTTCTGAGTCGGGTGCGCCTTGTGACCGCCCTCCCCTTTCACCCGCTCGCCGCCCGAACAGATCGGCAGCAGCCAGTCCGAGCGCATCTGCAGCTCGTCATTGAGCGCCTTCATCGCGCGGTAGTTGAAGGTGTAGCGGCTGTCCTCGCTGTGCGAGGCCCAGATCAGGGTCTCGTGCGCGTTGGTGAAGCGGGTGCCGCGGAAGTTCGGCATCGGATTGGCCTTGCGCCAGACGATGTCGTTCAGAATCCAGTAGCCGGCGTCCTGCAGCGCCGCGCCGACCCGGAAAATGTTGTGATAGCTGCCGATCACCCACAAGGTGCCGTTGGGTTTCAGGATGCGGCGGGCTTCCTTGAGCCAGCCGCGGGTGAAGGCGTCATAGGCGCCGAAGGTCTCGAACTTGTCCCACTCGTCGTCGACCGCGTCGACGCGGCCGCCTTCCGGCCGGAACAGGTCGCCGCCGAGCTGGAGATTGTAGGGCGGATCGGCGAAGATCATGTCGACCGACGCGGCCGGCAGCTTCGCCATTGCGGCGATGCAATCTTCTTCGAGGATCTGGCCGAGCGGCAGGTCGGGCGCCGGCTCGACCTTCTTCGCGCGCCGAACGCCAGAACCCACACGCGTCAATACGGTCATTGAAATCCGCCCCCGTTGAAACTCACCGAGCCACAGTGAGTCAGACGGAGTCTGCGGTCAAGATCAACGATTTGGCCCGAGTCGCTCATCCTTCGTTTACCATCGACGGAACGAAAGGAGTCCTGCGCTAGGAATGGGGGCCGCGGCCGCCCTTCAGACTCAATATGAAGTGGTGTGGCCGGAAAGACTCACAGATCCATGATATGGAGCGCGGCCTTTCCCCAAGACTGAGCCTGCTAGTAAACGCCAATCGAGGCGGAAGAGCCGGTGAGCCGTGCCATTGGCAGGTGCAGCCTGCCCCCGGCAGGCGGCAGTCGTGCCGGGGGCACGACGACCTGCCAATCGGCTCAGCCCTGTTTGGGAAACAGGGCGACCTGCTCGACCTGCGCGGCCGTGCTCCATTGGCGGACCGGTGCGAAGCTGCGCCTGTGCAGCGGCGTCGGCCCGAGCGCCTGCAGCGCACGGCGATGCTCCGGAGTCGGATAGCCCTGATTGGTTTCCCAGCCATAGCCCGGATGTTCGCGCGCATAGTCCGCCATCATGCCGTCGCGCGTGACCTTGGCGACGATCGAGGCGGCGGCGATCGAGCGGCATTTGGCGTCGCCGGCGACGATCGCGACCGACGGCCTTTCCCATTTCGGCGTGCGGTTGCCGTCGACCAGCACCATCGCCGGGTCGAAGCCGAGCGCATCGACGGCGCGCGTCATCGCCAGCATTCGCGCCCAATAGATGTTGAGACGATCGATCTCCTCGACCGTGGCGATCCCGACGCCGACACGCGCGACCTTGTACAGTTTCGCGCAAATCGCCTCCCGCGCCTTGGCGGGGATTGCTTTGGAATCGTCGATGCCGCGCGGAAAACGCTCGCGATCCAGCACCACCGCGGCGGCAACCACGGGCCCGGCGAGCGGTGCACAGCCGGCCTCGTCGACGCCGCAGACCGGATCGGGATGGACCTTCTCGAGCTTGAAACAGGGACGCGCCATGGTGCCAGCATAAAGAGGCCGCGCAGCCCTCGCCAAGGAAAAAGCGTGACTGTTCAGCGCTTTCCTGTGGATGCATCTACCAACGAGTCCCCGTCTCTTTTGACGGAAGAGGAATCACCGCAGCTTTGTAGCTTGTTGCCTGACGGAGGTTGCGGGGTGACGGCGTTCGAAAGAGCGATCGCCCGGGCGTCGAGCTCGGTCGATCGCTTCCCTCTCCCTAACCCTCTCCCGCAAGGGGAGAGGGAAAATTGGGTTAGGCCGCTTCTCCCTGATCCTCGATCTCGACCCAGGTCGGCGCGTGGTCGCTGGCTTTCTCGCGGCCGCGATAATCCTTGTCCACGCCGGCATCGAGCAGGCGGTCGGCGGCCTGGGGCGAGAGGAGGAGGTGATCGATGCGGAAGCCGGCGTCGCGCTGCCAGGCGCCGGCCGTATAATCCCAGAACGTCCAGACCGGCCCTTCCGGATGGCGGGCGCGGATCGCGTCGGTCCAGCCCTGATTGAGGATGGTGCGGAAGGCGGCGCGGCTTTCCGGCTGCATCAGGGCGTCACGCGCCATTGCCTTGGGCGAGAAGACGTCCTCGTCGGTCGGGATTACGTTCCAGTCGCCGGCGAGCACCACCGGCCGCTCCTCGGCGAGCAGTTCGCGGGCGTGGCCGCGCAGCCGGTCCATCCAGGCAAGCTTGTAGTCGAACTTCTCGCCCGGGACCGGATTGCCGTTGGGCAGATAAATGGACGCGATGATGACGCCGCCGACCTCCGCCTCGATGTAGCGGCTGTGGGTATCGTCGGGGTCGCCGGGCAGCCCGACCCGCCGCAGCACCGGCGCCGGTGCTGCCGCCGGAGTCAGGATGGCGACGCCGTTGAAGCCTTTCTGGCCGTGCCAATGGCCGTCATAGCCAGCGGCGCGGACGTCCTCGATCGGGAAAGCGTCGTCGGCGCATTTGATCTCCTGGAGGCAGAGCGCGTCGGGCTTCTGCTCCTCGAGATATTCGACGAGCCGGGGCAACCGCGCGCGGATGCCGTTCAGATTGTAGCTGACGATCTTCATGCGCCCGTGGATTAGCGGGCCATCACGCCCGCGTCACCAACCAAGGCGCCCGGTTCAGACGCTGAAGCTGGAGCCGCAGCCGCAGCCGGACGCGGCATTGGGGTTGCGGACCTGGAAGGCGGCACCGCCGAGGCTCTCGACGAAATCGACCTCGCCGCCGCGGACGAGATCGTGAGTCATCTCGTCGACCACGAGCGTGACTCCGTCGCGCTCGGTCGCGAGATCCTCCGCTTCCACTTCGTCGGCGAGACCGAAACGATAGGAGAAGCCGGCGCAGCCGCCGCCCTCGACCGCGAGCCGCAGGATCGCGGGCTTGCCGGTTTTCCGCGCGATCGCGGCGACGCGGGCGGCAGCAGAGGGCGTGAGGACGATCTCGGGAAGCTGAGTCATGCCGGAAAGATAGGGCGCGCCGGGCCGTCCCACAAGCGAGCCGTCGCACGCCGCGCTTGTGCGATCGGGCGCACGGTTCCATAGGACGCGCAAACTCCAGCGGCGAGCGAGACTGATGAAAACCCGCGTCTACGTGACTCTGAAGAACGGCGTCCTCGATCCGCAGGGCAAGGCCATCCACCATGCCCTCGAAGGCCTCGGCTTCTCCGGGATCAACGACGTCCGCGCCGGCAAATTGATCGAGCTCGATCTCGCTGAGAGCGTCTCGGACGAAGAGATCGAGTCGATGTGCCGCAAGCTGCTCGCCAACACGGTGATCGAGAATTTCCGCATCGAGCGCGCCGACGGCATCGACGACAGCGCGGATCGCGCGGCATGAACAGCGCGGTCATCATCTTCCCGGGGTCCAATTGCGACCGCGACATGCTGACCGCACTGGAAGCGGTGACCGGGCGTGCGCCGAGCAAGGTCTGGCATCGCGAGACGGCGCTGCCCGACGGCATCGACCTGATCGCGGTCCCGGGCGGCTTCTCCTACGGCGACTATCTGCGCTCCGGCGCGATGGCGGCGAGATCGCCGGTGATGCGGGCGGTCAGCGAGGCGGCCGAGCGCGGCGTGCCGGTGCTCGGCGTCTGCAACGGCTTCCAGATCCTGACCGAGGCCGGTCTGCTGCCCGGCGCGCTGATGCGCAATGCCGGTATCCGCTTCGTCTGCCGCGACGTCGCGCTGACCGTCGGCGAAGCGCGCTCGCCCTTCACCGCGGACTACCGGCCGGGCGAGAAGATCGTCATTCCGGTCGCGCACCATGACGGCAATTACCAGGCCGACGCCGACGTGCTCGATCGTCTCGAGGGCGAAGGCCGCATCGCCTTCCGCTATGCCGGCGAATGCAACGGCTCGGCCCGCGACATTGCCGGCATCGTCAGCGACAAGGGCAATGTGCTCGGTATGATGCCGCATCCGGAGCGGGCGGTCGAAGCCGCGCACGGCAACCAGGACGGCCGCCGATTGTTCGAGGGTCTGCTCGAAACGGTTGGCTGATCCGAAAAAAAGGAACGCTGGCTCGGCCCCTAGATCAGCGGCGCGAGCCGGGCCGGACGTCCGATCGAAACCCATAATCCCAAAGCGGCGTGAACGGCTGCACGGGCAGGGCAGCGGTGCGGAGCTTGGCAGCGTGACGCTTGAGGATCCCCTTCCACTGCGCCGCGGTTCTGCAGGCTTGCGCACTGGTCGGCTGGTTCTGCTTGTCGCGCAACGGAACGCAAACCACCTGATCCGGATCCCAAGTTTCCGACGCCACCTTCGCGGCCGCTGGCACTGCCGACAGGGAGACGAGAAGGGTGGCTGCAGCGAGAAGGTAAGGACGCATCGAACGACTCCCACGATCAGGCCCGAAGGCTAGCATCGAACGTTCGAAGATGTCCAGAAGTTGCTGGAAAGTCGGCGCCGCGCGCGCGAAACTGCAGTTCGTACGGAGATCTTGATCGATCGGGAATGCGCGGCTGCGCGCTCTTGCAGCGGCACGTTGCGTCCGGAACGAAGGGCTTTATTTCTTGAGCACGCGGGTGAAGCGGGCAAGCAGGAACAGGATTGCCGGCCAGAAGCATGTATTCCACAGATCGTGGGCGTTCAGCGCCCAACGCACACGGCGCCCGGCCATATGGGTGTCGAGCACGTCCCAGATCTCGCCGGCGAGCGCGGCGGCGATGACGATCCCGATCGGAAGCATCGACTTGAGCGAGCGCCGCGAAATGATCGCGGCCGCCAGGAACAGGGTGAGGCCGACATAGACGTGGAGCGTGTCCTTGGGCAGGCCGGTCGTCTGCACCAGCCACAATTTGGTCTGCTGAAAGCTGGTCATCTCAGAGCGCGGTCCTGAACGGAGTGAAATCGGTGCCGCTGTCGAAGACGTCGACGCCTTCGCGGCGCTTGAGGAAGCCGACCACGGCATAGGTGACCGGGGTCAGCAACACCTCCCACAACACCTTGAGCAGGAACTGGCTGAGCATCACCCACAGCATCGCCTCGATCGGCCATCCCGGCGCTCCGTAGAAAGCGAGCGGGTAGAAAACGAGGCTGTCGATCCCCTGCCCGACGATTGTCGAGCCGATCGTGCGGGACCAGAGATGCCGCCCGCGGGTCAGCACCTTCATGCGGGCGAGCACGTAGCTGTTCGCGAACTCGCCGAGCCAGAAGGCGATCACGGAAGCGAAGACGATCCGCGGCACCTGGCCGAACACGCTTTCATAAGCTGCCTGCCCCGGCCAGTCCGATGCGGGCGGCAGTGCCACCACCACCCAGCTCATCAGCGCCATGAACAAGGTCGCGACGAACCCCGCCCAGATGCAGCGCCGGGCGCGGGCATAGCCATAGACTTCGGTCAGCACGTCGCCGAGCACGTAGGACAGAGGGAAGAACAGGATGCCGGCGCCGAACGGCCATAGGCCGATCCCGGGCAGGTCGATCTCGGCCCGCTTGCCGGCGCCAAGCACGTTCGAAAGCAGCAGGATGGTGACGAACGCCGCCATCACGAAATCGAAATAACGGAATCGTGCTCGTTCAAGCGCGGTGACGTCGACGGCCTGCGGTGATCCCCCGGTCATGGAGCGGACCTAGCGCGCCCGGCGGCATCGCCACAAGGGCCGCGCAACATCACCGGTGGCGCCCAGCGCGTCGATCTCGCACGAAGCGCGCTTCGCCTCCCGCTATCAGCGTGGCGGCGGCGTGCGCAATCCGTATCGCTGCCGGGCCCAGCGATACGGATCCTCGATCGATTCCGATGTAAGCGGACGTTCGCCGCACGCCGTCTGCAGCAATGCGAAGACGGGGCTATCGGCTGGCGGCGGCGAACGATCGTCGAACGCTTGCGGGTCGGCACCGGGCGGCGGTGCGCGAACGATGCCCGGCGGCAGCGCCATGCCGTTCAACGCACGAAGACCCGGCTCGACCTCGAACCGCTTGCTGGCGCAATCCACCAGTCCGGGCTGGGTAACCGCATCATGGCGCTGACCGCCCGAGGTTGCGGGCTTCGGGTAAACCGCCATCGCCAGGAAGCTCGCCGCCTGACCGACCCGCTTGATGTCGCCGATGAACAGGCTGAGTTCGGGTCCCGCATCGATCAGCCGCCAGTCGAGGAAATCGGCATCGGGCGGGGACGGTACCTCGTGGGCAGTTCCGGCGCCCGAGATCAGCAACGCACTTACGAAAAGAATCGACCGCAGCATCGGCTTGGCTCCTCCCAGTGACGGAAGCAGCATAGCAGGTCCACCCACTATGTTCATGCTTTGTTTTCGCCCACTCGGATCGTCTGCCCCACAGGGACAACGGCTTCGCCACATCGCGCCGTTCCCTCTCCCGAAGAAAGACGCTAGAGCGGCGCGGTCGCGCGCCCGTAGCTCAGTTGGATAGAGCACGAGCCTTCTAAGCTTGGGGTCACAGGTTCGAATCCTGTCGGGCGCGCCATCCACCGCAGGATCGAACCTGTTCGAAGTCGAACCGCAGCCGAGCTCATTCCGGTCCGCACATCGACAGCCGTCCGAGTTCATGCGTCGGCGGACATCTCCTTCCTTCCGAGCCAAGCCTTCGCACTGCCTCGGAACAGCATTGTCATCGCGGCACATTGGAGCAGGAAGGAGACACCGTCGATCAGCACATGAGCGGGTCCCATCGCGAGGACTCCAGGCAGGTTGAACGGGATCCCCGCACTGGCAAAAGCGGTTACAGCCACGAAGAGCCAGTTCGCGACGCGGCTACCCCTCCGGTAGATGAAGAACCAGAACATCGTGTACGACAGACCGAGAAAGAAAATGCCCACGATCGGCCCAGCGGGCGAGCCGCCATGGGCGATCGCCAGTCGGCGCAGCGGCGCATAGTGGATGAAGATGTTGACGATTGCGGTCAGGGTCGCCGCCAGGTTGAGCCGGTTGAATGACATTATCGACCGGGGTTTGCTGACGGCTGTCATTGATGCCTCTCGAAGTTGGGGGCCGCCATGATTCGGCGCCGCCCTGCTCACCTAAGACCAGCCTGCGAACATATTGCAGGCAGAATTCCCTTAGCGCGACCTTGCAGCCTGCCGCCCGCACCCAATTTGGAGACGCCGCGCCTCATGGCCAGAAAGAAACGCTATCTCATCGCAACCATGGCCGACGGCACCGTCAAGACGATCGGCCCGACGACCGCACCGTTCACCCACTATTGGCGGATCATCGGGCAGCTGGAAAATGGCAAAACCGAGATCTTCTGGGGACATTGCAAGTCGCTGAAGGAGGCGACCGGCAAGAAGGCGGCAACGGCGGACGCGGCACGCCAGCGCGGGTGGCAGCATTACGAGTTCGAGATCGTTCGGGTCGTCGAGAGCTTCGCGCCGCCGGAGGGCAGCTAGGCGCGCCCCGCGGCCGACAGATCGTGGTTGAGAGTGGCCCCCGGAAGCGGCATGCGCGTCGGCGATCGCGAGAGGGAGCATGTAAAGGTGGCGGAGCAGCCTGCGAGCGAATGGAATGATGAGACGGTCCGCACCTGGCTGCAGAGCCGGATCGCTTCGGCACGGGCGGATCAGGTTGCGGCGGAGCGTGGCGGGCGCGAGCGGCAGGACGAGTGCGACAAGGCCGCCGCCGAGGAGATGGTCTGCACGCATGTCAGGGACGAGCGCTCCACCGGCAGCCAGGCCGCCTTCATGGAGGCCCTGCGCGCGCTGCTCGATAAAGACGATTACATCTGGAGCGGCGTCTACAACGACACCCGCTTCGATCGCCACGTTCGCACCTACATCCGTAAGCTGATCAGGATGGCGAAGACCAACGAGGGCTTCGACAATCTCAAACGCTATCAGTGACGAATAACGCCTTACGGTCGCGCGCGCTCCGGCGCGCTTGACCGCGCGGCGGCCGCGCCAGCATGATGGCGCCCTTACTTGCGTGGGCTGGGCTGAGGGGAAAAACGAATGAGATCGATCTTCGCGCGGGCTGCGGCCGGCCTCCTCCTCGCGTCGGCGCTGACAGGCAGTGTCGTGATGACCGGCGGTGCCGCGTCGGCGCAGGGCCTTCGGGCCGCGGCCTCACCGTCCGTCTCCGCCCAACGCATTGGCCGGGTCGGCGCTCTTTTGCAGAACTATGTCGATCAGGGCCGGATCGCCGGCGCAGTGATCCGGATCCAGCAGGACGGACGCGACGTCTATTCGGAAGCGTTCGGCTGGCGCGACAAGGAGGCTCGCGATCCGATGCGCGAAGATAGCATCTTCCGCATCGCCTCGCAGAGCAAGGCGCTGACCAGCGTCGCGATCATGATGCTGATGGAGGACGGCAAATTGCTGCTCGACGATCCCGTCGGCAAGCATCTGCCGGAGTGGCAGAAGACCAACGTCGCGGTAGCTCGTTCCGACGGCGGCTATGACGTCGTGCCGGCGAAGCGCCCGATCACCATTCGCGACCTGCTGACCCACAGCGCCGGCATTTCGTACGGATCCGGCCCCGGCGAGAAGGCCTGGCGCGACGCCGGCATCTTCGGCTGGTATTTCGCCGACCGCAACGAGCCGGTCGCCGCGGTCGTCGCCCGAATGGCCTCGCTGCCGATGGCGGCGCAGCCGGGGGAGCAGTTCGTCTACGGCTACAACACCGATATCCTGGGCGTGGTGGTCGAGAAGATCAGCGGCAAGACGCTGGCCGCCTTTCTCGACGAGCGGCTGATCCGTCCGCTCGGCATGAAGGACACCTCCTTCTATCTGCCGCGCGAAAAAGCGGGACGGCTCGCCGCCGTCTATGCGGCCGAGGCGGGCGGGCTGCGCCGGGCGCCGGATCCCGGCACCTGGGGACCGAACGGTCATTCCGGCCAGGGCGATTATCTGAACGGGCCGCGGCTCGCCTATTCCGGGGGCGCCGGATTGCTGTCGACCGCGGCCGATTACAGCCGCTTCCTCGAAATGATTCGGCGCGGCGGCGAACTCGACGGCCGGCGCTACCTCGGACGCAAATCGGTCGAGCTGATGACCGTCAACCATCTCGGCGACATCCCGTACAATGCCGGCATGGGCTTCGGCTTGGGCTTCAGCATCCGCGAGGATCTCGGCAAGGCGGGTCAGCCCGGCTCCGAAGGCGAGTTCGGCTGGGGCGGCGCCTATCACAGCCAATATTGGGTTGACCCCAAGGAGCGGCTCACCGTCGCCTACATGGTCCAGCTGCTGCCGGCCGGTGACATCGACGATCACGGCAAGCTGCGCGCGCTCATCTACCAGGCGCTCGAGTGACGCGCTTTGGCTGATGACGGCGGAAGATGCCAATGCGGGCATCTCCTCGCCATCGCTCGCGTCACGCCTCGAAGCAGCCCCAGCCATCCGGGCGGCCGCCCTGCTCGGCGGCCAAAGTGGCGAGGCGTTGCTCGGTCGCGGTAACGTTTGCACAAGTCGGGAGCATCGGCGCGGTGGTGACGGTGACGTCGAACGGAAGGCCGGGCTTGTCGTAGGGGCGAACCACAGGCGTGAACCCTTCTGCATCGACCCGGCGGGCGAAGGCGATCGCGCCCTCGCGCGTCGGAAAAAGATGGCTGAAGTCCATCGGCCGAGGCCTGCCGAGATCGTCACCGGCAGCCGCCATGCGCCTCAGCACCTCTTCATTCTCGTCGTAAAGCGACATGCTCCCCCCTCGCCTGCCATAGCCGCTTATGAGCGCACCGCGGGCGCAGCAAGCCGGATCGACGGAGTCGCGCCGGCCGCCGCCTGGCGCTACAGGCGCGCGCATGTTGCGCATCACCGAATTGAGGCTGCCGCTCCACCATCCGGAGGAGGCGCTGCCCGCCGCCATCTGTCGACGACTGCGGATCACGCCGCGCGACCTGGTTCGCTACGTCGTCGCGCGTCGCGGCAACGACGCACGCGACAAGAGCGCCATCCAGCTCGTCTATGCCGTCGACGTCAACGTTCGCAACGAAGCGGCGGTGCTCGCCCGCTTCGTCAAGGACCGCAACGTCCAGCCAACGCCCGACACTCGCTACCAACTCGTCGCCAAGGCGCCGGAGAGCGGGGTGACGCCGCGGCCAGTCGTCATCGGCGCCGGCCCGTGCGGCCTGTTCGCGGCCCTGATCCTCGCCCAGATGGGCTTCCGGCCGATCATCCTGGATCGCGGCAAGGTGGTGCGCGAGCGGACCAAGGACACGTGGGGGCTATGGCGGCGCAGCGTTCTCGATCCGGAAAGCAACGTCCAGTTCGGCGAGGGCGGTGCCGGCACCTTCTCCGACGGCAAGCTCTACAGCCGGATCAAGGACTCGCGAAATCTCGATCGCAAGGTGCTGACCGAATTCGTCAAGGCGGGTGCCCCGCCCGAAATCCTGACCGAGGCGCACCCCCATATCGGCACCTTTCGGCTGGTGACGATGGTGGAGAGCATGCGCGAGACGATCGAGGGGCTCGGCGGCGAATACCGCTTCTCGACGCGCGTCGACGGCGTCGATATCGCCACCGACGCGTCCGGACATCGCAAACTACGCGGGCTTCATCTTCACGACGGCACCTACCTCGAAGCGGACCGTGTCGTGCTCGCGATCGGACACAGCGCCCGCGACACCTTCGCGATGCTCCAGGCGGCAGGCGTCCATGTCGAGGCGAAGCCGTTCGCGATCGGAGTTCGGATCGAGCATCCGCAATCCTGGATCGACCGCGCGCGGTTCGGCGCCAATGCCGGCCATCCGATCCTCGGGGCCGCCGAATATCATATCTCGCACCAGAGCCGCGACGGCCGCGCGGTCTACAGCTTCTGCATGTGTCCGGGCGGCACCGTGGTCGCCGCGACATCGGAGCCAGGCCGGGTCGCGACCAACGGCATGAGCCAATATTCGCGCAACGAGCGCAACGCCAATTCCGGCCTGGTGGTCGCGATCGATCCGGCGCGCGACTATCCCGGCGATCCGCTCGCCGGGATCGCGCTGCAGCGCCATTGGGAAGAGCAGGCTTTCGCCGCCGGCGGATCCAACTACAAGGCGCCGGCCCAACGCCTCGGCGATTTCCTCGCCGGCCGGCCCTCGACGACCCTGGGAACGGTGGTTCCATCCTATCGCCCCGGCGTTCAGCCGACCGACCTCGCCCGCTGCCTGCCCGAGTTCGTCGTCGAGGCGATGCGCGAGGCGCTGCCGGTCTTCGGCCGGCAGATTCCCGGTTACGACCATCCCGACGTCGTCATGACCGGAGTCGAGACCCGCACCTCCTCGCCGGTCCGCTTCACCCGCGGCGCGGACTTCCAAAGTCTCAACACTGCCGGTCTGTTTCCGGCCGGCGAGGGCGCCGGCTATGCAGGCGGCATCCTCTCGGCGTCGGTCGACGGGATCAAGGTCGCGGAAGCCGTGGCGCGGAGTCTCGGCGCAGGCGCATGATCATGCCGGCTGCCGCTCAACCTTGGCGCGGCGCCGGATCTCTCCCGGGGCGCGGCCGACGTGTCGCTTGAACGCGCGGCTGAACGCCGGCGTGGACCCGTAACCCAGTCGCTGCGCGACCCGCCCGATGCTCATCCGCTGCTCGCGCAAAAGCCGACTCGCCAGAGTCATGCGCAGCCGCGCGAGATAGCGCGCCGGGGGCTGGCCCAGCGCGGCGGCGAAGCTTTCGGCGAAGGCCGATCGCGATAGGCCGGCAGTCTTCGCCAGCGCCGAGGTCGTCCATGGCCGGGCCGGATCCCGGTGCATCGCCGCCAGCGCGCGTCCCAGCCGGGCGTCGCGGAGCGCGGCGAGCCAGGCATGCCCCTCTCCGTCCCCATTTTCTACCCAGGCGCGGATCAGCCGGGTGATGATCACGTCGGCAAGGCGCGATAACACGGTGGCACCGCCGATCTTCGGCGCCAGCACTTCATCGGCCATCGCCTGCAGCAGGCTGTGCAAGGTCGCATCGCTCTGCGCGCCTGCCACCGTCAGCATCGTCGGCATCATGTCGAGCAAAGGATGCAGGCAGGGTTCGTTGAAGGTCACGCTGCAGCTTGCCACGACCGCATCCGCGTTCCGGCAGCGATCGAAGCTGTAGACGCGTTCGCCGACGGCGCGGAGATCGAGCTCGGAAACGCAGGTCGTCCGTCCCTCGGGGGCGCTCCGCAGCGCGTGCGGCGCGCCCCGCGGCAGGAAGACGGCATCGCCGACCGCCAGCCGCTGCGCTGCCTCCCCCTTTGCCTGCAGCCACGCCTCGCCCTCGATCACGAAGTGCAGCCGACCGGTGCCATCGTGCGGGAAATCGATACCCCAGGGCGCCGAAAGCCGGCCGTAACCATAAGCGACGCCGGCGATGCGGAGGTCGCGCAACAAGCCGCTGAGCGGATCCTCCTCGAGCGGCATCGCGCCCTGCGCCGGGTGCGGAGGCGCCTGCATGCGCCCGCTCACGCGGCCGAACAGGCGCAGACAGCGGCATGAGGGGCCGGAGGTGCACGGCGCAGGCGCACGACCAGGCTCAATCCGATCGCCGCCGTCACTGCGCAATAACCCTGCGCGCCGAGCACGCCGAAGCGGTCGACGAGCAGCCCGCCGAACACCGCGCCGCCGGCGATCGCGACCTGGAAGGTGGCGGTCAACGCCCCGCCGCCAAGCTCCGCCTTGTCCTCCGTTTCGGCCGCGACCCAGGCCTGAAATCCGACCGGCAGCATCGCAAAGCCCGCTCCCCATAGGGTCAGCGCAGACATCGCCGCGACCGGCGCTGCACCGAGGACGAGCAGCGTCGCCATAGCGGCAGCCATCGCCAACGCACCCGCCGTGACCGAAAGCCTGGGATCGCGCGACGTCATCAGACCGCCGGCGATGTTGCCGAGAAAGCCGGCGCCGCCGAACAGCAGCAGCGCCAGCGAGATCGCCGGCACGTCCAAATTCGTGACCCGCTCCAGCACGGGCCGGATGTAGGTGAAGGCCGCGAAGTGGCCCGAAACGATGAGCAGCACGGCGGCAAGCGCCCAGCGCACCGGCCGACGCGCGATGACGTCCGCCAGGCCGGCGAGATCGGCCGTTCCGGTCGGCGCCAGCTTCGGAATGGTAAGTGCGACGCAGGCCAAAGCGAGCAGGCTCACTGCCCCCGCCAGCCAGAAAGCCGCGCGCCAGCTCAGCAGATCACCGATCATCGCGCCGACGGGCGCCGCCGAGACGGTGGCCACCGTGACTCCGGTGAAAACGATCGCCATCGCCCGCCCGAGCGCCGCCATCGGTACCAGCCGCATCGCGGTCGCCGCCGCCATCGACCAGAAGCCGCCGAGCGCCACCCCGAGCAGCACACGGGCGATGAGCAAGGCGGCGAGGCTTCCGGCCAGCGCGGTCAGCAGGTTCGACAGGCAGAGCAAAGCCAGCAAACCCAGCAGCACCGCCCGCCGATCCCATGCGCCGGTCAGCACCGGCACCAGAATCGCGGCGAAAGCGCCGACCACCGCCGTTGCGGTCACCGCCTGGCCGGCGGCGCCGAGCGACACCGCCAGATCGCGCGCCATCGGCGTCAGCACGCTTGCCGGCAGGAACTCGGCCATGACCAACCCGAACACGGCCAGCGCGAGCGCGCCAATGCCGCTCCACACGGCGCGATCGCCGGCATCCGCCTCCACAGCGTCGGCGACGCGCCCTGTTATTCCATCCACCATCCGCAAACCCCTTGTGACATGGCCGGTCACTTGGGATGCCAGGGCCGGCGTCTCAATGACGGAAGTGCCGGAAGTCGTATCCATTCGTCCTGCGGGCTCCAGCAGCCCCTTAGCGGCGGTGCCGAAGCAACACTCAAGCGGAGAGCCGCGCACAGGCGGATCAGCCGTCTGCGAGCGGCCGGTAGCCGATGCCGGACGAGTCAGGGCTGAGCGCGAGTTGCTCCAGCACCGCGAACTCCTTGCGGGTGAGATGGATCTCGCGCCGTCCCGGGTGACAGTGTGATTGGGAAGATCGATGGCGACGATTTTGCCTTAGCAAAGGGCGCCGGATGCAGGCACTAACGATGTCGAGCTGCTTGCCCCCCTCTCTCCTGCGGGCGGCCGGTCCAAGTAGAAGACGCTGTTCGGAGCAACCATCCTATCTTCCTCTACCGTGGCGATGAAGTCGCGACAGCTTCTGGTTTTGCCGGGCCGCGGCTGCCGTGCCGCTTTCTCGCGAATGCCCGGACCGGCATTCGAGGGGGCAGGTTGCGTTAGGTTCCAGCTGAATTGGAGGCCCCGAGCCGAAGCGAAGACGGCGAGACAAAGGCGGCCCGCGGCGATGCTCAAGACGCGAAGTAGGCGTACCAGAGGACCATCAGCGCCAGCCTGGGGACGACTGCCGAACGCGTGACGATGGCAAGTCCCGCCCCGATCGACGTGGCCGCCGCACCAGTGGCGAGGCCAAGCAGGATCGGAATGACCGAGCCATGCCCCACAGCAGCCGGAAGCGACAGGAGTAGCGGGATCAGGGCACCGGCGGCAATGAACGCGGACCACTTCCCGGAGGCGGCGCTGCCCGCGGTAAGGGCCAAGCTTCGCAGCGAGAGACTTTGCCAACGACCAGCTTCGCGCGGCACTGCGAAGATCAGCCACAGCAGGATCGCAGGACTGACGAAATGGCGATAGTCGAGCAATGCTCCGGCTGCGGCGAGCGACGCGAGCACCAGCAGCATGCGACGACCACCCACCATGCCCTCAGCCTCGCTCCTGAGGCTGCCGAGCCACGGTTGCGCCGATCGCCGCGCCATTGCTGCAGCGCGGCCCGGAGCACCCCCCGATGAGCGCTTGGGTGCCTTTTGGCTGGCCGCTTTCGGCGAGCGGTAAAGCAGCCCCGCCACCGCGGCGAGCCCGATCCCGATCGTGCACCAGACGAGGCGTGAAGTCACGTAGCCATTCGAACGGAGACCGGCGACGACATCAACCGGGACACGGCCGGAGCTGACTGGAAAGACACCCACTGCCAAGCGGTGGTTGGCCCCCACCTCGCCGGATGAAAGCGGCCGCACGAACCCTGCGAAATCACGGAGGCCGTCGATCGTGCCGGTGCCGCGAACGCCGGCAGCAAGCGGGGTCGCCAGCGAGACCAGCCAGATGACGGCGAACAGCACGTCGCCGAGCGCGCCGCGCGTCAGGTTGCAGGAATCCACCAGGGCGCGGAGCCCCGCGAGCACTACGAGAGGCGGAAATCCGATCAGCCAGATCGTCACGGCAACGACCCAAGGCGAGCCGCCGTCGTCGGTTTGCCAGGCGAGCAAGCACCCTGCCGCAGTGAGTGCCGCAAGCATCAACGCAAGGACGGCAATATCCGCGGCAAACCGGCCCAGCGTCTGCTCGACCGATGACGCGGCCGCGACATCCTCCGTCTGCCACGCACGAACGTTCGTCACGTTTCGGCGCAGATAGGCCCAGGCGATCGGCAGAAAGCTCGTCGCTACGACCACCCCAAGCGAAAGCCCGACCACCGCCGGCGTCATCACGGGCAGACGACCGTCCACCGCGACCGCCATGGCCGTGCCGTCTTCGCGCGGCACCCAGAAGCGCGCACCGATCGGCGCGACCAGCATCAGCAACCAGATGCCCCGGCTGTTCAGATATCGGCCCCAATTCAGCCGAGCGGTTGCGGCCGCGGCACTCATGCCTCCATCCCGCCGATCCGTAGCGTCGCTACGGCGTGATCGGTCAGTCGCTCCGGCTGATGGGTGGCCATCACGATCGTCGCCGAATGGCTGCGCTCGATCAATGCGGCTTCGACGCGGGTGGCCGATTCGGCATCCAGCTCGGCGGTCGGCTCGTCGAGAACGATCAGCGCCGGATCGCCGAGCAGCGCCTGGGCGAAGATGAGGCGCCGTCGCATGCCGCCTGACCAGCCCGATAATGGGACTTCCAGATCCTGGTCGAGATTGAGAGTGGCGGCGAGGTGGAGGAACTGCAGGTCGGCTTCCGCTAACCGCAAGCCCTTGAGCGCCGCCATGTGGCGAGCAAATCGGCGCGCACTGATGTCACCGGGCAGATCGACCGATTGGGGTGCGTAGCCAAGCGACCGGCGCAGCGATCGCTTTGCCCCGGGCAATGCCGCCCCGCCCCACGACAGCTGACCCCGATCCGGAGGCTCGGCCGTGGCGAGCAGACGCGTCAGAGTCGACTTCCCGCCCCCCGACGGCCCGACCAGGAGCGTCAGGCCTGTCGGAAAGTCGGCGCTGAAACCGGAGAGAACCTGCTTGCGCCCATAGGATTTGCAAAGATTGACGGCCTTGAGATCGGTCATGCTGTGCCTTCTCGCCCGGAAGTATCCATGCAGCGACCGGCCGTCGCCCGGATCGTTTGCAACGTCTGCCAGCCGGCAGGAACATCTTGCCAGCACCGTGAATGGGCCTCGCGGAAACCAGTCACTGCAACCCGGCCCTGATCGCTGGCCGGGCCGCAGGCGGCGCAGAACGAATGATGTGATCGATGACCTGCGCGGGATCAGAGGCCGGGGCGGCTTGTCGGGCTTCGTCGCGCAGCACGATACCGAACGCATCGAGCATCTGCCGGCTGTTGCCTGCCGCGCCAAGCAAGACCATCGGCCCTTCATAATAGGCACGCTCGTCGGTCTGCACGAGGCCGCTTAGCGGCGGGGCGGCGCCCCTGTCCTGCAGCAGCGGCGCGGTCAAATCCTTCAGCAGGGCCGAAATCTGGGATGTCGAGAGAATTCGGCGCTGCTCGAGTCGCGCGAGGGCGGCGGCCTGGGCAAACGATTCCAGCACAAGCGGCGCTCCCGGCTTCTTCTCCGGCACGAGCGAATATCCCCACCATTGGTGCGCGATTTCATGCGATAGGACCAGGCGCGTTCCCACCGTCAGGCAGTCGGCCGACGGTCGCAGGTACCGCTCGCTGATCGCCGCGGCGCCGTAAAAGGCCGAGGTCTGGTTCAGGTGGTTGGGAGTCTCGATGATGTCGAAAGCGGTTGGCGGAAGCGGGCGCCAGAGGCGCGAATACGCGCCGATCTCGTCACTGGCGTAGCGCGCAACGCAGCCCGGAGACACGAGCGAATATGGTGCTGCATAAGCAGTGCGGATCAATCCGGTTCCCGGATCCGTGAGGCGCGCGATCCGGAACCGGCCGGCGGCGATCAGAAGGTTGGACAAGGCGGCAGGCGGGATCGCCGCCTGCCATTGGGATCCGCGAAAGGCGCCGCCGCCCAGACCGGCGGACGCGATCTGCAGTCCGGCCGGAGCGCGAACGCTGATCGTGCCGTACAAGCGGTCGGAAAGCTGATAATTCTCGCCGGCGCACCCAGTCGGCTGGTCGGTCATGCATGAGGCTTTGCGCGGCAAGGGAAGGAACATCGCAGTCGTCAGGACGAAAGCGTCGGGCATGACCACGCTACGCGCGAGCACATCCAGCCGGTTTACCGGCGCGAGCAATCCCCGATAGCGCAACAGTGCCGTCGCGCCTGGTCTCAGCGGCCTCGTCATCCGCACCGCGATGCGGCGCGCATCGCTCTCGACCCGTCCCTGGCCGGGATCGGCAAGATGCGCGGAAACGATGCGCAGCACAGGTGCCTTTTCGAACAGCAAGCTATGGAGCGGGGAAGCACCGTCGTTTCTGACGAGCATCACCCCGTCGACCCGAATGCCCGCACCGGCCTGGCGGGCGTCGATCGCGACCTTTGCCGCGACCGCTGTCGGCCGTCGATCCGGTTCCTCGATCAGCCCGGAGCGCCCCAGGTCCCGCTCCGCATAAGTGCGCTCGACGACCGCCGTGGCATTGCGAAGGTCTGCGGCGACCCAGCACATGGCGATTACCGCGCCCAGGGCGGGAACCAGGGCGAAGAGCCGCGCCCGCCCGCGGCGCTCGGCATGGCGTAAGCCGCGCAACATGGACGTGGTCCGATCGTCCAGGCCGGCGAGCAGACACACCATGGCCACTGCCGCCAAGGCCCAATAACCGCGGAAAAGCCAGGCGGCCTCAAGGCCGACGGCGTGTCGGGTGGCGAACGTCAGCATCAGGTTGGGCGTGCTGCCGAACCCGAACAGCCTTGCATCGACATAGGGACCGGCCGCAATCACGGCCGCTGCATAGAGGACGAAGAGGAAGGCGGTCATCGGCCAGCGCCGGGTGAGCGCGTGCAGAAACTGCAGGAACACGAATACGAGGAACAGATCGGTGACGAAGCCGGTCCACACATCGGTGCCGCCGCGCCATGTGCTGCGTGCACCGGCGCCTCCATCCGCAGCCCAGAAAGAGGCCATGGTGGCACCCGTGAAAAGCAGCGCCAGGATGGCCGCGGCAACGCAGACTGCAGCGGGGCCTGCAACCGGATGGGCAACCAAGCCGCCTTTTCCGAGCAAAACGGTAAGCCAGCGGTCCAGTACCCCGATCAGCAGCAGGCCGGCCGTCGCCGCCAGGATCGGGCAGGATTGGTTGACGATCAGAAGTGCATAACCCGTATCGAGGCGTTCGGAGATCCCGTAGGTCTGAATGATGCCGAGACGGAACAGGGCGTAGGTGCCGGCGAGGTAGACTGCGCCGACGAACGCGATCCAGACCAAGTCAAAATGATCACGGGCCGGCCGGCGGCGTCCAGGAGCGGGAGCGATGTCGGAGATCATCGGCGCAACCGCGAGAACCGGGTCAGCCGAGGGATCGCGCGGCCGGCATCGCAGCGTCCGTCATGCGGCGCTCCGCCAGCCGGAGCCCGGCATGTTCCACGAAGCTGTTATTGCCGTTCAACCGCCAGTCGGCCGGCGAACCTTCGAAGACGACACGCCCCGCCTTCATCACGACGAGATGGTCGACATCGTCGATCAGACTTCCCTGGTGGGCGATCACGACAATGGTCGTTTGCCCGCGGAGATTCTTCAGCGCGACACCGATCGCGCGCTCGCTCGCGACGTCCAGCGAGGCAGTGGCCTCGTCGAGAACCAGCGTTCCCGGCCGGCCTGCAAGTGCGCGCGCCAGGGCGATCCTCTGCTGTTGCCCGCGCGATAGATTGTCGCCGTCCTCCGACACCATGTGCTGGAAACGATCGGGCAATTGCATGATGTGATCGTTGATCTGCGCAGCCTGGGCGCTGCGCCGGATCGCTGCTTCATCAATCTCCGCACGGCCGAAGCGAATATTGTCGGCAATCGTCGCACGGAACAGAAACGGTTCCTGCGGCACGATCCCGATGCCGAGGCCGGGTTGATCGCCCCTGTCGATGCGGCCCCGCTGGGGCCGCAACAAGCCCATCAGCAGGGCTGCCACCGTGCTCTTCCCGGATCCGCTTTCCCCGATCAATGCGGTGGTCCGACCCGCCGGAACGAAAAAGCTTACGTCTCTCAGGGCCGGCACCGCTGAACCCGGATAAGTGTAATCCACATCGTGGAACCGATACCCCGCAGCCATGTCGACGACATCGGACGGCGGGCTCGGATCGGACGCGGCTGCGACCACAGGATCGTCTTGAAGCATCTTCTCGTGCTTGCGATACATGAGCTGCGCCTGCCGCAACTGCCCTGCGGTCATGCCTGCCTGCGAGATCGCGGCAACGAGAATCACCGCATAGGTCAGGAAGGTGACGATCTCTGTTCCGCGCATCCGGCCGGCAGCGACTTGCTCAACGCCGACGAGAACGATCACCGACACCGCGATCGAGAGAATGACGAAGGCGACCGGATTGATGAGGACAGCGATTCGCTGGTACTGCCTGATGATCCGGAAGGCGCGATCAAGGGTGGCGTCGAACAGGGCCTGGAAATAGGCTTCCTTGCGAAATGCCTGGATGACGTAGCGGTTGCCCGCGGCCTCGAGAAGCGACGCGACCACGCGAGACCGCTCGACCTGCATGCGCACGAGTGACCGCGACAGCCAGGCAACGAACAGTCCGATCACGCCGGCGACCACCGCCGTGCTTATGAGAGTGGTCGCGGCCATTCTGACGTCGACCAGGAACATGGCGATGAGTGCACCGATCGTGAATAGGATGTGCCGCACGAACGACACAGCGGTATCGCCATAGGCGGACTGGATGATCGCCAGATCGGATATGAATTCCGAAGCCTTGGCACCCGCTTGCTGGCCGGCATCATCGGCGAGTGTCTGCCGCATCAGCCGGTTGAAGAATCTTGCCCTGAGCTCGACCCCGACCCGCTCGCTGACGATCGAGACGATATAGGTATACAGGGCCGCGAGCGCCGCCTGGCCCAGCGCCAGGGCGA
Source organism: Sphingosinicella sp. BN140058 (assembly GCF_004135585.1). Classification (NCBI taxonomy): domain Bacteria; kingdom Pseudomonadati; phylum Pseudomonadota; class Alphaproteobacteria; order Sphingomonadales; family Sphingosinicellaceae; genus Sphingosinicella; species Sphingosinicella sp. BN140058. The sequence goes on along the minus strand of NZ_CP035501.1, from coordinate 4,241,375 downwards.
GGATCTGGACACCGATTGCAAGAAGGCCACCGGAGTCGTGGGGCCCGCTGGTTCGAGGCAAATCGGCTATGAAGTCGCTGACGCGCTGCGGCAGCACCAGGATACAGACGGTCCCCGCCGCTAGAAGCACGGCAGCGATCAGATATTGCGTCCTGAATGGCCGCGCGAACCGCGCAAGGTCGGCATAATGGCTCATACCGCCACCGCGCTGCGCGGCGAATGCGCATCGGCCGATCGTGCGCGATCGGCGACCACCTTGAAAAGCCAGACTGCGTTCAAGGTGTTGGGCAGGTGCAGCCCGCTATCCCGTCGCTCGCCATCAAGCTCATCTTGGACCAGCGGATTGACGAACCCGTAGGTTCCCGCGACGGTACGCTGCAAGGCTACGAAGCGGATCGCTTCTGCCAGGTAGATGTTGTTCCAACCCGCGTCGATCAGGAAACGCAGGATTCTGATGCCGCAGTCGAGCCGGTAATCGCGCAGTTCGGAGAGGGCGATCAGCGAAAGCAACTCGGCGGTGATTTGCGACAGGATGACGGACGTGCCGCTAAGTTGCTCGATCAACTCCTGGATGGCGTCGCTCGATTGCAGCAGCAGGAATTCATCGGCGGGAAGAGGCTGGGTGCCTGGGGCTCCACCAGAGCCGGGCGCGAAGCCGTGGTTCGCCAGCAGCCTGACGAGCTGGCCGGCCCGCCCGCTCGACCGCACGTCCGGCGGCAGCTGCGCCACCTCGTCTGCGATCAATTGAACGAGTTCGCGCATCTGCGGCGTTTCGCACCCGGCATTTGCCAGCATCTCGAAGTGCGAGACCAGCAGGAGCGGATCGAGCTGCAGACTATTCGCGTTCGGGTGACCAAGCACTGTCCGGGCCATCGCCTCCGCTTCCTCACAGGCTTGCTCGGCATCGGCGCTCTCGGCTGTGGCGAGGAGCAGGCAGGCGCGGGCAAAGCAGGCCAGCGGAAACAGATCGGGCTTGTCGCGGAAGCCGCCGAGATACTTCAGGGTCACGGCGCGTTGCGTACCCGTGATGAGGCAGTCTTCGATCAAAGTGCATCCTCCTGCAGAAATATCAGGCAGGCTATCGTGCTGCGCAGCCTGAGGCCGACATCGGATCGTTCGAAGAACTCGCTGTAGAGAACGTTTCGAGCGGGCATCGGAAGAAGATCGTCGGCGGCAATGCCGACGAGCAGGGATCGCGCAGCGCCCAGCAGCGGCTCGGGCGCACCATAAAGCTGCTGTGCCAGCAGGGCGAGGACGGCGATCCAATTCAGATCTCCGTCGCGGATCGCCTTGGTCAGCATTAGCCGGGGAAAGATCGAGGGCCATGCCGAAGTCTCGCTTGCCTGGGCCGACAGGATCTGGGCAGCCATCATCAGCGTGATCACGTCATATTCGTCGGTTCGGGTGCGAAGCGCGCGCTTGTCGATCAGCTTCCGGATCTCGACCGGCAGCGTATCCGCGTCGTGCGTGGCGACGCCCGCCGTCCCCAGATGGAGGGCAATGGCGCGCAAGGTCAGGATCGGAAGCTCGCTGAAGCCGATCACCCTGCCGGCGTACAGATTGGCTAGTTCATCAACATCCGCCGGCACGAAATCGTCGGCCTCGCTCGCCAATGCGAGCAGCATTGCAATTGCATAACTATAGTCGGTTCTCGAAACGAGGATGTTCGCCAGCAGTCCCGACCGGGTCCAATCGAGAGCCGATCTCGCGATCGAAGCTCTGATCGCCCGCAAGCCGGCATGCCGCGGAAGCGTCTGCACCAATTCGACCACGGCGGTGACGCTCATCAATCCATCGGTGCCCGGGCGGGTGCCAAAGTCCGCAAGAAGGTCGCTTACGCGGAGCAAACAGCGTTCATGGAGCGGCGCAAGGCTCATCGGCCCGCTCCAGCAAGGCGGAAGAGGATCGAGGCGACGAGGGTGGTGTGGTAGATTTCCGCGAAGTCGGCCCTGCCTTCCAACAGCCGGTTCCGAACCGACGTCGTTGGCGGCACCGCGCCTTCGGGAACGATGAGCGACAGCATGCGGTTCATTCCGGCATCCACCACCAATTGCTCCGCAGCAGTGGCAACGAAGCCGCACATGATCCAGCAGATGAGGAGTTCGCCAAGCACATCGCCGTGATCGGCGCGGACCATCATCGTGATCAGCGCGATCAGCGTCTTCTGCAGCCGCAGAGCGTCCGACTTTCCGGCCCAGCTTGCGGCCGGCCGCAACCCGACATCGGTCACATAGAAGAGGGCGTGCGTAAGCGAGTAGGTATCATCGAGCGAATAGCGGGGAAGCGAATGCTGGCGCCCGAACGCGGTGCGGCCAAACGCCTCCAGTAGTTCCGGCATCACGTCGATCTTGTGGAGACGGGCGATCGCGTAGCCGAATTCCAGCTCGCGATACGGCAGCCGGTCCATGCCGTCGAAGAACCCGAAGTCGATAAGCATGTCGAAGAATGCGGGTTCGAAGGGTGGCGGCGCACCGTTGACTTCGAAGAAGTCGGCAACCAACGAGAGCGGCGATCCCGACGATGGATCGAAGCGCGCCAACTCGTGCCAGTCGAAACGCCGGGCCTCCTCAAGAACGAATTCGACAAGCCGGCGCCGACTCTTGAACGCGACATCCTGCCTGATCATGATCAGCAGGAAAAATGCCAGTTCCATGATCGGCTTCACCCGCCAAGGCACATCGTTCCCAAGAACTCGCTGCCCCGGGTCAGGCGCGTCCAGCCTGAAGAGCGATTGCTGAGCCAGGAGCCAACCACAGCATCGATCGGCAGCCATCGAGATCGATCGCTTTCGCAACCATGAACTAAGCATGATACTGTCGCCCCACCGCAGTATTGAAAATGTGGCGGGGACAACGAATTGCCCCCGCCAGCACCTTACTCGCCAGCTACGGTCGGGTAGATCAGCAAGTAATGATTCGAATCGAAAGCCACACCCCAACGCGGAAGCGAGGAATTCAGGCCGAAGCTGGTGCCCGACTTGATGCTGGTTCGTGCGGCGTCTTTGGTGAAGTTAAACATAACTAAACCTTTCCTGCTTAGCTGACAACAGGAAGCCCCCTATTTGAGACCCCCAGATCCATTCTTTGCCTGGATCCGCCGCAAGTATTCTAAAGCGGCAATCAAGAGTCAACTGGCTACTAGTCGAAATATGAATTTAGTGCGATCGACTAGAGACTTCCGATTTACAGAGCACAAGCCGCTTCTGTGCCGAGAGATATCTCGACATCTGAAGCAGACAGCATTTCTCTATCGAAAACACGCCGTTCGGCGTCTGTCCGCTCTGCTCTCTCTAGATGATAGTGATGGCGCGCACTTACTGACGCCGTCGCACGCGCTCCGAACCCGCCAAGATGCTTTACCCCCACGTCGATGCACCGACACACATGTGCCGGCACGGATTTGGATATCCTGCCCAATTTCAAGGCAGTATCATGATTCTCAGCTTATCGGACCTTCAGCATGCGCGATATCCATGATCTCCGCTCCGCCGACACAATCGGCCAGGAACAAGCTCCGAAATGGACCATTGCTCAAGTCATAAATTCACAGCGCTAAAACATACTTCGAGTAGTTGTTTCGTTGACCAACTTGGTATTTTACATTTATCGTAAATGCCTTGCGCATTATCAATCCCACATTGCCAGGATTTCTTTTAGATCCAGCTTATCTATATTAAGCAGTTGATCTTATGTTAGACAGTATGAACTACCAAAAGAAATTGCAAATGGCGCGAAATCGCGGACGAAGAGCACGACGATCATCGGCTTTGACCGCCGTAACACTTCAATCACCTCGACCGGCTCGCATCCTGTCGATGCAAAGGTCTCACGACGGCAAAGCACCCTGCCTGCGCGACGCGCGACGCTTCGATAGAGCCGCTCGACTCCGACGCGACCGAGTCGAAGCCTGCCGCCCCTAGGCCGGTCGGCGGGGTGCACCATAGGGTGGGACACCGCCGCAGTCGGCGCAGAACGCCGCCATGCAATGTGCGAGATGCACCCTCCGGTAGTCGAGGCGCAGGCGATCGGTCGCGCGCATCGGATCGCCAGTCGCAGCCGGTCTTCGTCCACAGCCTGATCGCCGATGGCACGATCGAGGAAAAGATGCTGGTATTGCAAACCCGCAAGCAGGGCTTTGCCGATGCGCTCTGGGACGGCAACGCCGGCGGGTTCTCCGGGCTGAGCGACTCCGACGCGCTTGCCCTGTTCGCTTGATTCACGGACCCCAGAAGGTGCCGCGGATCAGCCGTCGGCGAGCAGCCGGTAGCCGATGCCGAGCTCGTTGACGATCAGTGCCGGCCGGGCCGGATCGGCTTCGAGTTTCTGGCGAAGGTTGCGGACGACGATGCGGAGATAGTCAATGCGGTGATCGACCTCGTGCGGCCAGGCGGCGGCGAGTACGCGCTGGTGGGTGACGACCCGCCCGGGGCTGAGCGCCAGCTGCTCCAGCACCGCGAACTCCTTGCGGGTGAGATGGATCTCGGCGCCGTCCCGACTGACGGTGCGATTGGGAAGATCGACGGCGACGCCGGCGGCACGAACCACCACCGGCGTGCCCTGGGCCAGCACGCGCTGGCGCAAAGCGGCGCGAAGACGGGCGAGCACTTCCTCGCTGTCGAACGGCTTGGTGACGTAATCGTCGGCGCCGAGATCGAGCGCGGCGACCTTCTGATCGGTCGCGTCGCGGGCCGAGATCACCAGGATCGGCGCATTGCTGTCCTTGCGCAGCAGCGGCACGATTTCCAGCCCATCGCGATCGGGCAGCCCCAGATCGAGCAGGATCGCATCCGGGCGCGCGGCACGCGCCTCGGCCAGCGCCTCCGCCGCATTGATCGCCTCCAGCGGCTGATAGCCGCCGCGCACGAGCGTCGCCTGCAGCAGCCGCCGGATCGGCAGCTCGTCGTCGACGATCAGAATCCGATGTCCGCTCATTCCTCCAGCCCCTGATCGGATCCGCGCACCAGCAGACGCTCGGGCACGTGAATGCTGAAACGTGCACCGGGGCGATCTTCCCGATTGGCCGCCGCCACCGTCATGCCCATCGCTTCGGCAAAGCCCTTGACGATGGCGAGGCCGAGGCCGGTGCCGCCGGCCGAACGATCCGAGCCTTCGAGGCGGCGAAAGGTCTCGAACATCTCGGGCTCGCGGCCCGGCGGCAGGCCAGGCCCCTCGTCGATCACCGACAGGCTGAGGCCGTCGTGACGCCGCTCGGCGCGGACGGTGATCGGCGAACCCGGATCGGCGTAGCGGCCGGCATTGTCGAGCAGGTTGAGCAGGATATGGTGGAAGAGCTGGGGATCGGCCTCGACCAGCGGGAATGTCGGTGGCACCTCGAGCACGATGTCGTGCTGCTCCAGCGAGCGGCGCGCATCATGGACGGCGGCGCCGACCGCATCGGTGAGATCGACCGGCTCCAGCCGGAGCCGGATCGCGCCGGCTTCGACCCGTGCCATGTCGAGCAGATTGGCGACGAAGCGGTTGAGCCGCAACGCCTCGCTCTCCACCGTCTCCAGCAACGGATCGTCGATCCGGCGGCGCAGCTCGCCGGCGGCGGCAAGCACCGACGTCAGCGGAGTGCGAAGATCGTGGCTGACCGACGAGAGCAAAGCCGCGCGCAGCCGATCCCGCTCGCGCACCGCATCGACGTCGCGCATCTGCCCCTCCAGCCGAAGCCGCTCCAGCGCAAGCGAGGTCTGATCGAGCAGGCTGGCGAGCAACGGCAGCTGATCCGAGCGAACCGGATCGCGGTTGTCGTCGCGGGCGATGCCGAGCACGGCGAGCACGCGGTCGCCGGCGCGGAGCGGCTGGAACTGCCAGTCGGAGGCGGCCAGGGTGCCGGTGCCCCGCCCCGCCGGCTCGCCGCGGTCGAGCACCCACTGGGCGGCGGCGAGCTCCATCGTCTCCAGCCGATCGCCCGGCGCGCTGCTCGCCTGCACCGCAAGGCCGGCCGCGGTCGACTCGAGCAGAACCACGCGGGCGTCGAACAGGCGCGCAATCTCGAGGCAGGCGGCCTTGCCGACATCCTGCGGGTCGGCGAGCGCGGTCAGCTGGCGCAGGTAACCGGCGAGCGCGGCGTTGGTGCGGGCGCTGGCGGTGGCGAGATCGGCCTGGGCACGGACTCGCGAGGTGAGCTGGCTGGTCACCACCGCGACGGCGAGCAGTACGAAGATCGACACGATGTTTTCGGGATTGTTGACGGTCAGCGTGCCTGTCGGCGGCAGAAAGAAGAAATTGTAGGCGAGGCTGGAGGCGAGCCCGGCGAACAGGCCCGTACGCAGGCCGAACAGGCTTGCCGCGGCCATTACCGGCAGCAGGTAGAGCAAAGCGACGTTGCCGAGATCGAGGACGTGGAACAGTCCGGACGCGACGGCGGTGACTCCGGCGACCATCAGCGCCGTCCAGGCATAGCCGCTGCGGCGGCCCCAGCTTCCCCGCATCGGCCGCGACGGCGGCGTAGCGGCACGCTCCATCGGCAGCACGTGCACCGCGACGCCCGGAGTCTCGCGCACCAGGCGATCGACGACGGAGCCGTGGCGCAGCTCGAACCAGCGCGAGCGCGCCGATTTGCCGACGACGATCTGGGTGGCGCGCGAATCCGCCGCATAGGTCTTGATACCGGCGACCACCGAGCGGGCCGGCACCGACGCGACGGTCGCGCCGAGCCGGGTGGCGAGCGCGAGGCAATCGGCGATGCGGCGGTGGTCCGCGGGGCCGAGCTGGCGGGTGCGTGGAGTCTCGACGTGGATCGCCGCCCAGGGCGCGTGGACCGAATCGGCGATGCGTTTGGCGGCGCGGACGAGTTCCTCGGCACCGGGCAATTCGCTGACGGCGATCAGGATCCGCTCGCCGCCGGCCCAGGTGCCGCCGAGCGCATTGGCGCGCAGATGGTCGAGCATCTGCGCATCCACCGCCTGGGCCGCCCGGCGCAGCGCCAGCTCGCGCAGCGCCGACAGATTGGACTTGGAGAAGAAGTGGGCGAGCGCCCGGGTCGCCTCTTCGGGAAGATAGACCTTGCCGTCGCGCAGCCGCTCGATCAGCTCGTCGGGCGGAATATCGACAACCTCGATCTCGGCCTGTTCGAGCACCGAATCCGGCACCGTCTCGCGCACCCGCACCCGGGTGAAGGAGGCGACGACGTCGTTGAGACTTTCGACATGCTGGATGTTGAGCGTCGAATAGACGTCGATCCCAGCGGCGAGCAGTTCCTCGACGTCCTGGTAGCGCTTGGGGTGGCGGCTGCCGGGGGCGTTGGTGTGGGCGAGCTCGTCGACCAGCGCCAGGGCCGGCCGCCTTTCGAGCAGCGCATCGAGATCCATCTCGTCCAGCGATCGCCCCTGATAGTCGACCCTGCGGCGTAACAAGGTTTCGAGCGGCTGGGCCAGCGCCTCCGTCTCGGCGCGGCCGTGGGTCTCGACGACGCCGATGACAACGTCGACCCCGCTCCGCTTCCGCGCCGCCCCTTCGGACAGCATCTCATGGGTCTTGCCGACGCCGGGGGCGGCGCCGAGGAAGATCTTGAGACGGCCGCGGCCCTCCTGCGCCGCCTGGCGCAGAAAGACCTCGGGTTCGGGGCGGTCGCGATCGGTCAAGGGTGCAGGTCGTCCAAGGCCTGGTTGAGCGCGAGCACGTTGACCCGCGGCTCGCCGAGCAGGCCGAACAGCGGCCGCTCCGTCCGGCGCGCGACCAGTTCGCGCAGCTGCCCTTCCGGCAGGCCGCGGGCGGCAGCGACCCGTCCCGCCTGCGCGAGCGCCGCCTCGGGCGACAGGTGCGGATCGAGACCGGAGCCGCTCGCGGTGACGAGATCGGCAGGCACCGGCGCACCCGCCGATCCGAGGTCGGCGCGGACACGGTCGGCAAGCGCCTGCGACGCGGGGCCGAGATTGGAGCCGGATGAGGCGAGGCCGTCATAGCCCGCACCCGCCGCCGACGGCCGACCATGAAAGTAACCGGGCGCGGCGAAACTCTGGCCGATCAGCGCCGAGCCGACGATCCGGCCGCCGGTACCGCGCACGAGGCTGCCATTGGCCTGCGCAGGGAAGATCGTCTGTCCGACACCGGTCATGGCGAGCGGATAGAGGATTCCGAGCAGCAGCGCGAACAGGAACGTCATGGTGAGCGCCGGACGCAGCGACGAGGTGAAATCTTGACCCATAAAAAGGCTCCTCAGGCGAGACCGAGGCCGTTCACGGCCAGGTCGATGATCTTGATACCGACGAACGGCGCGATGAGGCCGCCGAGGCCGTAGACGGCGAGATTGCGGGCGAGCAAAGGCCCGGCACCCATCGGCTTGTAGGCCACCCCCTTCAGCGCCAGCGGCACCAGCATCGGGATGATCAGGGCGTTGAAGATGATCGCCGACAGGATCGCGCTCTCGGGCGAGGCGAGACCCATCACATTGAGCAGGCCGAGCCCGGGATAGAGGGCGACGAACATCGCCGGGATGATCGCGAAATATTTGGCGACGTCGTTCGCCACCGAAAAGGTGGTGAGCGCCCCCCGAGTCATCAGCAATTGCTTGCCGAGCCCGACGACCTCGATCAGCTTGGTCGGATCGCTGTCGAGATCGACCATGTTGCCGGCCTCGCGGGCGGCCTGGGTGCCGGTGTTCATCGCCACGCCGACATCGGCCTGGGCGAGCGCGGGTGCGTCGTTGGTGCCGTCGCCGCACATCGCGACCAGCCGGCCCTCCTGCTGTTCCTTGCGGATCAGCGCCAATTTGTCCTCCGGAGTCGCCTGGGCGAGGAAATCGTCGACCCCAGCCTCGGCGGCGATCGCCGCGGCAGTGAGCGGATTGTCGCCGGTGATCATCACCGTGCGGATGCCCATCGCCCGCAGCTCCCCGAAGCGCTCGCGGATGCCGGCCTTGACCACATCCTTGAGCAGGATCGCGCCGAGCAGCCGCCCGTCTTTCGCCACCGCCAGCGGGGTGCCGCCGGCGCGCGCGATCTCGTCGGTGATCCGGCGCAGTTCGGTGGCGGCGGCGCTCGCCGCGGCCTCCGGATTGGCCTTGAGCACCGAATCGACCGCGCCCTTCTCGATCAGCGTCTCGCCCAGACGAACTCCGGAAAGCCGGGTCTGGGCGGTGAACGGGATCACTTCGGCGCCGTCCGGCAAGAGGTCCTGGGCGATCCCGAAACTTCCGCGGGCGAGCAGCACGATCGAGCGTCCCTCGGGTGTCTCGTCGGCAAGGCTTGCGAGCAACGCCGCCTCGGCCAGAACGCTGCTTTCAACGCCGGCGACGGCGCGGAAATCCGACGCCTGGCGGTCGCCGATCGTGATCGTACCGGTCTTGTCGAGCAGCAGCACGTCAATGTCACCGGCCGCTTCCACCGCCCGCCCCGATTTGGCGAGCACGTTGAAGCGGACGAGACGGTCCATGCCGGCGATGCCGATCGCCGACAGCAAGGCCGCGATCGTGGTCGGGATCAGGGTGATCAGCAGAGCGGCGAGGATCGCGACCGGAATGCTGCCGCCGGCGAAACTGGCGAACGCGGGAATAGTGGCGACCGCGATCAGGAAGATGATGGTGAGGCCGACGAGCAGGATGGTGAGCGCGATCTCGTTCGGAGTCTTCTGCCGCTCGGCGCCCTCGACCAAAGCGATCATCCGGTCGAGGAAGCCCTGGCCCGGATCGACGGTGACCCGGACCGTGATCGCGTCCGAAATCACCCGCGTGCCTGCCGTGACGGCGGAGCGGTCGCCGCCCGCCTCGCGGATGACGGGGGCGCTCTCGCCGGTGATCGCCGCCTCGTTGACGCTGGCGATCCCGTCGATCACCTCTCCGTCGGCGGGGATAAGATCGCCTGCAGTGACGCGCACGAGGTCGCCGGCGCGAAGCTGGCCGGCGGCGACCTGCTCGCTGCCGCCGTCGCGCAGGCGCCGGGCGGTAAGCTCCGCCTTGGTCGCGCGCAGGCTCGCCGCCTGGGCCTTGCCGCGGCCCTCGGCGAGGGCCTCGGCGAAGGTACCGAACAGGACGGTCAGCCACAGCCAGACGACCAGCTGGAGCTTGAAGCCGGTGGCGAGCGGGTCGCTGCCGAAGATCAGCAGGACGAGCAGCAGCAGAGCGACGCAGGCGGTAACGAACATCACCGGATTGCGGACGAGCTCCCTCGGATCAAGCTTGCGAAAGGCGCCCCCGATCGCGGGCAGGAGAAGATCGGCGGTGAACAGGGAATTCGTGGTGGCGCGTGCCATGTCGCCCCTCCTCAGAACAGCTGGCCGCGGATCATCGCGAGATGATCGGCGATGGGACCGAGCGCGAGGCTCGGCAGGAAGGTGAGGCCGCCCAGGATCAGGATGATCCCGACCAGCAGGCCGACCCACAGGCCGCCGGTGGTCGGAAAGGACCCTGCCCCGGCCGGCGTATAGCTTTTCGCAGCGAGGCTGCCGGCGATCGCCAGCATCGGCACGATGATGAAGAAGCGGCCGAGCCACATCGCGACGCCGAGCAGACAATTGTAGAAAGGCGTGTTGGCGGTGAGCCCGGCGAAGGCCGAGCCGTTGTTGGCGACCGCGCTGGTGAAGGCGTAGAGGATTTCCGAAAAGCCGTGCGGACCCTTGTTGAGCGGCCCCGCAAGCCCCGCGGCAGTCACGGAGGCGATCGCGGTGAAGCCGAGAATGATCAGCGGCAGGATCGCGATCGCGAGCACCGCCAGCTTGACCTCGCGCGATTCGATCTTCTTGCCGACATATTCGGGCGTGCGGCCGACCATCAGCCCGGCGACGAACACGGCCAGGATCGCGAACAGCAGGAAGCCGTAGATGCCGGCGCCGACGCCGCCGATCACGACCTCGCCCAATTGCATGTTGAACAGGGGCACCAGGTCGCCGAGCGCGGTGAAGCTGTCGTGCATCGCATTGACCGCGCCGCAGGAGGCGGCGGTGGTGACGACGGCGTAGAGGGCCGACGCCGCGATGCCGAAGCGTACCTCCTTGCCTTCCATGTTGCCGCCGGCGACGCCGAGCTGGTGGAGAACGGGATTGCCCGCCGCTTCCGCCCAATAGGTGAGGCCGGTGCCGACGAGGAACAGGATCATCATCGCGGCGAGGATCGCCCAGCCCTGACGGGTGTCGCCGACCGCCTTGCCGAAGGCGAAAGCGAGGCCGAGGCCGATCACCAGGATCGAGACCATCTGCACGAAATTGGTGAGCGCCGTCGGATTCTCGAACGGATGCGCAGAGTTGGCGTTGAAAAAGCCGCCGCCATTGGTGCCAAGCAACTTGATCGCTTCCTGCGAGGCAACCGGGCCGAGCGCGATCGTCTGCCGCGCGCCTTCCAGCGTGCTGACCTCGACGCTGCCGGCGAGCGTCTGCGGCACGCCGCTCGCCATGTAGAAAATGGCGAGCGCGATCGACAGCGGCAGCAGAAGGTAGAGGGTGATGCGGGTAAGGTCGGCCCAGAAATTGCCGATCGTTCCGGCCGAGCGCCGGGCAAAGCCGCGGAACAGGGCGAAAGCGAGCGCAATGCCCGTCTCGGCCGACAGGAAATTGTGAATGGTGAGGCCGAGCATCTGGCTGAGGTTCGACATCGTCGATTCGCCGGCATAGCTCTGCCAATTGGTGTTGGCGGTAAAGCTGATCGCGGTGTTGAAGGCGAGATGCGGACCGACCGCCGGCAGCGCCTGCGGGTTGCCGGGCAGCACGCCCTGCAGGCGCAGCACCGCGAACGTGAACAGAGCAAGCGCGAGGTTGAAGACGAGCATGTGAACGGCGTAACGGCGCCAGCCCTGCTCTGCCGAGGGATCGATCCCGGACAGGCGGTAGAAGCCGCGCTCCAGGGGGCCAAGGATTGCGTGAAGGGGCGTGCGGCGGCCCTCGTAAAGTGCGAACAGCCACAGCCCGATCGGCTTGGCCAGCGCCAGCAAGGTGCCGGTGAAGGCGAGGATCAGGATCCAGCCCTGGAATGTCATGATGTCCCGCTCCTTTCAGAAGCGTTCGGGGCGGACGAGCACCGCCACCAGATAGGCGAGCAGTCCGAGCGCGGTGATCGCGGCGAGCCAGAGATCGAGGGTCATCGCGTCACCTCAGGCCTGATCAACGAGGCGCACATAAGCGAGCGTCAGTGCGGCAAGGCCGAGCAGGATCGCGAGCCAGAGCAGGTCTTGCATGATCCCCTCCTCAGAAGCTGGCGGTGAGCGAGGCGACGAGCGCCGGGTCGGCGATCGATCCGGCTCCATCCTGGCCGCGGCTGAAGCTCGGCTGGAGCAAGGCCGCCTCCCGGCGGCCGATGTCGGTGTCGACGTAGGAGAGGTTGAGCGTAAGGTTCCTCCACGCCGCGTCGACGCCGAGCGACCAGTCCCAATAGGTCCCGGTCGGGGCCGCACTGGTCGCATTGGGGCCGAGGCCGCGATTGCCCTCGGAGCGGCCGACATGCGCCTTGAGGCTGAGCGGCGTGCCGGCGAGCTTCAGCGCCCCGTCGCCCCACAGGTAGAGATTGTCCTCCTTGTCGCCGGGATCGTCATAGAGGCCGGCAGCCGCCGACGCGCCGCTCTCGTACCAGCGGCCGAGCGCCTGCTGCGGCGGCGCGTAAGCGACGCCCGCGGTGAGGCCGAACGGGCCGCGTGTGCCCGACACTTTCACATAGGGTTCGGCGTAATCGCTCTCGTCGGCGCCGCCCGGATACATGTACCAGGTCAGGCCGACGTCGATCGTGCCGTTGGCACCGAGCGGCCGCCGATAGCCGCCGATGAGATCGAGCTCCATGTTGGCGCCGCCGAACGTCCCCCAGCCCGACAGGTTCGAAGCCCAGGCGCCGGCATAGGCGCCGCTTCGATGGGCGAGCGTCACCCCGGCCTGAACGGCCATGTCCTCGTCGGTCTGCGAGACGCCGCGAAGGCGATAATCGGACAGGATCGCGGCCGATCCGCCAACGGTAAAAGGCTGAGCCGGATCGGCCGCTTGCGCGAAGGCCGGTCCGGCGGTGGCGGCGACAAGAGCGGGCACGGCGCCCCAACGGATATGCATCTGACTTCCCCCAGATCCGCGCCGAGGACCGGCGCGTGGTGAGGGACGTCAATTAGGCCGCCCCACCGTTGGGGTTCGAGATCGGAAGCCGCCCATCTCCATAGTATTTGCATAGTGATTTGGCGCTGCGGCCGGAGATCGCCCTCTTGAGCTTTGCCGGGCTTCGCCTAAGCTGGCGGCCTTCCGGGGGCGGGACAGAGTGGCAATCGATCTTAGAGCGGTGGAGCAGCTTGCGACCGATCAGGCGTCGCTGAAGGCTGCTGCCGGGCTCGCCAAAGCCGGCAAATGGTCCGCCGTGGGGGCGAGCTCCGACGGTGCCCTGATCTGGGGCCAGTGCGCCGGATCGGGCGCGAACCCCTATCGGGTGATGGCGGACCTGCGCGATCTCGGCAACAAATGCACGTGCCCGTCGCGCAAATTCCCGTGCAAGCATGTGCTTGCCCTGCTGTGGCTGAACGCCGAGAGGATCGTACCCTTCGCGGAGACGGAGACGCCCGATTGGGTCAGCGATTGGCTGGGCCGTCGGCGTGGCGGCGGTGCGGGCCGGCACGCCACCGGCGAGCCGAGCGCCCCGAAGGACCTTGAAGCGGCCCGCGCTCCCAAAGCAGAGATGGCGGATCCGCAAGCCGCTGTCCGACGAGAGGCCGCAGCCGCCAAGCGTACGGAAGAGACGCAGCAGGCGATCCTCGATGCGCTCGACGCACTCGAACAATGGATCGGCGACCAACTGCGCCTCGGGCTCGGCGCCTTCATCGACGATGCCACTGCGCGGTGCCGGCGGATCGCCGCGCGAATGGTCGACGGCAAGGCGGCCGCCCTGGCAGGGCGTCTGGACGAGCTGCCGGCGCGCCTGCTCGCCTTGCCGATGGGCGAGCGGGTGCGGGGCGCCGTGGTGGAGCTCGGCAAGCTGGTGCTGCTCGCGCGGGCGTTCCGGGCGCGACCGCGGGACCCGGAGATCCGCCGGGCGGTCGCCACCACCGAGCCGCGCGAGACGCTGCTCGCGGACCCGGCTGCGATGCGGGTGACGAGCACTTGGGAAGTGCTCGCCGAGCTCGTCGAAACGCGCCGCGATGGCCTGGTGTCGCAGGCCACCTGGCTCCTCAATCTCGAGACTGGCGGCCCCGCATTTGCGATGCTGCTCGATTTTCATCCGGCCACGGCAGGCCGGCGTGCCTCTGTGTTCACGCCCGGCGAACGCTTCGCAGGCGAGCTCGTTTTCTATCCCGCCGCTCTCCCGGTGCGTGCCATTCTGCTCGGCCGCACACCCGGACCCGCCGAGGCCGCGGCGGCACCTTGGCCACGCCCGATCGACGAGATCGGCCCGCAGCTTATGGCGCCGCTGCTCGACCAGCCCTGGGCGATCGAGTCTCCCGTCCTGCTTCCGGCCGGACGTCTTGCGGCCGATGCTGCCGGAGCGCTCTGGTGGCGGGCTGCGGACGGCACGACCCTGCCGCTGGCGGATGCGGTGCCGCGTCCGTTGCTCGGCACCGCTTTGGACGCCGCCGCGGCGCTCTGGTCGAACGGTCGCCTGACCCTGCTCGCGGCGGCGACGCCGTGGGGGAGGCTCGGCGCACGTGATTGATGTCACCCAGCAGGCGCTCGGACCGGTGCTCACCCGGTGGACGACAGGCGGTGCGGCCACGGCCTCTGCGCCGGACGAGCTCCGCGAGGCGATCCTCGCCAGCGGTGCCGAGCCGGAGCTCGCCTTGCTGGCGCTTGCCGGCCAGTTGCTCGGGGCGCTGACCGTGGCGGAGCCGGCGTCCGACCTCACCTGTCTGCCCGATCTGCCCAGGCCTTCGCTGCCGCCGATCGCGGAAGCGCTGCGGCCCCTCGCCCGCCGGCTGCTGATCAACCAGCGCCACGACGGGCAGTGGCGCCAACTGCTCGACTTCCTTGCCACCCGAGGGTGGACGATGCACCCGGGCGATTGGATGCCGGGCGCGAACGACGAGGACGTTCCGGACGTTTATGCCGGCTGGCGCGACTGGGCCGCTCTGGCGGGCGGGAGCGATGCCGGGCGACGCTCCGGCCAACCTTTGTCAGAGGAGAGTTGGCAGGATTACGGCCCCGCCGGTCGCGCCGCGGCGCTGCACGCTCTGCGACGGAGCGATCCGGACGCCGCACGCGCTCTGCTCGTCTCCCGGCTGGCCGGCGAGCCCGCGGACTCGCGACTGCGGCTGGTGGCCGTGCTGGGCCAGCGTCTCTCGCTCGATGATCAGCCGTTGCTCGAAAACCTGCTCGGCGATCGCGCGCCGAAAGTGAAGGCACTCGCCGCCTCCCTGCTGGCGCGTCTCGGTGCCCGCGGCGACGCCGGCGAAGAGGCAGCTGAGCTTGCCGATTTCTTCAGCATCGAGACCAAGGGCTTTCTGCGCCGGGCCAAAGTGCTCGCACCCCGAGCGCTCAAAACAGCCGCGCAGCGGCAACGCCGCCACGAATTGCTCGCACGAATCGACTTCCCGTCCTTCGCCGCCGCGCTCGGCGCAGAGCCGGACGGGTTGCTGGCGCTGTGGCAATGGGGCTTGGACGAACAGGCCGACAACGGCTTCGCGACGATGATCGCCGGCTCGGCATCGGATGCGATTGTCGACGCCGTCTGCACCGTCCTCAGCGAGAATCCCGCCACGCACCATGGCAGCCTCGTCGCATTGCTGCCGCGGCTTTCACCGGCCGCCCGCGGCGCAGTGGCCGGGCGGTTCCTCACGGCGCGCGGCGGCAGCTTCGCGGCCGCGGCAGCGCTCGGCGCCGGCGCCTGCCGAATCGACGATCCTCTGCGCACGCCAGCCGGCGCGGCCCTGCTCGGGCAGATCGCCAGCGAGGATTCCGGCACGCGCGCTGCCGCCGCGGCCGAGCTGCACGCATTGGGCCTGGTCGCCTCGCGCGCCGCGGCGCAGCATGCCCTGGAGAGGCTTACGCGCGCGGGCATGCTTTCCGCCGACCCGACACTCGACATGGTACGGCTCAATGCCGGGCTCGACGACAATGGAGTGACCGAATGACCGACAAATTGCGGCAACCCGCCGAAGAACAATATCGGGCGGAACTCGCCGCATTGGCGGCCGGCGACGACGGGCGAAAGCCGGCCGGATGGGCATTGTCGCCGCGGTCCGTCGTCGCCTATCTGATGGGCGGCACCGCGCCGGACGGCAGCCCCGTCTCGCCGAAATTTGTCGGCGATCGCCGGCTGATCGAAACCGCGGTGGCGACCCTTGCGACCGATCGCGCGCTGTTGCTGCTCGGCGTTCCCGGCACCGCAAAGTCCTGGGTCTCGGAGCATCTCGCCGCCGCCATCGCCGGCGACTCGACCTTGGTCGTGCAATGCACCGCCGGGACCGACGAGAACCAGATCCGCTATGGCTGGAACTACGCCCGATTGCTCGCGCACGGCCCGAGCCGGGAGGCGCTGGTGCCGACGCCGCTGATGCGGGCGATGGAGACCGGGAAGCTCTGCCGCCTCGAGGAATTGAGCCGGATGGGCAGCGACGTGCAGGACACGCTGATCACCGTCCTGTCCGAGAAGATGATGCCGATCCCGGAGCTTAACACCTCGGTCTATGCCGAGCGCGGCTTCAACATCATCGCCACCGCCAACAACCGCGACAAAGGCGTCAACGAACTCTCCTCGGCGCTGAAGCGCCGGTTCAACGTCGTCGTTCTGCCGCTGCCCGACAGCGCCGCCGAGGAGGTGGCGATCATCGTCAAACGGGTCGGTGAGATGGCCGCCAACCTCGATCTTCCAGCCCCAAGGAACGTCGCCGACGAAGTCGCCCGCGTGGTGTCGATCTTCCGCGAACTGCGCTCCGGTTCTACCGAGGACGGCAAGATCGCGCTGAAGACACCGTCCGGAGGCCTCTCCACCGCGGAAGCGATCGGGGTCATGGTCGGCGGCATCAGCGAGGCCGTTTTCTTCAACGACGGCCTTCTCACGCCGGATACGCTGGCGAGCAACATGATCGGGGCGGTGATCAAGGATCCGGTGCAGGACCGCGCCGTGCTCGGCGAATATCTCGAGACGGTGCTGAAGAAACGGCGCGGCTTCGAAGGCTATTATGCGTCACTGACCGACCGCATCTGATCGAGATGGCGGCATCTGTCTCCCTGTTCGGAATCCGCCACCACGGGCCCGGCTCCGCCAGGCGCCTGGTGGAGGCGCTCGACGCGCTTCAACCCACGGCAGTTCTGATCGAGGGGCCGAGCGATGCCTCCGATCTCTTGCCCCTGCTCGCCGATCCGGAGATGGTGCTGCCGGTGTCGCTGCTGGCTTATGCCGAGGACGATCCCGCCAACGCGACCTTCTTCCCGTTCGCGGACTATTCGCCCGAATATCAGGCCGTGCTCTGGGCGGTGCGCAACGGAGCGCTTCTGCGCTTCATCGATCTTCCGGCGACCGACCGCCTGGCACGACGCGCGGCGCTGGCGCCGGGCGAGGAGGAGGAGGAGGAGGAGGAAGCGCGGCTCACCGCACGCGATGAGGATCCGATCAGCCGAGACCCGATCGGGATCCTGGCGGAGGCGGCCGGCTATGCCGACGGCGAATCCTGGTGGTCGGACGTGATCGAGGAGAATCCGCATCCGGGGCCGGTCTTCGGCGCAGTCGCCGATGCGATGTCCGCCCTGCGGGCGGAAACGCAGGGGATCGCCGCGGACGAAGCGGCGCGCGAGGCCCATATGCGTCTCGAAATCGCCCGCGCGACCAAGGAGACGGACGGTCCGGTGGCCGTGGTCTGCGGCGCCTGGCATGTTCCGGCGCTCGCCGAAAAGCGCAGCCAGGCAGACGACAGGGCGCTGCTGAGGGGGCGACCCAAGACGAAGGTGAAGGCAACATGGGCGCCGTGGACGACGCCGCGCCTCGCCCGCGCCAGCGGCTATGGCGCCGGCGTGGCTGCTCCGGGCTGGTGCGCACACCTCTGGCAGACTCGGGCGACTTCGGACGGCGACACCGAGTGGCTCACCCGTATTGCTGGCCTGCTGCGCGACAAGGGGCATTTCGTCTCGACGGCGTCGGTGATCGAAGCGCAGCGGCTGGCAGTCGGCCTCGCCGCCCTGCGCGAGCGCCCTTCCCCCGGTTTCGATGAGCTGCGCGAGGCGGCGATCTCCTGCCTCTGTTTCGGCAATCCCGTCATCTGGGACGAGATCGCGCCGGAGCTGCTGGTCGGCACGGGCGTGGGCGCGATCCCGTCCGCAGCCCCGCTGGCGCCTTTGCTCGAGGATCTGCAGCGGCAGCAGAAGACGACCCGGCTCAAGCCGGAAGCGCTCGAGCGCAATCTGTCGGTCGATCTGCGCAGCGACAGCGGACTGGCACGATCGACCCTGCTCCATCGCCTCAACGTGCTTGATGTACCCTGGGGACGGCTCGCCGATGCCGGTCGCAGCCGCGGCACCTTCCGTGAAAACTGGACGCTCTGCTGGCAGCCCGAATTCTCGGTCCGGCTGATCGAACATCTCGTCTACGGCTCGACCATCGCCGAAGCCGCGTCGGCCCGGATCGTCGAACGGATCGCGGCGGAGCCCGAACTGGACCGCCTCGCCGCCCTGGTCCGCGAGGCGATGATTGCCGATCTGCCGCGGGCGGTCGGCAGCGGCATTGCGGCGCTCGAGCACAAGGCTGCGCTTACCAGCGATTGTCGGGCTTTGTTGGCGGCGCTGCCCTCGATGGCCGACATCCTGCGCTATGGAGAAGCGCGTGCGGGGCCGGCCGAGCACCTCGCCTTGCTGATGCCGCGGATGGTGATCGAGGCCGCACTGGCGCTGCCTTATGCGGTGCGCAACCTCGACCCCGAAGCGGCCGAAGCGATGCGGGACGCCATTCTCGATGCCGACCGCGCCATCGCCCTTGCCGAGCTCGCCGGCGACGTGGTCGAGAGCTGGTATGCCGGGCTCGAACGCCTGCTCGGCGACGACCAGGCGACCCGGCTCGTCGCCGGCATCGCGGCGCGCCTGCTCTACGAGGCGGAGCGGCTCGCCGCCGGAGACGCAATCATACTGCTCGGCCGCATGCTCTCGCCTGGAACCCCGATCCGCGAGGCAGCGGGATTTTTCGAAGGCTTTCTCTCCGGTGCGGGCCAGCGCTTGATCCATGACGAAGGGCTGCGCGGCGCGGTCGATCAGTGGCTGCTCGGCCTTGATGAAGATTCGTTCGTCGCCAATCTGCCGCTGTTCCGAAGAGTCTTCTCGGCGCTCGATCGCATGGAGCGGCGGCGGCTGATGGATGCCTTGCTCGCGCGCGGTGGCCGCCCCGGCGGCGGCTATCGCTTGCTGCCCGGTGCGGCGGCCGCGTGGCCGGCCCATGTCGCCCGCGTAACGGACTTGCTGCAAGCGGGAGCCCGGACATGAGCGAGGACTCCATCGAAGAACGCGCACGCCGCTGGACGCTGGCTTTGGGCGTCGGCGACGAGGGCGACGAGGCCGCCGGCTTGTCGCCCGCCGACCAGCGCATGTCGGCAGCGCTGTCTGCGCTCTACGGCGACGGAGACGGCGAAAAGAAGGGGCGTGGCGGGCTCGGCGCGTCGGCGCCGAGGGTGGCGAAGTGGCTGGGCGACATTCGCGAATTCTTCCCCGCCCCGGTCGTCCAGGTGATTCAGAAGGATGCGTTCGAGCGCAAGGGCCTTCGGCAGATGCTGCTCGAGCCCGAATTGCTCGCCACGATCGAGGCAAACGTCAACCTGGTCGCGGATCTGGTCGCGCTGCGCGGTGCGATGCCCGACAAGACCAAGGAGACCGCGCGAACGGTGATCGCGAAAGTCGTCGCCCAGTTGATGGAACGGCTGGAACGGCGCACTGCGGATGCCATACGCGGCGCGCTCGATCGCTCGCGGCGGACGCGCCGACCGCGCTTCGGGGACATCGACTGACCGCGCACCATCCACAAGAACCTGCGCCATTATCAGGCCGAGCACCGCACCATCGTGCCGGAAAATCTGGTGGGCTTCCTTCGCCAGCAGCGCCGGATCGTCGATCTCGACGAGGTCGTCCTCTGCGTCGATCAATCGGGCTCGATGGCGAGTTCGGTCGTCTACGCATCGATCTTCGCGGCGGTGATGGCGTCGCTCCCGGTGGTCGCGACCAAGCTGGTCTGCTTCGACACGGCCATCGTCGATCTGACCGAGGAACTCGCCGACCCGGTCGAGGTCTTGTTCGGCGTCCAGCTCGGCGGCGGCACCGACATCGACCGTGCGATCGCCTATTGCGAGAGCCGGATCGAGCGGCCGGCGAAAGCCCACCTGATCCTGATCTCGGACATGTACGAGGGCGGCGACGCCGCCTCGCTCGTCGACCGCCTCACCCGCCTGACCGTTGCCGGTGTCAACGTCATCGTGCTGCTCGCCCTGACGGACACCGGCCGCCCATCCTACGATCCGCAGCTCTCCGCCCGCGTCGCCGCGCTCGGCATTCCGGTCTTTGCCTGCACGCCGGACCAGTTTCCGGACCTGATGGCAACGGCGCTCCGCCGCGAGGACGTGCATCTCTGGGCCGCCGAGCGGGACATCAAGGTCATCCGCGCCGACGCATAGATCCGCAGAAAGCCAAGCGGTGCTGGGACCGGCGATCAGGCGATCTCCGGCCCGAGCGCACCGCCGAGGCTGCCCTCGCCGACGGACGCAGCGGGTTCTGCGGCGACATCGCGGGCGCGCAGGAGATCGCCGACCAGCCAGACCGCGCCCATCATCGCCAGGCTGATGCCGAGCCCCGCCCAGCGCAGCCACTGATCCGGATGGGTGATCGCGCCCGGCAGCCAGCACAAGGCGGCGAAGCCCAGATACATCAGGCCGGCGAGCCGCGTCGCCGGGATGGCGAGACGATTGGCGAACAAGGCTGCGGCGACGGCAAGGTGGCAGAGGCCGGTGAAGCCCGCCCAGAAACGGCCGCTGCCCGGCAGCCATTCGGGCACCATCCCCGCCGTCCCGTCGATGGCGATGAAGTGGGCGAGGCCGAAGACGACCGAGCAGACACCGTAGACGATCCGAACGGCGACGAGCCTGGATCGGGCAGGCGCATGCGCC